>JAGQHW010000009.1 GCA_020431645.1 Carnobacterium sp. | reverse complement strand
TTGAACGGAAGTTGTTGATGGTCTTGTAGCTAACAGAAGTATCGCCCGTTAACCACTTCATAGGAATGGATTCTTCATTCATCCGTTCCATTTTACGTCCAGAAAAGGTTGTGCGACTATAGGCAAACAAACACATTTTTAAAAGCATGGCGGGATGAAAAGCAGGACGACCTGTATGAGACGTCTCTTCAAGAAGAAATTCCGAAGGAATCGAATCGACAAAACGGCTAATGAGGCGGGCTTCATGATCATTCGGGATTGTAAAATCCAATTGTAGTGTTAAGGCTGTTTCCATTGTGTTATAATTTTGATACATAGTGAGTCACTCCTTTGGTTTTTGGTCGTACTTAAATTATAAGGTATTTGGCTCACTGTGTCTTTTAAAACGATAAAAATCCCCAACACTTTCTAATTGAAGGAGTTGGGGATTTTTTTATTCAGAGACTGAGTTTTTTCCCAGTCCCAATAAGTCTGATTGTTTCTTTTTTATATGTATTAATTGATTATTTTTTTCAGACAAATCTGTTATGATATCAGGAAAATTTGTTTTATTTTTTGAATCATTTTCTGGTTTGACTATTACTGAATCTTTCCCAATAGTACTGCTGTCATTTTCTAATTCCGGATTTTCCCCAATCGTCTCATTATTATTCTCTAATTCTGACGAAGAAAATTTCATAGTAATTGGATTAGAAAGTGAGTACGTTTCGTTAGGTTTTAATTCTTTTATTACAATATCAGGAATTGCTTCTTTCAATTTCAGTGTATCTGGTATAAGACTACTTATAGTTATATTATTAATTGAAAAATTATTATTATTTTTGATCGTTAAATTTAAATCGACACTCTCATTCTTCTTATAGTTATCTTTGGTCGTCTCCACTTTCACTTCAAAACCATCTTGATTAAAAGCTGAGCTTGAGATTGATTCTATAGCTGATACCGGCTTAGCACTTAATATAGTAAATAATACAAAAAATAAAAATACGACTTTCTTTTTCACTCTTTCTCCTCCAAAATTCTTATTTAACAGTATGATTATAGCACACTTAATAACTGTAGTTATAAATATTAAGAAATTATATGACAAATGTTAGTTAATTGTTAAGTACTATCAGCTAATCTTCCAAATTTTTTTCTTCAGCAAAAAAATAGAGAAAAGATGGTTTGTTTGCCATCTTTTCTCTATTTTTCTAAAGCCAGCTCTGTTAAAGCTTCAATAGCTCTATTTATTTCTGCTTTTGTATTGAAGCTAGAAAAACTAAAGCGAACCATTCCACTTTCGATTGTGTGATAATGCTCGTGAACGAGCGGGGCACAATGAGCGCCTGAGCGAACGCAAATATCATATTCTTCGTACAAGACATCTGCTAGATCCCCTGAACTCCAACCCGCTAAATTCAAACTAATAACTGCGCCATGTTGCTCTGGATTTTCTTTTAAGCTTTTTAGATTACACCCATAGATTGTTATCTCTGGAATGATAGAAACTTCTTCAAGAAAAAAAAGTGTCAGTTCTTGTAATTGTTTTTGAATCGATTCTACCGATCGTTCTGCAACATAATCTAAGCCTGCTTCTAAACCTGCTAAACCATGTACGTTTAACGTTCCTGGTTCGAAGAGACCTGGCATCTGTTGTGGCATTTCTTTGTCATAGGAATGGCTGCCACTTCCTCCACTAAATACTGTTTTCAAATTAAAGTTAGGTTGATTTAAAACGATTCCGCCCGTTCCTTGAGGCCCATAAAGGCTTTTGTGCCCAGTAAAACACAACCCATCAATCTGCATCTCAACCACGTCAATTGGTACCACACCAGCACTTTGCGCAGCATCAACAATGAGCAAAATGTGCTTTTCTCGACAATAGGCGCCAACTTTTTTCAAATCCGTTATTTGACCTGTAACATTAGACATGTGATTGATAACAATCGCTTTAGTATTTTTTTTCGTTAACTGTTCCAATTGATCTAATCGTACTTGTCCTCTTTCATCTAATTCAAGAAAATCAAGTTGTAAACCTTCTTTTTCTAGTTGATAAAGTGGTCGCAATACAGAATTATGTTCATTTTTTGTTGTAATAACGGCATCTGTTGGATTCAATACACTCTTTAAAAGCAAATTGAAAGCCATCGTCGCATTCGAGGTAAAACTTATTTGACTAGCATCTTGTGCATGAAACAATTGGGCGATTTTTATTCGTGTTTGCTCGGCTTGACGTAAAGCTTGCAGCGCTGGTGCATGACTGCCACGAGCCGGATTTCCGATTGTTTGGCTTTGGATAGCCTGGTATACAGCATCTGCTACTTGAGGCGGCTTGATTAGTGTTGTTGCACCGTTATCAAAATAATCCATTATTGCCTCCTATCCTTTATTGTTTCCAAGGTGAAACAGTTTTTTTACGTTCTTTTGAGACTATCACTTCATAAATCCCCTCACAACTAATCGCTTCTTTTGTGATAAACGCTTTGATTTCCTTTACGTCATCCATTGAAAGCTGCAAGACCAAACCACAGCCGGCTGAAAGTTGTTCGGGAATCGGAATCAAGCGACAAGTCCAGTTCTTTTCTGTTATCTTGATTTCTGCTTGCGAGGCAGCTGATGAGCTCTCAAAAGCAAGAATCCCATAGTGTCTGCGATTAATCATGGAGATACCGTTTTATATTGGCTTTGCAACTCGACAATACGGTACATATTTGTTGCTTCACCAACCATAAGCTGGTCTTCAAGTTCAAAGAATTCAACACAAATACCACAAGTCAAAATTTCTACTCCATCACTTGCCATGGCTTGTAAATCTTGTAAAATAGGTGAACCTTTAGCAGTTAATTTGGCTCCACCGTTATAAAAAAGAATCTTATCAGGCAATTTTTCTTGTTCAGATAACGAAAAGAAGAAACTTTTCATTAACGTTGTACCTAAGTCTTTAGAACCTGTACCAATGATTTCAGAATGGATACTCACAATATAAGGTTGTTGTTTTGGTTCCGTTTCTTTTTTCGAAACAATCGGTTGTTGTTTACTAACTTGGTTAATTAAACTCTTTTCTCCTTGTTCTTTTGTTAATTGAACACTATAAGAAGAAGCACTAGTTTGTTCTATCGTTGTTTTAAATCCTAATTGATCTGCCATTTTTTTTAGATTTTGCGTAGCAATTTTATTGTCTACTAAAACAATTAAGTCTTCATTCAAAAATTCTTTCATCGCTCTTTTCGTTAAGATTACTGGCATCGGACAAGCCTGTTCTAACGCATTTATTTCGTGCATCGTTTTTCACCCTTCTTTCATCTTTTTAATCTAGTTTAATAGATAGTCATTTTATAATCAGAGCGCTCTGTAACAACACCGATTATCCCACTAGTTAAGCCTTTTGCCTGTAATTCAAGTAGCAAATCATTGGCTTGAGCTGTTGGTACGCTAACCAATAAGCCACCTGAGGTTTGGGGATCAAAAAATAGTTCCTCTAGAGCGTAATCATCAAACTCAAATTTCACATCGGAACTTAGTGCATTCCGATTTCTTTGTCCACCAGCTGTTATCAAAAATTCCTGAGCCCCTTTATAAGCTCCTTTTAAAATAGGTGTCGCTGAGCTTTCTAGTACACAACTAAATTGATCTGTTAACATTTCATTCAAATGCCCCAATAAACCAAAACCTGTTACATCCGTACAACTGTGTACCGTATATTTCTTCAAAATCGTTGACGCATACACATTCAATAACGTCATCGAAGCAGCTGCTGCTTGAAATTCTTCTTCACCCATTTCACCGGCACTATAAGCGGTTGTCACAATCCCTGTTCCTAATGGTTTAGTAAGAATTAAGCTATCGCCTAGTTCACATGTATCGTTTCTGTAAATGTTATCAGGGTGGACCTTTCCTGATACAGATAAACCATATTTTGGTAGAGAATCATGAATAGAATGACCACCAACCAAAATACCACCTGCTTCTTTTACTTTCTCTTGTCCACCAGCTAGTATTTCAGCTAAGATGGTTAAAGATTTTTCTTCTGGCCAACAAACCATATTCATCGCTGTTAGCACTTCTCCACCCATTGCAAAAACATCACTCATTGCGTTTGCTGCTGCAATCTGACCAAATAATCGAGGATCACTAACCATTGCAGGGAAAAAATCCATCGTTTGAATCATCGCTAGTTCTTCGGTCAGTTGATAGACTGCTGCATCATCTGCAGAGTCAAATCCGACTAATAAATGCTTATCCTCTTGTTTGGGTAATGTTTCTAAGATACTACTTAAATCTCCAGGACCGATTTTTGCATTACAGCCACCGCAGATAAATAATCCATCTAACCATTGATTTTCCATCATTTATTTTTGCTCGCTTTCTTTTTGCCATTCTAGTATTCTATCCGCTGTCTCTACAGCGTCTAGACTAACCAGTGTTAAATCTCGTTGTGATTTATGGTGATTGTAACGCGGATCATAATAAGACACCAATAAGCTTTCTATGACTAAGTCTACATCGCCACTCATGATTTGCTCTTGAAATAAATGAACTCGCTCCTCATTAATAAAGGCTTTTAAAGCACCTAAGGAATCAGATAATTCTTTTTGATTGTCTTCTTTTACATAGTCACGATGAATCTGGGCAACTCGTAATTCTAAAGGCGCATCAATATAGAATTTTTTACCTTCTTTAATTGCAGAAAATAGACTTGAAGGAATCACAACATTTCCAATCCGTTTGCTTTCTCCTTCAGTAAAAACTACCTCTCCCTCTTTCCACCCTTGACTAGCTTCAAAAAGTAAACTCTCAAATGCCTTTTGTGAATGAGGTTCAGATAGCCCGATACTGCCTAACATAGACCCTCTGTGATTAGCACAACCTTCTAAATCTAAAATATTGGCTCCTTTTCTCGAGAGTTCTTTCAAAATTTCTGTTTTCCCACTACCTGAAAGGCCGTAAAGAGTCACAAATGCTGCCTTTGTTAGTTCAGTATCTAGATGCTCATTAATATAATGACGGTAAGCTTTATACCCACCATTTAATCTACTTACTGGTAATCCCATTGCTTTTAATAATGAAAAAATAGAATTAGAACGCATGCCACCTCGGCTACAAAAAATAACCAATTCATCATACTGGTCTAATAGTTTTTGGTAGTGAGTATACATACTAGGTAGTTGACTCGCTGCCCAATCTACACCGTATTGCTTGGCTTCTTCTACTTTTCCATTGACATACAAAGTTCCTACCGTTGCACGCGTTTCATCATCTAAAACAGGAATGTTCACTGCTCCTGGAATGGTAGAAAAACGGTGTTCTTTAGGACTACGAACATCCACAAAGCCAATTGTTTTATTTTTTTTAACAGCTACTATTTCTTCATACGTTATCGTTGGCTTCATTTTTTCAACACTTCCTGACTTACTAAATTTATCTTGTCTTCTTCTATCATACTACTATTTTTATTGAATTTCTTTATTACCAGAATAAATTTTATTTCCAGCTATTTTCAGAAACATAAACTGTTCAGATTTATCAGCACAAACCTTTATTTTTCTATTCGTAGTCGTTATACCTTACTTTTATCTGTTTCACCCTTCTTAAAAATTATTTCAAAAATAGTCTTTTTTTTGGTACTAATTAACAAAAGAGTTCCACCATGTGATTTTACTATTTCTTGTGCAATTTCTAGACCTAATCCACTTCCGTCAGGATTTCTTGTTGAAAAAGGTTCGAAAATGTCAGGATAATCTATCAATGAAACAATTTGCCCATCATTTTTAAATAAAATACAAATGCTGTCTTTTTTTTCTACTAATTCAATCGCTATAAAATCATCAGAATAATTAAGCTGATTTTGAATTAAATTTTCAAATAAAATAGTTAACAAATTAGGATAGCCATGATAGTAAACAGGTTTTATTTGCTCAAATTGAACATTTTTTTTATTTAACGGTCTAAACATATCAATAGTTCTTTTAATGATTGCTGTCAAATTAACTAATTCGACTTTTTTTTCTTTGTTTTTTTCTAAAACATATTCAGAAAAACGCAACAGTTCTGAAGTTTTATCTTCAATTCTACTTACTTGCTCATTAATGACAACCAAAGAGTCCTGTAGAGAACCTTTAGGATACAATCCGTCTATTGCAGCATTAGTGTACCCTTTAATGACCATTGTAGGTGTCTTCAATTCATGTGAAATAAAACCAATCATCGCTTGATCTCTCTCGTCTTTTTCAATTAAACGTTTTTTCATAATATTAAATGAAGAAACCAATGATTGGATGTCACTATCTTTTGTTTCAATTGTAATTTCATCTGCAGATGCTTTATCCGTTGATATTATTTCAGCTTGATCTTTAACAATTGAAATATTTTTATATAATTGATCACTCAACCGTTTGAACAAAATAAAAGCTGATAAGAATAAAATCACTAAAAATATAAAAAAGAACCCACCTATCTTTGGTAAAATTTCCATATAGAGATCTCGAATAATAGAGTACTCATATATCTGCTCTCCATTTTTAGTATCTAATTCAATCATTACCAGCAATTGTTTATCGTTAATTGTTTCTCTATAAATTTGTTTATTTTGATTCTGATTTTTTTTCAAGTCTTCAATTATTTTTTTAACTTCTTCTCCATGAATGGCTTCTACTACATCGATATTATCTGTTGTAACGCCAACAATCCATTCATTATTTACACCTCTATCTTGTTTTTTCTGGTACGTATATTCGTTAATGACTCGATCTTCAAAAATTGTACCAAAATAATAATAAGACCATCCATAAAGAATGCCTAATCCAATAATAAACACTAAAATAAAAAGCGGCAAAAGTATTTTTATCGACCGATTTGTCAACCACGATACTTTTCTCATCCGTTCATCCGATAGCCGTACCCGTAAAGTGTATCGATAACAAGTCGTGGCATTTTTTTTCGCAAATTTTTTATCTGATTGTCAATAATCCTATCATTAACAAAACTGTCATCTTCCCAAACAGCAGCAATAATTTGTTCTCGGGATAAAGCAACACCCTTATTGTGGATGAGATAAAGTAGGGTATCTAATTCTTTTGTACTAAGATTTAATTTATGGTTGCCATCGTAAATTGCTCTTTGTTGCTCATTCACTGTATAATCTTGAATTTTAAAAAGAGAATGATTCATCCTTGAATGAGTTAATTTAGAAATACGATAAATTAATTCTTCTGGTAAGAATGGCTTTGTAACATAGTCATCCGTTCCAATTTCAAAACCTTTTACTCTATCCAAACTAGATGTTTTAGCAGAGATTATAATACTGGGCATGTCAGGATATTGCCTTTTAATATCTACTAATAAATCTAACCCATCTCCATCTGGAAGCATTAAGTCGAGTACGCAAATAGATATTGTCGAATTTATTTGTTCAATTGCTTCTTGATAGGTTTCACAACTTGTCACTTTCCATCCGTGACGGGTAAGATAAAAATACAATAAGTTTGTTATTTCTTTATCATCTTCTACTAGTAAAATATGCACCTTTTTTCCTCCTCCATACAATTCAACACAATTGTACTAATTAGTGTAGATTTTTTTCATTTTTGCCATACAAAACTGTCTTATATTATAGTTGTAAGCGCAAACAAACTTTTTTTAAGATAAGGGAGATGTCTCATGGAAAAAAAGAAACGACTATCACTTTCATCATTTAGTATTTTGTTTATTATTCTTATTGCCTTAGCTCTAGTCTCTGTTGCTTTAGCTGGTCAACCCTTTGATCCCACTCTATTAACTACGCCAGATGCAGTTGCAAAAGTTATACCTGCAAGCATTTCAACAATTGTTATGGCTCCTTTTAATGGTTTTAAAGATGCCATTGAAATTTGTATTTTTATTTTAATGCTTGGTGGCTATTTGAGTATTGTCAACAAGACCGGTGCTCTAGAAGCTGGTATTCAGTCCGTTGTAAAAAAATTAAAAGGGAATGAACTTATTATTATTCCGATTTTAATGATCTTATTTTCAATCGGTGGCTCGACTTTTGGCATGGCCGAAGAAACGTTGCCTTTTTATGCTTTATTGACTTCTGTCATGGTTGCAGCTGGTTTTGATACCATCGTATCTGTTGGAACTGTTTTATTGGGTTCTGGTGCTGGTGTCTTAGGCTCAACGGTCAATCCATTTGCAACAGGGGTAGCTATGGATGCTTTGAAGGCTATTAATATTGATACAAATGCTGGACTCGTTATTGGAATTGGAATAGCTTTATGGATTGTAACGTTATTGCCTTTTTTATACTTTGTCATGAGCTATGCTAAAAAAGTAAAAGCTGACAAAGGTTCTACAATTCTTTCCTTACAAGAACAAGAAAATATGAATAGAGAATTTAGAAAAGAAACCTCAAAAGATTTTTCGTTTACAAGAAAACATAAAATCGTTTTAATTTTATTTGGACTATCCTTCTTAATCATGATTATCTCTTTAATCCCTTGGCAAAACTTTGGCATTATGTTTTTTAATAACTGGACTGCTTTTTTGACTGGCAATAGTTTTGGCGAATGGTATTTTGGAGACCTATCTATGTTGTTTTTAATTATGGGTCTTATCATCGCTTTTGTCTACAGATTGAAGGAAAAAGAAACTATTTCTGCATTTATTGCTGGAGCAAGTGATATGTTGTCAGTTGTTTTAATTATTGTAGTAGCAAGAGGCACTTCGGTTTTAATGGCTTCTACACATTTAGATTTGCTTATCTTAGATCGTGCAACAAATCTGTTAGGCGGTTTATCACCTGTCTTATTCGTTGTTGGTAGTTTTATTGTCTACTTCTTCTTAGCTTTCTTAATTCCATCTTCTTCAGGACTTGCTTATGTCACTATGCCAATCATGGGTGGCCTCGCTTATGAAATGGGGATTGCCCCAGAAATCATGATTATGATTTTTGCTTCTACCCACGGCGTGATTAATCTTGTAAGCCCAACTTCTGGAATATTAATGGGTGGTTTAGAAATGAATAAAATTGAGTATTCAACTTGGATCCGATTTATGAGAATGCCTGTCCTTGCTATCCTTATAACCAATCTCGCTGTTTTGATTTTGTCTCTTTTTATTCTGTAAAAGAATGATTCATTTTTAATAGGAAAAATAAAAATTAAATGGAGGTATTTAAACATGAAAAATATTACGGTAATTGGTGCTGGTAATGGTGGAATGACGGCTGCATATCATTTTGCAAAAGAAGGTCATTCTGTTTGTATCTATGATAATCCTGATTTTTCTACCCAAATTGATGCAATCAACGCTGATGGCGGTATTACTGCACTAGCCGAACACCATGGTGAAAGCATGATGTTTGCTGGTACTGAAAAGATTGAAAAAGCGACTACAAATATCAAAGAAGCCTTAGCCTTTTCTACCATGCTCATTATGATCTGCCCTTCTTTTGCACAAGAAATTCTGTTTAATGAAATGCTTCCTTATTTAACGAACGATCATAAATTGGTTATTATGCCTGGAAACTATGGGGGTATGGTTTTACAAAAAATGAAAAATGATGCCGGCAAAAAAGAGTTAGACATCGCTTTTATAGACGCTATCAGTATTCCTTGGGCTTGTAGAATTGTTTCACCTGGTGTGATATCTATTATGGGTATCAAAACCTTCTTACCCATGAGTATTATGCCGCAAGAATTAGATACGCCTGAATTACAAAAAAAAATTCAAGAAGTTTTCCCTATTCCTTTAGAATTTTTAGATGATTCCATTCAAGCAGGTTTAGAAAATATTAATTTTGGTGGACACCCACTATTAACCACATTAAATATGGGTATCTTAGAAAACTTTGAAGGCAAATTTAATTATTACCGCGACTGTTGTAGTACTGCAACTGCAAACGCCGCAGCAAAAATGGATCAAGAGCGCTTATCTGTCGGTGTTGCTTGGGGTTATGATTTGCGTACAGAACTGGATGCCATGAATGCTTTATACGATAGCGATTACGATACCGTATATGAGTTTAACCGTGCCTCTACTACCCATGTCAAAATCGATAGTGCTCCCGCTACATCTAAGAATAGATACATCACAGAAGATGTACCCTATTTACTCGTACCTTGTTATGAACTTGCAAAAGCCAAAGGAATAAAAGTTCCAATTGTAGAATCTTGTATCCATATTGCTTCTGCTTACAACAATGAGAATTATTTTGAGACTGGCAGAACATTGGAAAAAATGGGATTAATTGTTAAAAATTAAGCGAACAGAACTTTTTATTTCAAAAAGGATACTTTAAATTGACTAGGTCAATTTAAAGTACCCTTTTTTGTAGTATATTGAAAAAACAACAACATTTTTCTAAACTAAAATGATGAGCCAGGCTTTTTTAAAAATGCTAGTTCTTCTGGAGTTGATTTTCTCTCAAGGATATCATTACGATGCGGATAACGTCCAAATTTAACCAGAATATTTCGATGCTTCTTTTCATATTTGAGTGATTCCTCTAAACCTTCTTTTCTAAAATACTCTAATGCAAACTCATGAATAACTAAAGACTCAGAATGCATGAACGGCATATAAAGAAAGGCCAGTTTTTCAATCGACAGTTTTTTTAAATCTTCATGCTTCAGCGCTTCTTGCGCTAGCACTAAAGCTATACCATCATAGGCAAATGACTTTGGATGACCCCGATGCATGTTTCTCGAAAATTGGTCTAAAAGAATAATTTCAGCTAAACATCCCTCTATTGTCTCACGCCAAGCGACTAACTCACCTTGGCTCGCTCTCTCATGGTCTTTTCGAAATCGAGTAATAATTTCTTGATCAAACGTTTTATCTTTGACAAACTGTTGCTTTGGCTCAATTTCTTCAAACCAAAAATCAAGGACATTTTGATATTCTTTTTTTATCGCTTGTTCTTTCATTTTAACTTTCCTCCTTTTTCTCTTTTCTATTCTAACAAAATCAACTCTCTTTTTTGTAAACTATTGTCTAAATAAGGTAAACTTAAAAGAAAGAATGCCAGACACATAAATTCTCTATATTTCAATTAAAGAAAGGGTGACAGTATGAAAAAAATAGTTAAGTTTAATGACACGATGCAAAAGGGGCAATATGAATTAACCGAAGAACCAGGCAAAAACTTCGACTCTGAATTTAAACCAGAACTTTCTCCAAAAGAACTTTTAGAACTAGGTGTTTTTGGTGGAAAATATATGACTGATTGTAAGGATGAATTTCCAGAAAATTGGTTTGAACATGCTAAGTTATCTCCAGAAAAAGCCGACATTTCTTTAAACTATTATCAAGTTGATGCCTCCATGCCTCTAAAAGCTTGGCAAGAAAAAGGTTGGATTCATTCAGAAGATCCACGAGGTTGGTTTCAATGGTATTGTCGTTATTATTATGGTCGTAGACTACCTGAAGAAGATCAAATCCAAATCAAACGATGGAAAGCCATTAAAAGGCATGCCGGTGCGATCAAAAAAAATTGCGAAAATAAAGATCAGAGTTGTAGAAAAAAACAAAGACAAACGCTTCTTCATTGGGCATACGATAGCAGAACGATTTAAAAAAGAAGAAACAAGCAATCTAATCAGCAGATTAGTCAGGCTTGTTTCTTCTTTTTTGCTAAACACAATCCTGACACAGTCTTTTTATTTAAAATTTGCCTTCTGATTCAAGAATTTCTTCATAAGCTTCTATAATTAATTTTCTTTCTAAAGAATCATGGACTGTTTTTAATAAACGATCAAAAAGATAATGCGCTTGTTCTTTAATGACTTCTCTATTAGTAAATTTCGCTTCATTTGTCATGTGACGATAAGCTTGAAAAACAGCTAACATCACATAAACATCCCCTTGTCCATAGTGAACGATTTGAAGGAAGGTATCACGTAGCATCCTATCTAAATCATAAGTTTCTCGATAAATCTTCCCTTTTGATCCTTCTTCTTTCATCACAACGTATCCTTCTTTTAACGAACACAGTTGTCCTAATAATAAACCTAAACTATTAATACAAAAAATAGCTGTATTGGGATCGTTAGTTCCTGGGGATAGTGCTCTTAAGGCAACTTCTACTATCTTTTGAATAGAAAAATTAAAATCTTGTTCTTCTGAACGACGCATGCCAATGAAGTAATGCTCACGTGTCTCTTCTGCTACTCTTTGAGCATCTGTACTTTCTGGAATAAGTAGTAAATCACCCATGACGACTTCATTTGTCACAAATTGTCCTGTCATTCGATTAAAACGAATCGTTACTTGGTGTTTTTTTGCTACTTCAAATAATCGATCATAATCGACTATTTGAACGTACCCATTCGCCTTAACTCTAATCGGAAAACCCGGGCCTTGGCTTTCTACACCTGCTTTTGAAACAATTTCATATTCGCTCATTTCTTCTTTATAAATAGAAATAACCTCTTGCGCTTGAGCGTATAAACGATCAATTAAATTACTAGCCTGAATGTATTTGCCTACACTATTAATAAATAAAATGAAATTAAATAAACCAAAGATAATATAAATAACTCCAATTGTTCCAGCAAGAATAGGTTTTGTTAAATATTCTTCACGGATAAACAGCATACAAGTAATACTATAGATGAATCCACTTACGAAAATCCCAAAAGATTTCATCGTGCGCTCATCTGCTAGAAAGTTTTCAACTACTCGTGGAGAAAACTCACTCATGTAAATACTCAAAACAACCATTGTCGTTGAAAAAGTAAAGGTCGTAATTGTAATGAATGCACTTGAAACGACACCTAGAACAGACTTAGCCAGACTGGCGCTCGTTAATAATAGTTCAGGTAAATAAGGTCTCATATCAAATAAATACCCATTGTCTAACAAAACAACGATAGCCGCTAATAGCAAAGCTAATACACTATAGGCAACCGGGTAAAGCCAGATACTTTTCTTTATCCTCTCATAGCCTTGTTTTATCTTCATCACATTTTATCTCCTCCTTTTCAAAAAATGACCTTATACTCTCACTATCCCTCGAAATCCTCGACCAGCATAATAGGAGCCTGCTCCATTATGATACAGAAAAACCTGCCCAAAGCGGTAATCACAAAAAAGAGCGCCACCTAATTTTCTAATAGCAATAGGTGTTTTTACCCAACTAGATGTTTTTGTATCAAAATCACTCTTATCCTGTAATGTTTTGTATTGTTCGACTGATAACAGTTCTATTCCCATTTCTGCAGCCATACCAACAGCATTTTTTTCTGGCTGATTATTTTTTCTCGATTCCAATCCTTCTAAGTCGTAGCAAACTGATCGACGGCCTTTTGGACTTTCTTGTGAACAATCACAAAAGAGATAAGCATCTTCTTTTTCATCGTAACCAATAACGTCTGGTTCACCACCAGTTTCTTCCATCTGACTAAGAGACCAGAGTTTTTTGCCACCCTCAGCCAATCTTTTTTCTATCTCTTCCCATTTAAGCTCGCTATGACGACTATTATTCTCATCAAAACGTTGTTTAAGTATCGCGATTAGCTCATCACGTCTTTTAGATGTTACTTCTTTCTCCTCATTTTTTGTCATTCTTAATCTCCTCTTTTTCTATTTTTTCTTTTTGAAGTATCTCTTCTAATCTTACTAACGCTTCCAAAAATAAGCCTGATTCAATCGCTTCAGCAATAACTCCATCACCGTAACGTTCTTCTCTTTTTAATGAGGTCAAATAACTTTTCACTTCCTCTTTCGTGAATAAAGAGAGAGCTTTCTCTTGGATTTTTTCCATATTATCTAAATAATTGATATCGTAAAATGACTGTTGGTCTAAATAGTTAAATAATCCCTCTACTACAGCAGGGTATTCAGGATAGGAGAATTGACTCACCTCTAATGACTCCTCTTCCTCTTCATCTTTTGTCCACTCAATTTTTTTGATTGTTCTTATTTCTTTAATGTAACTTGCTAAAACGACTGCGTCCATTAAGTCAGCTCCTCATTTTCCAATCTATTCTATTGTCTTTATTCTAACCTTTCTTATAGAAAAGTACCATCTAAGCGACTGCCAATGGTTGCGAGTCCAACTTAATGTAGTAGCTAAATGATAGCTAAAAGTTAATCTTAATCCAACTAATTTAAGTGAAAAATAAGACGAGACAAAGAAAAATAAGCGTCTAACACAGAAGTTAGAAGCTTATTTTTAATGAATCTTTTATCAAACTATTAACGGTTAATCGAACGAGAAATCATCGATACTGTATGGCGTTGTCCGCGAATCGCTTTACTCATTGCAAAGATATTTTCAACAGGAGCAAGACCACCGTAACCTGCATCACCAATGTGCTGGATATCTACACCACACATTTTATTTTGTAGAGCCATGTACTTAATCGTATCTGCATCAGAACCTTCTTGACTTGTTCCAATAGCTGTCATGACTAATGCTCCTTCTTTATGAGCTAATTTAACTGCTTGTTTCAATTCTTCTTTATCGAAACCAGGCACACTTCCAATTGATGGAGTCAGAATGATATCTGCTCCGGCAGCAATTAGTTCTTTAATGACTGTAAGATCAGCTACGGCTTCGTCAACTCCAGCACCATGCATTTTTCCTGCAATAATTAAGCCTGAATAATGTTCTTTTGCATTTTTAACTGTTTCTAAAATTGCAGCGTTTGTTACACCTGTCCCTGGATTACCCGTGAAACAGACAAAGTCTAAACCTAATTTTTCGATTTCTTTCAACGTCTGAACATTTGCTTGTCGGCCTACAGCAATTTCTTCTCTTTGCTCTAACATATCAGCAGATGTGTCAACTGGCTCTAAATTAGCCCCAATTGGACGACCCACTAATTGGTGTAATCGATCAACAAATGAACCTTCATACTCTCCGATAGCAAAAATATCTGGGTTTAATACATCAATTCCATTCAAAAGAATCAAATCAGCTCCGAATGCTCGCGCCATTTCTGAGTTAGTAATATCTCCAATGTACGATTCGCGTGGTGCTACGTTTTCTGACAGGATTACGCGACCCTCGCTTGCTTTAATACTTTGTTTTAATTCTTTTGCGCTCATCGCTAAGATTTCTGAAGTATTCGCACTAATTAAACGTTTAACCATTTTTTAAAACTTCCTTTCTTTTTTTAATACAATGACTCGTTTTCTTCTTGTGCTTTGAAACGTTTTTCAACAGCCAAAAAGAATGGAAGATAAATGAGAATATCTAGTACGATTAGCACAATTTGTAAAATTGAGCCGCTTATACTACCTGTTGTTAAGAATCCACTTAAAATAGGTGGCATTGTCCAAGATGCAACAACTCTTGTTAAAGGAACTAGTCCTGTTGCCATTGCCGTATAAGCGACAATCGCATTAACAGCTGGTGCAAGAATAAATGGAATTAATAAAGCAAAGTTTAAAACAACTGGAACACCAAACATGGTGGGTTCGTTGATATTAAATAGACCTGGCACAACTGTAATTGGAGCCAATATTTTAGTCTGCTTGCTTGTGTGTTTCTTACGAGCGATGTAACCAAGTACTAATACCAAACCAATTGTTGCACCACCACCACCGATGTAAACAAAGTTGTCCATAAATGCAACAGTAATAATATTCTTCAATTCTGTTCCTGCTTGATAAGCTGCAGTATTTTCTGCTAAGTTAGCAATCCAAATGGGTTGCATGATAGAGTTGACAACGTTTCCGCCGTGAATACCAATAAACCATAACAAACTATTTAGACCAGCAACAATTACTGTCCCAAAGATATTGTTTCCTAATAGTCCAAGAGGTCCACCTAAAATAACTTGTGCAAGTTCATGTAAGTTAGGCCAAGACATCATATCAAGCACAGCATAAGTAATTAACCAAAATGTAATAATGGCTGCACCAGGGATAATTGCACTAAAACTTCTTGCCACAGCTGGGGGAACACTCTCTGGCATTTTAATTTGAATATTGTGTTTAATAAACCACTGATAAATAAACGCCGTAAATAATCCTAATATGATAGCAATAAATAAGCCACTAGCACCGAGATAACGAACCGTTAGCCCTTCGCCTACATCACTTGCAATGAAAGGTGTAACCATAACAAATGAAGACATTGAAATAATTCCGGCTGCAACGCCATCTACTTTATATTGACTGGCTAAACTCTGGGCAATCCCAAAACTGGCAACTAAACCAATTAAACCAAAACTACTGCTAACACCTTTCCATAAATAACCCGAAATACCAACTTCGCCTAGCCACGTTTCCCAACCTTTGACCGGAAAACTAGCAATGACCATAAAAATTGATCCTATAATGATTAATGGCATAGCTAACGTAATCCCATCACGTATAGCTGTTAAATATTTATTTGCGCTTAGTTTTGATGCAATCGGCATTAACTTCTTTTCAATAAAACTACTTGATTCTGACATAAATAACCCTCCTATTAATTATATTTTATAACCAAATAACTTGTTGCAAGCCCTATCATTTGTTTAATTGGTTCTATTTAGTTATTAAACAAAGTATATCTCATTCGTTTTATTTTGTAAACAACTATTTAGATAATCTAGAATAAATCGTTTAATCATTACAAAAAATAATTAATAAGGTATACTATACTTACTATTCTTAGTTACATGAAATAAGCTTCTACTATATACTTGAACAGGCATTAGATATCTTATTATAAAACAGCAAAGAAAGAGGCTATTCTTATGTATTTACCAAAAAAACAAGGCATACAAAAAGCAAAAATTCTAGATAAAATTTATGCTTCTGGACCTATTTCAAGAATCGATTTATCAAAAAAACTAGCTATTACACCCGCTACAATAAGTGAAATAACAACCACTCTCATCCTAGAAAAACATATTCATGAATTAGGAGAAGATGAATCGACTAATAAACCTGGTCGCAAAAAAATTCTATTAACTATTTCGCCTAACTATAGTTATTATGTTGGTGTAGAACTATCTGATAAATTTTTATCTTTTTGTTTGAGTGATAATATCGGAACTCTTATTAAGGAACATATCATTTCTTACAACAGCTGGGATACCCAAAAAGTGTTTACCGATACGTTATTTTTAGATGAATTGACTCAATTTATTGCTGAATGTGAAGACTATAAACCAGCAGCTATTGGTATTGCTGTCCCTGGACATTATGATTCTATTAACGAAAATATAAAAACGAACAACCCGTTCTGGAAAGATTTTTCTTTTAAATACATTCGAGAATCCATTGAACTTCCTATTTTTTTAAAAAATAATGTGAAATGTATGGCTATTGCGGAACGATTATTTGGAGAAGACAAACAAGATCAAAATTTTATTTTTCTACATGTTCGTCGCGGAATGTTCTCTACCTATCTGTATAACGGAGAAGTATATGCCGATCGTAATTCTTTAATTGGTGAAATTGGTCATACAATCATTAACCCAAATGGAGAAGTATGCGAATGTGGCAAGCGTGGCTGCCTTCAAACATACACTAGTGAATCTTGGATGATTAATAAAGCAAAACTACTATATGAAAATACACCACACACTTTTCTTAAGCAATTAGTTCCCGAAAAAGAACAACTCTCTATTGATACACTCATAAAAGCTTATCGACTAGGCGATGAAGGTGTGAGTACTATAATCAATCAAGCTATTCATTATTTTTCTATTGCTATTAATAATTTGTTGATGATGATGGATTCAGATATTGTTTATATTCATAGCGAACTTTTTAGCGATCCTGAACTAGCAGCCTACTTAAACCAATCTATTGAAGACAATACTTCTCTATTGGATCTTCAAAGCCCTACAAAGCGAATTTTCAAGCCTTATCAGCCAATAAATGGCGCTCTAGGTGCCTGTGGGTTATGTGTGTATGAAACATTATAGAAATCCTGTATTTAATCGAAATAACCTTGTAATAGTAAATCGAACCCTATAATATGGGTAGTAAGAAAGAAACAGAAAGAGGCAACGCATTTATGAAAATTATCCAAGCAGAACCAAAAAATATTGACGAGTTAAAAATACAAGCTACAACAAAAGATGATTGGGAACTTAGATTGTCAGCTGTTCATGAGTTAGCAAAGTACGATTGCCAAAAATCTCGTTATATCTTAACAAAATTGGCATCTAGTGATCGCGTTTTTGCTGTTAAAGAAGCAGCTTTCAATGCTGCAACAGCAATGGGTATTACAAAAAAAGGCCTTCCTCTTGTATTGAAGAGAAGAGATATCGGATACAGTAGCAAAGACTTCGCTAAAATATTTAGTCGTGTTAAAAGAGACTTAGCTATGGAAGAATTTGATTTAGAAGCTTTTAAAACACAATTTCAAGTTGTTAGTTCTGAGATGTATGATGTTATGCAGTACGAAGAACAAGAGAACTTTGATTTGTGGATGACTGCTTTATATGAGAATTTACGTTAATTAGTTAATGAGTGAAAAAGAAGAACCGTCATACATACTGTATGCTGGTTCTTCTTTTTTTAATAAAAGTATTTATACTTAGTTTAGCGGCTACATTAAATTCACATTTAGCTTTATTATTTCTTTTTAGAAGTGGATTTTTTCAGATTTTTTTTAAACCAAGAATAATAAAAGTTAGTAGGATCGGATATAAATTCATTAATATTCGTCCCTATTACTAGATAGATACTATCTTCATTGCTTGGCGAATAGGATTCAGAATCTAACATTGCCATTGCCTTTTCGCTATCTAATTCTTTCTTTTTGAAGACTTTAGAAGTAGCAGGATGTGTTTTTTGCATCGTGTTATACTAACGCTTAGCAGCTTTTTAGTCTTCAAATTTCAAATTCAATAAAATTAATGGGATTAAAAATAAAGGCGAACCTTGATCCCCTTTATACTTTTTAAGTAATTTTTCAGCTTCTTCTAACTTCTCCAATCGACAATACACACTCATTAAGTCATACCGATTACCTTGATTGTCTCCTTCATTTAATTGAAGCAACTCTTTGTACTGTTTTTCAGCTAGGGTAAGATGATTAAATTCAGATAAAGCCGATGCATAGGCTTGTTTAAGTCGCATGAAAGGTCGATTTTCTGTAATCAGCCACTAATGTCTTAGCGATTCAGCATCATCCAATTGTTGCTTTTTCATCTGCTCCCAGCCAAAATCAACTAATTTTTTAAAGTCTTTCAAATAAGTGTCTTTTTCTACATCTAATTGCAATTTATAAAAATGAGCATCTAGATTATCTGGATCTAATTTTAAAACTTTTCTTATAATCGCTTGATATTCTTTTTCGCTCTGGGCATAGCCTAGCTCTTCCAGTTGATGATAAGCTTTTTCTTTATCCGATAATTCTTCGTCAAAAAAAAGAAGGATCGTTTAATTCTTGATTGTACTGTTTGATAAAGGCTTGAATAGCGTCGTCCTTATTTTTAAATTTATCTCCATTTTCTTTCATAAACTTATCTATTTTCGGCATGATGATTTCTATATCTTTCATTTGATCCGCCCTGTCTTATTGACTCAGTTTTTTTATATACTCTATCGAAGCATGTAGTAGTTGTATTTTTGAATAAAAATTTTTTTATACAAATAGAACATTTATCTCGTCTGTTAATTTAAGACTATACTCTATCTAATTCTCTATCGAACGGTATGACATCAACATTTAAATCCGGGGTATATAATTCACCATCTTTTGCATGTTCAAAAGGATTTTTAATTTTAGGCACCATTATAATAGATTTACTATCTTTCTCAATAAGGAAAAATCCCTGCCCTTCCTTACTATCAAAAGACTTAGGAATAGCAAGTACAATTGACTTTCTTTCTTTTCTTATTTTAACTATTTTCATAAATAACCTCCACCTTCTTTTCATTGAATTATCCAATTTTTATTTTTATTTCTTTATTTTTTTGCATATTTTTTTATAAAATTTCAATAAGCTTTCATCACTTGTTTTGGCGTGACGCCGTAAACGGCTTTAAAATTACGTATAAAAGTTGTTGAGTCGGAGAAACCCACCATTACCGCAACTTCTTGAACAGGTAAATCAAGAGAAACTAAAAAAGTTTTTCCGATTTGAACGCGAAATTGAGTCAGCAGTTCTTTAAACGTTACATTAAACGTTGTCAACAATAAATGATTCAACTTCTTTTTGGATACATTCATCATTAGGGCTACTTCATCTAGGGACAATCCCATGCGACAATTTTCAAGAATATAAATGGCTATCTCCCATGCATCATAAGAGTTTCCTATAGACGATCCTCCAATTACGCTTTTTCGGTAGGTAAGCGGCGTCACTCCCATAATCGCTTTAAATAGTTTGTAAAAATAAGCTTCCGTTTGGTATCCGCAAATTTTCCCAATTTGATTAATAGATAAATCATCGAACTGGAGCAAGGCTACAGCATTTCTGATGCGCACTTGATTTAATAAAGAATAGAAACTAACCCCTGTAAGTTCTTTTAATTTATTTTTGATCTGCTGTTCATCTACTGCTAGTTCCTTGCTAATCATCTGAAGGGTTACTTGTTCTTGATGATGAATCTGAATGTATTCAAGAGCTTTCCACATGATATCTCGTTCTAAACTTTTTTCTTTTAAAGAAACTTGCTGATTTTTATTTGCAAAATACGATAAGTAAGAGACTAGTGAAATATGTAAAACATCCAAGTTTTCATTGGTTGTTTGCTTTTCTGCATAAACAGACTCACACAAGAATTCAACCTGTCGTCTAGCTTTTTCATCTAAAGAAGTAATCGGGATGGATTTATCTATATTTTTAATCGCATTTAAATACCGTGTTTTATCCGTGCTAATCAGCAACAATAATCCAATAGAAAAACGAATGCGATACAATTCAATCGGGCTCTTTTCACTAATCAATAGTCTCGTTACATGATAAGGCATCAGTTGAATGAAATCTCCTTTTCCAATAGAAAAAATCGTATGATTGATTTCTATTTCGGCACTACCCTCTAAAATGATAAGAAACTCGATTTCATCACGGTAGTGCCTAGTTTCAGATTTGCGAATTGTTTCTTTTTGGATACTCAAATCCGTTGGTTTAAATTTCTTAGAAAAATAATCTACACTTGCATAAGGAAAGTTCTCCACCACTGTATCCGCCTCCATTTAACTTCTATTCTACTACATAGTTAGTGTTTAGTCTCTTTTTAATGATTATTCCAACAAGAAATAACTTATACTACATGTGAAAGATAAAACAAAAGGAGCGATAACTATGTCAAAAGTATTTGTTTTAGGTGGAACAGGTTTTCTAGGTTATTACACAATCAAAGAATTACTATCTAAAGGTTACCAAGTTAAAACAATGGCCTTGCCTCCATTACCAACCGATGACTTATTGCCTGCTGAAGTAGAATGTAATTTAGGAAACATCAACCATTTATCAGATGAAGATATTCGTGAATTACTAGCTGATTGTGAAGGTTTCATCTATGCAGCTGGTGCTGATGAACGCACAACTCCACAAAAACCAGCGATGAAATTTTTCTATGAAGCTAACGTTCTTCCAACACAAAGATTGGCTCGATTAGCTAAAGAAGCTGGTGTTAAAAAATTCGTTGTCTTCGGCTCTTACTTCGCTGAATTCGCAGAGCGTCTACCTGACTATCATTTAAGAGACCAAGCTTATCCAAATACTCGTCTTTTACAAGAACAAGTGGCTTTTGCAGAAGGTGAAGGCAGTATGGTTGTAACTTCTCTGCGGTTGCCTTACATTTTTGGTACAATGCCAGGAAGAACACCTTTATGGAAAATGTTTACTGATCAAATTAAAGGTCGTCCAGTTTTCCCAGCATTAAAGGGTGGGACAACAATGGTTACTGTTGAGCAAGTAGCCGAAGCTGCTGTTGGCGCAATGGAGAATGGCGAACACCGTCATACCTATGCTATTGCAGCACTAAACATGAAATTCCAAGATTTTTATAAAATGATGGTTGATGCGCTAGGACAAACAGAAACAACCCAAGTCCCTGTCATCGAATACGATCAAGTAAGACCAATGTATGAGGAAATGGATAGAAAAGCTACTGAAAAAGGTGTAGAACACGGAATTCATATGGCTGTCATGTCTGAAATGCAGACTGAAGATTTATATATTGATCCAGCAGAAACAATGTCTGTTTTAGGAATAAAAGAACATGACGTGATTCAATCGATTAAAGAAACGCTCGAAAAGTGCGTAAAGGATTAACCAAAATTAAGGGCTATTAAGAATAGATTTTAGTTGATAATAAAAGGGGTATCTTCTCAGAAATTTTTCTGAAAAGATACCCCTTTTTTATTAGGCAAACTTCCTATCATGATTAAATCGTATTTACTGCTACTTATTTTACTAACTAGACTTAAACTAACTGAAAAAGATGGGCTAAAAAGGTGACAACCATTGTTGTTCCTACTCCCATGATCGTTGGTACTAGAAAAGATATCCAGGTCCATTTGGCACTTTTCGTTTCTTTATAAATAGTCAACAAAGCTGTTGAGCACGGCCAGTGATAAATCGTAAATAAAATAGTATTCACTGCTGTTAACCACGTCCAACCATTATCTAACAAAAGTGTTTTGAATTGAGCCAATGAATCAAATTCAAAAAGGGTCGATTTACTTAAATAACCCATAACCATGATAGGAATAACTATTTCATTCGCAGGCAAACCAAGAATAAATGCCATTAAAATAGTCCCATCTAACCCCATTAAACGAGCAAAAGGATCAATCGCCCCTGTAACCCAGGTCAATATACTTGAATCGCCAATCATTACATTTGCCATGATCCAAATAACTAATCCAGCAGGTGCTGCAACAATCATTGCACGCCATAAGACAAATAACGCTCGATCAAAAATAGACCGTACAATAACTGAGCCAATCTGAGGTCGACGATAAGGGGGCATTTCTAATGTAAATGAAGAAGGAACTCCTTTTAAAATAGTTTTAGAGAGCAATTGAGAAATCCAAAAAGTAGTTAAGATACCTAATATGACTGTCCCCGCAAGAAGAATCGCCGAAAGCAAACTGCTTCCTAGACTTACTGAACTCCCTACAAAAAACATCGTAATAATCGAAATTAAAATAGGAAAACGTCCATTACATGGCACAAAATTATTTGTTACGATGGCTATTAATTTTTCTCTAGGTGAATTAATAATACGAGTTCCTGTCACACCCGCTGCATTACAGCCAAATCCCATGCACATCGTCAGGGCTTGCTTGCCACAAGCTCCTGCATTAGCAAAGTACTTATCCAAATTAAACGCTACACGTGGTAAATAGCCGAAATCTTCTAGTAAAGTAAAGAGCGGAAAGAAGATAGCCATTGGTGGCAGCATCACGGAAATAACAGTCGACAAGACATTATAAATCCCATCAATTAACGCACCTCGTAGCCACTCAGGCATATTAATAGATGCAGCAAATTGATTTAAGTAAACGCCTATTGTGCCAAACATACTCGCTAAAGTATTAGATGGGGCGTTTGCACCTTGTATGGTTAACCAAAAAACAACTACTAGCAATAAAATCATAATAGGAATGCCTGTTAATTTTTGTGTCAATATCTTATCTAGCTTGCGGTCACGGCGATTGTAATCTTCATTTGTGAAGATAATCACATCATTAACTATAGCTGTAGCCCGATCTAATAAGGTTTTTGTATTCTCTTCTTGATTTTCTTTTAAACCATCTAACGCTTTTTTCATGTAAGGATTCATTTTAAGTTCTTCAGAGACTACTTTATCTAAAGCAGACATTAAATTATCTAAGCCTTCATTTTGACGTGCTGCTGTAGCAATAACGGGAACACCTAATAAGGATTGTAATTTTTCAATATTGATTTCTATACCTTTTTTTCGAGCTTCGTCTATTAAATTGACACAAACCACCACTTTGTCTGATAGCTGCATAATCTGTAAAACTAAATTTAGATTACGTTCTAGCGAAGTTGCATCACAGACACAAATGGTTGCTTCAGATAAATCCGATTGAATAAAGTCTTGTGCTACTTCTTCTTCTTCTGAATTGGAAGATAAAGAATACGTACCAGGTAAATCAACTAAACAGTAATACTTATTTTTATATTGGCTCGTTCCTTCTGCGATACCGACTGTTTTCCCAGGCCAGTTACCTGTATGCTGTTTTAAACCAGTCAATTGATTAAAAACTGTACTTTTCCCAACATTCGGATTTCCGGCTAAAGAAATCACATGCCCATTTTTTTCGTTTTGTAGAATAAATTCATCTGGCATCATTTTTCTCCTTTAATTCTACTCGTATGTATTTAGCATCTTCATTCCGGATTGCAATAACTGTTCCCCTCACTTCGAAAGCCTTTGGGTCTTTCTTGGGACTGACTAAGACTAACTTAACTACTCCTCCAGGATAAAAACCTAAATCCATTAAACGTTGCTGCATTTGAGCATCAGGGTGAGCTACTTTGGTTACGACTACTGAATGATTGCTGGTTAATTTTGATAATTCCATTATAAGACTCCTTCTTTTTAAGGTATACCTAACACTATTTAATTGTACGCCTTAATAAAAAAGGTTTCAATCTTTTTTTATCTGTCTCAATAGAAATAATCGTTTTAAACATTAATTTTTTAAAACAGAGAAACTCTCTCTATTAAGAAATCTTCTTAGTGATGAAATAAAAGCTCATTTAGTCCTACTTAGTCTCAATCCAATATGTTGAGTTTTACTTTTAAAAGTTCCTCTATTTTTTATTTGCCTCTCTTTTGTTATAATATAGCTAAACTAAGTAGCATACGCTATTTTATATGAGGAGGACACATTATGTGGACAATCAAACCATTTGAAGAGCTGACAAACAGCGAGCTTCATCGTATCTATAAAGAACGGACAGCTGTTTTTGTTGTTGAACAAGAATGTGCCTATCAAGAAGTTGATGACATCGATCTCACAAGTATCCATTTCTTCAAACAAATAGATGACGTATTCATGGCTTATGCTCGTTTAATCGTAGAGCCTCATAGCACTCGAATTGGGCGTGTGTTGGTTCCAAAAGAACACAGAAACAATGGATTCGGACAAGAGTTAGTAACCGTTATGTTGGCTTATACGGACCAACACTATCCTGGATTCCCGGTAAATGCCCAAGCACAAGCTTATCTACAAAATTATTATGCTTCATTCGGTTTTCAGCCTATCTCAGAAATCTACTTGGAGGACAATATTCCGCATATTGACATGGTAAAAGTCAATCTTACCGCCTAACTAAATAAAGAGACAATAAATGAATAAAAAAGTCTCTTTTATATTCATTTCCTCAACAGTATAAACTATTCACTTGAATCGCTAGACAAAAAAAGTCCAAAACTAACTTTGGACTTTTTTGTCTACTCTTTTTTTATAACCCTCTCTTCATATAGAAATATAGCAAAATAAAAGGGAATTCGCTCTTTTTATTCCCTATTTAGAAAGTAAAAAAACTTGAAGGTGTCCATCAAAATGATGGATACTTCAAGTCTGAATACTCTATTGTGTAATACGTTGCATCGCATCTTGAACCGATTCATATTCTCCAAATGCTGAAAAGCGAACGTAGCCTTCGCCACTTGGACCAAATCCTGAACCCGGTGTCACAATAATTTGCTTCTTTTCTAGTAAAAAATCAAAAAATTCCCATGATGTCATTCCTGCTGGCGTTTTAACCCAGACATAAGGAGCATTTGTCCCGCCAAACACGTCGTATCCTGCTTTTATTAAATCCTCACGAATCATTTTTGCATTACGTAGATAATAAGCAATTTGCTCTCTAATTTGTTTTTTGCCTTCGTTGGAATACACTGCTTCTCCCGCACGTGAAACAACATAAGGTGCACCATTAAATTTTGTTGAATGCCTTCTTGCCCATAAACTGTGCAAGGCAACTCCTTCACGAATTAATTCTTTAGGCACAACGGTATAGCCTAAACGCAATCCTGTAAAGCCTGCCGTTTTTGAAAAACTTCTAACTTCAATAGCACATGTTCTAGCTCCTTCAATTTCATAAATAGAACGTGGAATAGCTGAATCAGTAATGAAGGCTTCATAGGCTGAATCGTAAATGATGATAGCCTCTTCTTTATTTGCATAATCAACCCATTCTTTCAGTGCTTCCTTTGTTAAGGTAGTCCCTGTTGGGTTATTTGGATAGCACAAGTAAATCAAATCAACATGGCTTGTTGGCAATGACGGAGTAAAATTATTTTCACTTGTTGCAGAAAGATAGGTCAAGTCGCTCCAGATTTCTGTTTTAGCATCATATGTCCCCGTACGACCACTCATCACATTGCTATCCACGTAAACCGGATAAACTGGATCACCGACAGCAACCTTGTTGTCTCGACCAAATAGTTCTTGTATATTGGCCACATCACCTTTTGCCCCATCTGAAATAAACACTTCATCTAATTCGACATGCGCGCCTCTTGCTTCGTAGTCGTGCTCAACGATTTTTTCACGTAAAAATGTATAGCCTAAATCAGGTGCATACCCATGAAAGGTATCCTTGTTGGCTTGTTCATCAACAGCTTTATGTAGCGCAGCCACAACAGCAGGCACTAATGGTTGTGTCACATCACCAATTCCCATTCGAATCATTTTGGCTTCTGGATGATTGGCTTGATACACTGCTATTTTTTTTGCGATTGTAGAAAACAAATAACTTCCTTTTAAGTTTAGGTAATCTTGATTTACTGTAACCATTTACACTTCCACTCCCTTGAGGTTTATTGTTCCTTTGTATACGGTTGTAGCTGAACCGGACATATATATAATACCTGTTTCTTCTTCCCATTCAATTGCCAAATCTCCACCTAATAGTTTTACCGTTACTTTTCTATCGGTGTATCCATTTAAATGCGCAGCCACTACAGCAGCACAAGCACCCGTCCCACAAGCCAATGTTTCGCCAGAACCTCTTTCCCAGACACGCATCTCAATTGTTTGATTATCAATAATCCGGATAAATTCGGTATTCACTTGTTCCGGAAATGCCTCATGATGTTCGAAGTAAGGGCCTATTTTTTCAATGTCTATTTCTTTTGTATTCTCCACAAACGTTACAACATGAGGATTACCCATTGAAACCGCCGTTACTTGGTAGATTTTGCCATTTACTTGTAAAGGCTGGTTGATGCACTCTTTCTCAGTCCAAATCATAGGTATGTCTTTTGTCTTTAAAATAGGCGTTTCCATCGCTACGCGAGCTCCAGTAACTTCATCATCCATTTTTTTTAATTCAATAGTTTTGATGCCACTTTTCGTCTCGACCGTTAATGTTTCTTTAACAGTTAATCCTTCATCATAAACAAATTTTGAAAAACAACGAATACCATTTCCACACATTGCACCTTGTGAGCCGTCCGCATTGTACATTTTCATCATAAAATCAGCTTTATTAGATGGCCGAATCAAGATTAATCCATCCGATCCAATACCAAAATGTCGGTCACTCACAAATAAAGAAACAGCTTCTGGATTTGTTATCCTTTCATCTAAATCATTGACGTAAATATAATCATTACCAATACCGTGCATCTTTATAAAATCCATTTTAGTACTCCTTTAGATTTATTTATAATTAAGTATAAATTAATTCATCTGTTTAAGCGAAACCTTTTATCCATTCGTTTAAGTATCTTTTTTAAAAAAAGTTGAAAAAAATATACCCCCATATGGATAAGGATAAATTTTCTGATTGTTTTCTAATTACCTATACCTAGAAAGATTTTCACCTTGTTCATTAAACCACTTGACTAACATACCCCTATAGGGTATGTTTATATTGTGAAAAAACAATCAAATTTAAAGGAGAATTCCTCATGGCTCAAAAAATACTTATTATCGGCGGTGTAGCTGGTGGTGCAACAGCAGCTACTAGACTTCGTCGTTTAAACGAAGACGACAACATCATTCTTTTTGAAAAAGGTGAATATATTTCATTCGCTAACTGTGGCCTTCCATACCATATTGGTGGGGAAATCAAAGAACGCGATAGCTTACTCTTACAAACCGTTGAAGGCATGGAGCAACAATATGCATTAGATATTCGCAACTTTTCCGAAGTAACAACAATTGATCCGATAAATAATGAACTTTCTGTTTTAAATCATCAAACAGGTGAAACCTATACAGAAACTTTTGATAAATTAATTATATCAACTGGCGCTAAAGCTATCACACCAGCTATCACAGGAATGGAAACGGCTGAAAATGTTTTTTCTTTGCGTAATATTCCTGATATGGATTTAATTAAAGAGTACATCACAAAACATGCGATTCAAACCGTAACGGTCATTGGTGGTGGGTTTATCGGCTTAGAAATGATGGAGAACCTTAAAGAGTTGGATTTAGATGTTCAATTAGTTGAGATGGCTCCTCAAGTGATGCCTAATATCGACTTCGAAATGGCCCAACAATTGCACACTCAAATCAATATGCATGGTGTTAATTTATTATTAAATGATGGTTTAAAAGAGTTTAAAGAAAACGGCAAGAAATTACTTTTAACAAGTGGCACTGTTTTAGATACAGATATGACAATTTTATCTATCGGGGTTACTCCAGAAAACACACTTGCTAAAGAATCCGGTATCGAGCTCGGCTTCAAAAATGCGATTAAAGTAAACGAGCAACTTCAAACAAACTACCCTAATATCTTCGCTATTGGCGACGTTATCGAAGTAAAAGATGTTGTCGATGGATCGCCTACCAATATCCCGCTTGCCTGGCCAGCAAACCGTCAAGGACGCTTAGTAGCAGATATTATCAATGGTATTCCGGCAGCATATCCTGGAACACAAGGAACATCTGTTGCTAAAATTTTTGAATTGACTGCTGCTTCAACTGGAAATAGTGAGCGCATGTTGAAAAATAAAGGCATCGACTTCCAAATCATTCATGTTCACCCTAACTCACATGCTGGTTATTATCCTGGTGCTAGCCCGATTCATTTAAAATTACTTTTCGGAAATGATGGTACCATTCTAGGTGCACAAGGAGTAGGAACAAAAGGGGTCGATAAGCGTATTGACGTAATCGCTACCGCTATGAAATTTGGCGCAACAGCAGATCAACTAGCTGAGATTGAATTGGCATATGCTCCACCTTATTCAAGTGCTAAAGACCCAGTCAACATGTTAGGCTATACAGCTGATAACATGATGAACGATAAAATCAGAACCTTTCAATGGCATGAAGTAGATGCGTTATTAGACCAAGATGCTTTCTTTCTAGATATTAGAGAAGATTTTGAACTGGCAACGGGATCATTACCAAAAGGAGCCTTTATCCCATTAAATCAATTGAGAAATAGATTAGCTGAATTGCCAAAAGACAAAACTATTTATGTTTATTGTCAAGTTGGGCAACGTGGCTACAACGCTGCAAGAATTTTAATGCATCATGGATTTGATGTAAAAAATCTTGACGGTGGTTATAAGACTTACAAAATCGCAACGTATGCTTTAAAAAACAAACCTTTCAAAAAATCGAATAAAGAACAATCCGTTGAAGCTGCTCAAACTTGCCCTTTAACACTTATTGAAGTAGATGCTTGTGGCTTACAGTGCCCTGGGCCAATTTTAAAAGTGAAAGAACAAATGGACCAAATGTCTACTGGTCAACAAATGGTCGTCAAAGCCAGTGATTTTGGTTTTAGCGCTGACATCGAAGCTTGGGCTAAGAGCACGGGTAATACAGTCTTAAAAAATGAAATTGAAGGCGATAAAGTTGTCGCTACTCTTTCAAAAGGAAACCATCTTCAAAAAACTGCCTTTCCAAAAGAAGGAATGATGAAAGAAACAAAAGAAGGCGCAACAATGGTCGTCTTTAGCGGCGATATGGATAAAGCACTAGCCTCAATGATTATCGCTTCAGGCGCAGCCGCAATGGGGAAAAACGTCACAATATTCTTTACTTTCTGGGGACTTAGTGTTTTGAAAAAACAAAAAATACAAAAACGTGGTATGGCAAAATTATTTGATATCATGCTTCCTAATAATGCTGATAGCTTACCTATTTCTTCAATGAATATGGGCGGTGCTGGTGCTAAAATGATGAAAACAGTAATGAAACAAAAAAATGTCGATCCATTGCCACTTATGATTGAAAAAGCTAGTAAATTAGGCGTTAAGTTTATTGCTTGTACAATGAGTATGGATATTATGGGAATCGAAAAAGAAGAACTATTTGATTTTGTTGAATACGGTGGCGTGGCAGCTTACCTTGGCGACAGCGAAGAATCTAATTTAAACTTATTCATCTAATATCTGTTTGCCATTTCTGTATAAAAGGGTATACTATAACCGACTTTTAGAAAGAAGGGATACTATGGATACGTCAGATAAACAAGAACAAAAAAAGAAACTAATCAATCGTTTAAAACGAACCGAAGGCCAAGTTCGCGGCATTCAAAAAATGATTGACGAAGATAAAGAATGCATCGATGTTATTACACAACTAAGTGCAACTCGCGCTAGTATTGACCGCGTAATGGGCATCATCGTTGCTGAAAACTTGAAAAATTGTTTTGAGAATCCAACTAACGACTTGCAAGATCAAGCTAAAAAAATTGATCAAGCCATTAATATGATCGTTAAAAAATAATGAACTAAGCGAGCTACCTTCACTAATACTGAAAGTTAGCTCGCTTTATTGTTTTAGAAATAAGCCTTTTTAAGAAACCACATTTATAGTTTAAAAAAAAGCTCTTTTTTGCTTGTCTCATTTGTGAGATACTCTTAAGCGTGACTGAAAATGGAGGGAATAAAAATGATTTATATTAAAGAAGCCGTATTACACATTTTTGATCTGAATAGCAACGAACCTATTTTTTCTTTTGCCGGTTTAGATCTAACAGAAAAATTTACGTTTGATTATCTTCACGCTATGATAGAAAAAGTAGAAGATTCCGATAATATGAAAACTGGCGTGTTATCAGAAAACAACCCTTTAATTCAACCTTTCAATGCTCTTCAAGATGATTTTATTGACACAACAAAAACCTTAACCGAAAAGTTTTTTTCGATTACAAAACTTAATCCAGAGATACCGCCAGCAGATTTATTGTTTGTCTTCTTCACATTAGACGAAGTCCCGTGTTTAGGCTTGTTCAAATTAAATTATTCCGACAGTATCACGCATTACATTTCATACGAAGAAGAAATGCTAACCAATCAATTGATTATCAATCGTTCTATTTTACCAAGTGCTCGTCAGGCAATTCAAGAAGGAATGGTATTAGATTTAAATAAGATGGAATACCATGTGATTGAGAAAAAACACATGATTGCTGAATTAGCCGAAAAAATATATTATTTTACAGAATTATTTTTAGAAGACAAACCTGAACCTAGTCTTAAGGAAAATATCTCTATCATAAAAAAAGCCGTCCAAAAAACAAGTAAAGCATTTAATGACGAAGAATTCCAGGTACTAGCTGATGCCAAGGACGCCCTCGTTCACAGTATGACTGAAGAGCATGTTCTTGATAACAAAGTGATTGCCGAGACTCTTTATGGCGATAATCATGAGAAAAAAGAAAAGTTTTTTGAAGAAATTAAAGAGTTAGGCTACGTAGATAAAGCACCCGCTCAAGTTGCTGTCGCTGGTCCAAAGTATTCTAAACAAAAATTTCGTTTAGATAATGGGATAGAAATCAGCATCCCTATCGAACTGTATCGAGATCCAGAAGTTGTTGAGTTTATTAACAATCCTGATGGAACGACTTCAGTGATGATTAAAAATATTGAGAAAATAAAAAACTTGTTTTAACAAGAAATAAAAATTAAATCGAACTAATCGAAAAACCACTAAATAGAAGACTATTTTTACTCCTCTATTTAGTGTTTTTTTATTTTTATTGTATCTATGGATTCAAATAGTTCTTAGTCCCTTCTTGCTAAGGTATAATAGAAAAAAGGAGTATTCTAAAAAAAACAGCTTTTTTTATAGAACAGTAAAGACAAAGGAGGTCATCTAGATGAGACTAAATCTTGAAGAGACGCTCAATGATTTATATAACCTTGTTCTCAATCCTGGAACTCGCGAATGGGAACGGTCTTTATTGACGATTGCTAAAAACAGCTTAGAAGAAGAGGCTAATTTTGATACTCTCCTTGCAAAACTAGAAGCCCAATTACGCCCACTTGCCTTAAGAGGGACACTGACTCCTGATGTAACAGATTTTTACAATAAACTAACTGGTAATGCTGCTACAAGTCTGTCCTTTGATTTAACGAAACACTACACAAGTAATGTAGTCCATCAAGACTCAGCCATTTTTGCTGGAGGTTGTTTTTGGTGTATGGTCGAACCTTTTGAAACTCTCAATGGGATTGTTTCCGTCTTATCAGGTTATACTGGAGGAGAAATAGCTCATCCGACTTATGATCAAGTAATCAGTCAAGCTACTGGACACGTAGAAGCTGTGGAGATTATCTTTGATACGAGAATCATCCATTACGAAGAGTTGTTAACTCTCTATTGGCAACTCACTGATCCAACAGATACGTTGGGTCAATTTCAAGATCGTGGCAGCCAATACCGTCCAATTATTTTCGTTCGAAATGACAGTCAACGACAACTTGCTGAAAAATCAAAGCAGCAGTTAGTTGACTCTGGTAAGTACAAGAAACCCATTATTACCTTTATTCAATCAGCTACCCTATTTTGGCCAGCTGAAAATTTTCATCAACAATTTTACAAAAAGAATCCTAGGAAATACAAACAAATTGAACAAGCTCGAAGACAGTTAATGGCTTATCAAAGAATACAAGATAAGATTCAGACTAAACTGAGTTGGTTTAACTAATTTCTAAACCAATTACTACTAAAAAAATGGAGGATAGCTCATGGAAAACCCACTAGATGTAGCAAATATAATGAACCAACACCAGACCTTTTTTAATACAAATCGTACTAAAGAGGTTTCTTTTCGTATTACTCAATTAGAAAAATTGTATGCGGCTATCTTAAAATACGAGTCACAAATTAATGAAGCTTTAAAAAAAGATTTGGGAAAAAGTCCTACAGAAAGTTACGCGACAGAAATAGGATTTGTCTTAAATAGCATTAGAGAAACAAAGAAAAAATTACCAAAATGGGCTAAAGATAAGACAGTCTCAACTCCTCTTTTTCTCTTTCCTTCAAAAAGTAAAACGCACCATGAACCATACGGAACTGTACTTATTATTGGGCCTTTTAATTATCCTTTCCAATTGTTGATTGAACCTTTGATTGGAGCTATTTCTGCAGGAAATACTGCTGTTTTAAAACCATCCGAAATGGTCCCCACTGTTTCAAAAGTTATTCAAGAAATGATTACTGATACGTTTAATGCTGATTACATCTCTGTTGTTGAAGGTGGCATTGAAGCGAATATTGAGTTGCTAGAGCACCCATTTGATTATATTTTTTTTACAGGAAGTACAACGGTTGGAAAAGAAATTATGAAAGCTGCTGCTGAGCATTTAACTCCGGTAACACTTGAACTGGGTGGAAAAAGTCCTGCTCTTGTCTTAAAAGATGCTGATATAAAACAAGCTGCTAAAAGAATTCTTTATGGGAAACTACTTAATGCCGGACAAACTTGTGTTGCACCAGATTATGTTCTTATTCATAAAGAACTTAAACAGCCTTTTATCGAGGAATGTCAAAAAGTTATTAAACAGTTTTACGGAACTTCTATACAGAATAGTCCTGACTTTCCAAGGATTGTTAATGAAAGACACACGACTCGCTTAATGACTATTTTAAAAGAATCTATAGACGAAATTATATTCGGTGGGCATGTCGATTTAACTGATCGATACATTGAACCGACTTTACTTGAGTCTACATGGACCTCCCCTGCTATGAAAGAGGAACTATTCGGTCCACTATTACCTATTATTAGCTTTGATGATTTAGAGGAAACACTCACACAAATAAATAAACGTTCTAAACCATTAGCTCTTTATATTTTTTCTAACGATAAAAACACCCAAAATAAAATTATCCATGAAACAAGTTCAGGTGGTGTGACTATTAATAACACTATTTTCCACCTGGTTTCTCCTAATCTGCCTTTTGGTGGAGTCGGAAATTCCGGCATGGGTTCTTACCATGGAAAAACTAGCTTTACTACCTTTTCACACGAGCGAAGCATCTTATCTTCTAAAAAAATAGAGGCCCCATTTATCTTTCCACCTTACTCCGATAACAAGTTAAAATGGATTCGTCGTTTTTTAAACTAATTGATTGTATGTGAAACTGCCCATTAACTATTTTTAACACAAAAAAGGGATGCCGATTCTTCTTAGAGAAAAATCAGTACCCCTTTTTTACTGTCTTTATTCAATTGGCTTTTTTAACGGTTGGCAAACTTCACATTTACGTTGGTTTTTATTTTTAAATTTGGTAAATGTTTTTTCAAAGTTAGCACCACATGCACATTTAAACAGCAGTTTTTGAGAAAAGCCGTGATATTCAGTCGATAGCAACTTACTATCTGAATTTTTTTCAACAAATTCTTTAATTTTACCTATTGTCCATTGTTTATTCATTCTTTTATTCCTCCATATTTATCAGCTGATGAAATCTTCTCTTATCAACTCCTTATTGTACCATGAGTAGATACAATTAAACAGATGACTACTTTTTTTAACAACACAGGAGTCTCATTTTTAATAATAATACTAAATAAAAATGTATGAAAAAAATGAAACAGACTTAGATAGTGTTTGAATTAAACTCAAATAAAAGAAAAGAGGCTGGGACATAACTAGCTACTAATAAGAAAAAAGATTCCATTTATCAGTTTTGCTGATAAATAGAATCTTTTTTTGTGTCAATTTGATAGAACTCCCCGACGGGGAGGATAATCTACTGGCATATTTCCTCATGTTAACGGCCATGAAGGCAAATCCTAGTTCATTTTTCACCTTATCCTTTCCTCTTACTGAAAGACGAGTGAAACCCAAATTAGCTTTCAGAAAACCGAACACTGGTTCTACATCAATTTTACGTTTTCCGTAAATTTGTCCAGTTTTAGGTTCTGAAAGCAACGTCTTGATTAATTTTTTTTGTTCTTCCCCTTTTTCGTTA
>JAGQHW010000099.1 GCA_020431645.1 Carnobacterium sp. | reverse complement strand
TATGGGACACGTTGACCACGGTAAAACAACTTTGTTAGATTCTTTAAGAAATACAAAAGTTAGTTTAGGTGAAGCTGGTGGTATTACACAGCATATCGGTGCTTATCAAGTGAAATCTAACGGTAAAACAATTACTTTCTTAGATACACCTGGACATGCTGCCTTTACAACCATGCGTGCTCGTGGTGCAGATGTTACAGATATCACCATTATTGTTGTAGCTGCTGATGACGGTGTTATGCCACAAACAATTGAAGCTATCAACCATGCGAAAGCTGCAAAAGTTCCGATTATCGTAGCAGTTAATAAAATTGACAAGCCTACAGCTAATCCAGAACGAGTGATGCAAGAATTAACCGAATATGGTTTAATTCCAGAATCATGGGGTGGAGATACAATCTTTGTTGAAATTTCAGCTAAATTTGCTAAGAATTTAGATGAATTATTAGAAATGATTTTATTAGTTGCAGAAGTAGAAGATCTAAAAGCTGATCCTAAGAGGGCTGCGTTAGGTTCAGTAATTGAAGCTCGTCTAGATAAAAGTAAGGGACCTATTGCCACTTTACTTGTCCAAGAAGGAACGCTACGCGTTGGGGACCCAATTGTAGTAGGTAATACTTACGGTCGTGTACGAGTAATGGTCAACGAACTTGGTAGACGTGTTAAAACAGCAGGACCATCTGCTCCAGTAGAAATTACTGGTTTAAATGCCGCACCTCAAGCAGGCGATCAGTTTGTTGTCTTTGAAGATGAGAAATCAGCCCGTGCAGTTGGTGAAACACGTGCTCAAAAAGCAATGGCTAGCCAACGTCTAGTAACTAATCGTGTAACATTGGATAATTTATTCTCAAGTTTAGAAGATGGGGAAATAAAAGAAGTGAATGTTATCATTAAAGCAGACGTACAAGGTTCAGCAGAAGCTTTGGCTTCTAGTTTACAAAAAATTGAGGTTGAAGGTGTGCGTGTTAAAATTATCCACACAGCGGTCGGAGCTATCAATGAGAGTGATGTTACTTTAGCAGCAGCAAGTAATGCCATTATTATTGGATTTAACGTGCGACCAACACCACAAGCTAAAGAACAAGCAAGTCAAGAAACAATAGATATTCGTCTGCACCGCATTATCTATAACGCGATTGATGAAATTGAAACAGCGATGAAAGGCATGTTAGACCCAGAATATGAAGAAAAAGTTACTGGACAAGTTGTTGTTCGTGAAACATTTGCAGTTTCTAAAGTTGGAACAATTGCTGGTGGTTTTGTAACAGACGGTCATATTTCTCGTAACAGTAGTATTCGCTTAATCAGAGACAACATCGTTATTTTTGAAGGCGAATTAGCTAGTTTGAAACGCTTTAAAGATGATGCAAAAGAAGTTAAAAAAGGCTTTGAATGTGGCTTCATGATTAAAGATTACAATGAGTTAAAAGTAGACGATGTTGTTGAGGCCTATGAAATGGTTGAAATTAAACGCAAATAAATTTTTTCTCTATAAATAAGTAAACAATGATGAAAGTGAGGCAATATTATGGCAAATTTTAGAACTGGGCGTGTAGCTCAAGAAATTCAAAAAGAAGTGAATGACATCCTGGTCAAACGTGTGAAAGATCCACGTGTTTCAAATGTCACGATTACTGAAGTAAAGGTAACTGGGGATTTGCAACAAGCAACGATTTACTATAGTATTTTATCTGAAAAAGAAAAAGATCTTGAACTTGTTCAGTTAGGCTTAGATAAAGCAACTGGATTAATTCGAAGAGAATTAGGAAAACGATTGACGTTATATAAAACTCCTGAATTAACTTTTTCTCTTGATGAATCCGTCCTGTACGGTAGCCGAATTGATGAATTGTTACGTAATTTAAATAAAGAATAATCTGTAAAAGAAAGGTAGCCAGAAAATATCTTTTATGTCGTTATTCGAGAATAAATAAGGGGCTGAGACAATTGTCTCAGCCTTTATTTTTTAAAACAGCACAATAATATATTGGAAGCTATTGGAAGAAAGTTTCAAAAAATTGGAGGTTTAATTTAATGAGTTTATATTCATATATCGGTGTAGAAAAAAAACTAGCTATTCGCCCACCACAAGACCCAAATATTGTTGCCTTAATTGCGCGTGATACGTTAGACGCAGGAGTAACGGATGAAATGGTTTTGTCTTACCTTCGTACTCAAACGAGTAATGAAGCTTTAACGATGAATCAAATTATCTTTTATGATAAAGAAGCAGAAATTGTTGGAACATTTGAAATTTTAGAATTAGTTGAATCGGGAGATATTTTAAAACACTTCGGTACGCCTTATGTCTATCAAACAACAGATTTTCCAGTATGGGAACCTATTGAAAACGACACGGTAGTTCCAGATGGTTTTACTACAAAAGATGTAGCAGACTATTATAAAATGATGGACGAAGCTCGAGCTGTAAATGACACTCAACAAAAGGGCTTTTTATCTTTCTTAACGACTTATTTTAAAGAGTCAGACAAGATTGAGTTGTATAGTTGTTGGGATGGCGACGAATTAAAAAAAGAAAATTATCGACGTGAAATGAATGTAGAAGTAGCTATGAAAAATAACTTGCTTTTTGAAATGCGTGAAAAAGAATTTATTGCTATTACTAAATAACAAAAGAACCGTTATAATTTTTAACTCGCTTCCTTGTTTATTGTATTTAAAATGAAAGAATAGAGTTGAAAAAGAAGGTAGGGATTGGTATTGGATGGTATTCTTCCATTATGGAAAGAACGTGGAATGACAAGTCACGATTGTGTCTTTAAGCTTAGAAAAATATTGAAAACAAAAAAAATAGGACATACTGGAACGTTAGATCCTGATGTTGATGGTGTTTTACCCATTTGTATTGGAAATGCGACTAAGGTAGTTGAGTACATGATGGAAACTGGAAAAAGCTACATTGGAGAGATTACACTAGGATTTTCAACTACAACCGAAGATAAAAGTGGTGAAGTTGTTGAACGCATTGCTGTAGATAAACTGCTTTCAATAGAAGAAATTGATCAGGCAATGGCTGATATGGAGGGAGTTATCACTCAAATTCCACCAATGTATTCAGCTGTTAAAGTTAATGGAAAAAGACTTTATGAATACGCAAGAGCAGGTGAAACCGTTGAAAGGCCTAGTAGGAAAGCAACAATTAAGAGATTTATTCGAACGACAAATCCAATTTTTGATGACAATGAAAAAACGGTATCTTGGAGATTTGAAGTGGACTGTGGCAAAGGTACGTATGTAAGAACATTATCCGTAGATTTAGGTGCAACTTTAGGATATCCTGCGCACATGTCTGATTTAACTCGTACTTCAAGTGGAACATTTCAATCGGAAGATTGCTTAACTTTAGCACAGGTAGCTGAAGAAATGGCTAATCAAACAATTCAAGAAAAATTATTTCCACTAGAATACGGGATAAAAGAGCTTGATTCGGTTGAAATAGAGGAAGAATTATGGAATAAAGTTAAAAATGGAGCTGTTTTGCCGTCTAATACTTTTGGTGAGCAAGCCAGTTATCCACTAGTTATTATGTATGAAAAGGTAGCTTGGAGCATCTATGGCAAACATCCTGTTAAAGAAGGTCTCGTCAAACCAATAAAAGGATTACGATCATTTCAGTAAAGGAGCTTTTCTATTATGGAAATTATTAAACTGCGTCACCCTTATACGAAAAGTCAAATTCCTTCAGAGAATATTGTTTTGGCTTTAGGTTTTTTTGATGGTGTACATAGAGGGCACCAAGAAGTTATTAATCAAGCAAAACAATTAGCTTTAGAAAATAACTACCCGCTAGCCGTTATGACTTTTAATCAGCATCCGTCAATTGTTTTTAAAAAAGTAGCAGCTGAAGATATGCTTTATTTATCTACCGTAGAAAAAAAAGAAACACTCATGGCAGATCTGGGTGTAGATATTTTGTACGAGATAGAGTTCACTTCTTCTTTTGCATCTTTAGATCCTCAAACATTTGTTGATTCGTACATTGTCGGCTTAAACGCAAAAGTAGTTGTAGCAGGTTTTGATTATACTTACGGAAAAAAAGAAATTGCTTCTATGAAGCACTTACCACAATACGCTAGAAATCGTTTTGATATTATCGTGATTGAAAAGCAATCAACAAATGATGCTAAAATTAGTTCTACTCGAATTAGAAAAGCGATTGATAGCGGAAATGTAGAAGAAGCTAATGATTTATTAGGCTATATTTATGAAGCGACTGGACGTGTGATCCATGGAGATGCAAGGGGGAGACTATTAGGATTTCCGACAGCTAATATTGATGTGATAAAAGATATACGTCTACCAGCTATTGGTGTCTACGTCGTTGAGATACTTGTTGGCAATGAGCGCTATCAAGGAATGGCATCGATTGGACACAATATTACATTCGAGAAAAGTCGTCCTTTGACCGTAGAAGTATATATATTAGACTTCAATCAAAATATATACGGTGAAAAAGTAACCGTTTTTTGGCTACATTATTTAAGAGGAGAATGGAAATTTGATTCGGTAGAAGCCTTAATTACTCAGTTGAAAAAAGATGAAAAAGATACAAGACAGTTTTTTCAAACAGTAAACAATTAAGAATCAGTTAGTCCAGACAATTAATCACAATTAAAACCAAATAGGCTTAATGCTAAGAGGATAAAAATCTTAATATTAAGCCTATTTGTATGCAATCAGAGCTTAAATAGTTGGTTAATATTCTTACTCTGACAGTATTTCTAATTAAATAAGGTGGCTAACTATTCGATTGAATAGACTATTTTAATTTTTTAAGGAGTAGGCTTTAATGATTAAACGAAGACTTTAATAGTAAAAATAAATCATGCACTAATTTTTTTACACAAAGTAAGTAATAATCGTTGACAGGTATGAATATGTTTGGTAAATTAATACTTGTGTTAGCACTCAACTATCTTAAGTGCTAAATAAAGAGGTGATCTTATTATGTTGACAGAAAGACAAATTCTCATATTAAAATCCATCATTTTTCTCTACACAAATTATGGTACTCCAATTGGATCTAAAACATTAATGAATGAAGCAGGGTTAAGTTATAGTTCTGCGACCATTCGTAATGAAATGGTCCGTTTAGAGGTGCTAGGGTTCATTGAAAAAACTCATTCTTCTTCAGGGAGAATCCCTTCAATCAAAGGGTATCGTTTTTACGTTGACCATCTTCTTCATCCGATAGAAGTTCAGCAAAAAGATTTAATCACAATTAAAAAATCATTTAGCAATGAGTATCATCAATTAGATGAAATTGTTATTCAATCTGCTGAACTGCTCTCTCAATTAACTAGTTATACCGCTATTTCTTTAGGACCGGAATTAAAAGATAGTCGTTTGACTGGCTTTAGATTAGTCCCATTAACTGAAAATAAAGTAATGGTTATACTGGTAACAGATAAAGGGCATGTAGAAAATCAGATGTTTTCTTTACCGAAAACAATCCAGCCTAAAGACTTAGAAAAAATGGTAACTATTTTTAATGAACGATTAGTGGGTCATACCTTAATCGAAGTATTTAAAAAGCTCGAGACAGAAATCCCTGCATTGATTAATAAATATGCTAAATCAGCAGTAGGTATTTCTTCAGCCCTCGATACCTTTATTCTACAAGCTGGACGCGATCAGATACATGTAGGCGGAAGAATGAATATGCTAGACTATTCTAACGGAATGAATGTTGAGAAATTCAAATTGATTTACTCATTAATGGAAGATCAACATGACTTAGCACATTTATTGACTCCTCCTCAAAGTGGGATTGAAGTTAAGATTGGTCAAGAATTAGACGATGAACGATTCGAAGGATTTAGCTTGATAACTGCAAGCTACAACGTTGTAGGTTATGGAACAGGAATGATTGCTTTGTTAGGACCGACTAGCATGCCGTATTCAAAAATGATTAGCTTAGTCGATGTTTTTAGAAATGAGCTTTCAAAAAAAGTAATTGATTATTACCATTCAATGGAAGATTAATCAAAAAGGAGCGATGTAGGATGACTGAAAATCAAGAAGAAACAAATCATACTATCAGTGAAGATTCCCCTGAAACGGTTGAAGAACTTCAATCCCAAGAGAGTGAAGTTATAGAGGAAATAGATGAATTAGAGAAAACGAAAAATGAGTTAAGTGAGAAAGAAGATCAATACCTCCGTTTGCAAGCTGAGTTAGCTAACATACGAAAAAGAAACCAAAAAGAGAAAGAAGACACTGCTAAGTACCGTTCTCAATCATTGGCTACGGAATTATTACCAGTGATAGATAATTTAGAACGTGCTTTGGCAATTGATGTTACAGACGATCAAGGTGAAAGCTTGAAAAAAGGCTTAGAGATGGTAATGGAGTCTTTCAAAGTAGCTTTAAAAAATGAAGGCATTGAAGTTATTGATCCATTGAATCAGCCTTTTGATCCAAACTATCATCAAGCAATTCAAACAGCACCTCTAGAAGAAGGTCAAGAAGTTGATACAGTTGTAAATGTATTTCAAAAAGGGTATTCTTTAAAAGATCGAGTTTTGAGACCAGCAATGGTTATTGTTGCTCAATAAATACTCAAAAGTAAAAAAAATAAACTATAATAAAAGGGGTAATTAAAGATGAGTAAAATAATTGGTATTGACTTAGGTACAACGAATTCAGCAGTAGCTATTTTAGAAGGTGGAGAAGCTAAAATTGTAGCAAATCCAGAAGGAAATAGAACAACACCCTCTGTTGTTGCATTTAAAAATGGGGAAATGCAAGTAGGAGAAGTTGCAAAACGTCAAGCTGTTACAAATCCAAATACAATTGGCTCAATCAAACGTCACATTGGTGAGTCTGGTTATACTGTTGATGTTGATGGGAAAAAATATACTCCTCAAGAGATTTCAGCAACAATCTTACAATATCTAAAGGGATATGCTGAAAGCTATTTAGGCGAAAAAGTAGATAAAGCTGTTATTACTGTTCCAGCTTATTTCAATGATGCACAGCGTCAAGCAACTAAAGATGCTGGTAAAATTGCTGGATTAGAAGTAGAAAGAATTATCAATGAACCTACTGCAGCAGCGTTAGCATACGGTTTAGATAAAACAGATAAAGAAGAGAAAGTACTTGTATTTGACCTTGGTGGTGGTACTTTTGATGTTTCTATTCTTGAATTAGGTGACGGCGTGTTTGATGTTCTTTCAACAGCTGGAGATAACCATTTAGGTGGAGACGACTTTGATGAAAAAATTATTGATTATTTAGTAGCAGAATTTAAAAAAGATAATGGTGTAGACTTATCAAAAGATAAAATGGCCGTTCAACGTTTGAAAGATGCAGCTGAAAAAGCTAAAAAAGACTTGTCAGGTGTAACTTCAACACAAATCAGCTTACCATTTATTACAGCTGGAGAAGCTGGGCCTTTACATTTAGAAATTAACTTAACGCGTGCTAAATTTGATGAACTAACTTACGATTTAGTAGAGCGTACAAAAAATCCAGTTCGTCAAGCTCTAAAAGATGCTGGTCTTTCTGCTTCTGAAGTAGACGAAATCATTTTGGTTGGTGGCTCTACTCGTATTCCTGCAGTAGTAGAAGCTGTACGCAAAGAAACAGGTAAAGAACCAAATAAATCAGTTAACCCTGATGAAGTAGTTGCAATGGGAGCTGCTATTCAAGCTGGTGTTCTTACTGGTGATGTTAAAGATATCGTATTGTTAGATGTTACACCATTATCATTAGGGATTGAAACAATGGGTGGCGTAT
>JAGQHW010000098.1 GCA_020431645.1 Carnobacterium sp. | reverse complement strand
AAAAAGAAATTTATTAATAAATTAATTCAAAATGTAAAATTTGCTTTATATGATTTTGAACAACTTGAAGTAACAGGCGATAGAGATCGAATGCACCTAAAACTCAATGGTGCTGATAGCACCATTGTTTTAGAAAGATTAAAACCCATCTTTGGTATTCAGAATTTCTCTCCGGTGATGAGGCTCGAAAGAGATATCGAAGAAATGAAAAAAGTAACCGTAAAAATGGTTCAAGAGTTATACACAGAGGGTAAGTCGTTTAAAATCACAGCACGCCGTTCAGATCATGAATTTAGTTTAGATACGGATCAAATCAATCACTTACTAGGATCTGAAGTTTTAAAGAATATAGAAAATATCAAGGTAAAAATGAAAAATCCCGATATTAATATTCGTGTTGAAATTAGAATTGAAGGTATTTTTCTATCTAGTCAAACAATCTTGGGAGCAGGCGGGTTACCAGTTGGTTCAAGTGGTAAAGGTATATTAATGCTGTCCGGCGGAATTGACTCACCAGTAGCAGGTTATTTGACAATGAAGCGCGGTGTAGAGATTGAAGCAGTTCACTTTCATAGTCCACCTTACACAAGCTCTAGGTCATTGCAAAAAGCCAAAGATTTGACCTCTAAAATGGCTGCATTTGTAGGGAATATTGTTTTTATTGAAGTCCCATTTACTGAAATTCAAGAAGAAATAAAAAGATGTGTACCTGAGGGGTATTCAATGACCGTAACACGACGGATGATGTTACGAATTACAGAACTAATTCGTGAAAAACAAAATGGGTTAGCGATCATTAATGGCGAATCTCTTGGGCAAGTAGCTTCTCAGACTTTGCATAGCATGATTGCTATTAATGATGTAACTGTCACACCAATTATCAGACCAGTTGTATCAATGGATAAAAATGAAATAATTGATTTAGCTCAAAAAATTGATACATTTGAATTATCTATTCAACCTTTTGAAGATTGTTGTACTATATTTGCTCCTACTACTCCAAAAACAAGACCTGATTTAGAAAAAAGTAGACGCTATGAAGCAAGACTAAATATAGAAGAATTAATCCAACGTGCAATGAATAATTTAGCTTACTCTGAAATAAAAGTAGGGGATAATTTAGAAAATCAACAAGCTGATAAATATTCTTCACTTTTATAAAATGAAAAGAGATTAGAAATAGACTTATCTTTGATTGATCAAAGAAAATACTATTTCTAATCTTTTTTTAATAACTAGTAGAAAAGGTTTTTATTTTAATGTGATTTTTATCACAAAAAGATTGAGTTTTATTTTTATTGGTGATATGATTTGAAGAAAGAGATAGGTAATTGGAGGATTTCTAATGAAAAGTGAGCAAGAAGAACAATATGTACCTAAGGCAACTGCTAAAAGACTGCCAGTTTATTACCGGTGTTTGAAAAAGCTTGCTGATACAGGTGTAAAAAGGATTAAATCACAAGAAATCAGTGAACTAACACAGATACCCTCAGCAACAATTCGCCGCGACTTTTCTCATTTTGGTGAATTAGGTAGAAGTGGATATGGTTACGAAGTTGATTATGTAGTAGAAGTCTTTCATGAAATTTTAAATGTGAATAAAATCATAAATATAGCTTTAGTAGGCGTAGGGAATATTGGTAAAGCACTAATTGCTAATAATTTTCGTAGAGATGATAACATGAAAATAACATGTGCTTTTGAAAAAAATGAAGAAGAATCTGGGAAAATCTTGTCTGGTGTTCCTATTTATTCTGTTGCCCAAATGAAAAGTGTTTTATCTCGTGAAAACATTCATGTGGCTATCTCTACCGTTCCTAGCGAACACTCTCAAGAATCAATAAATATGCTAGTTGATTCAGGGATTACCTCTATTTTAAATTTTGCTCCAGGCAGAGTAGTTGTTCCTTCAACAGTTGATATTCGTTATATTGATTTGACTGGTGAAATATTAACATTGGTCTATTATGACGGGAAATTGCTTCCACCAATTATAAAAAATAAATAGAGCAAGGGTTGTAGAAATTTTTAAAGGCATAAAGATACACTACCCTTGTTTATTTTTTATGAAAAAGTATTAAATTAAAAAATTTGCATTTCTCTTTTCGGACAGCGTATACTTATAGGCAGATATGTTTAGGAATGGGAGCGAATAATAAATGGAATTCACAAAAAAGGGCAAGTTACTTAAAGTAGAAGGTACTCAACCCAACATAGGAGAAATGGCTCCAAATTTTTCTATCAAAAATAAGAACGATGAAACAATAACTTTAAAAGATTATAAAGGAAAAACTACCTTAATAAGTATTGTTCCTGATATTGATACGCGAGTCTGTGCAGTTCAAACAAAAGCTTTCAATAAAGAAGTAAGCGAACTTAAAGGGATCAATTTACTAACTATTTCTACAAATACAAAAGATGAGCAAGAAAATTGGTGCGCAGGAGAAGGCATAGATATGGAAATGCTTCGTGATGACGATTTAACTTTTGGCAAAATTTATGGGATAGCTATTCCTGAATTAGCTGTACTAGCTCGTTCAGTATTTATTATCGATGCAACTGGTAAGTTGATTTATAAAGAGGTAGTATCAGAAATGTCTGATGAGCCGAACTACGATAAAGCGATTGAAAGTGCAAAAGCAGCACGTTAAGTTAAACAGACTATTAAATTAGGATTGAATTAACAGGTTTTCAGTGCTAAAATAGGCTATATAAAAAAGCAATGAACAAGAGAAGTAATTTTATTACAGGGTTATCCAGAGAAAAGAGCAGATGCTGAGAGTTCTTGACCACAATAAAATGAAAGTAGCTTGGGAGCTAACAAGGTGAACGTATAGTAACTTTGTTCGGGATAACGTTTCGTTAAAGACGTGAAGAGAGGTATATTTCTTATGGGAATGTACAAAATAGGTGGTACCGCGAATTAAAAAGCATTCGTCCTAATACAATTAATTGTATTAGGACGAGTGCTTTTTTAATTTTTTATAAACAATAAAAGGAAAAGAGGTTAAAAAATGTCTAAAGAATTAAAAATGCCAACGAAATATCAACCCCAAGAAGTTGAAGCTGGTCGCTATGAGAAATGGCTTGAAAAAGATTTATTTAAACCAAGTGGAGATAAAACAAAAGAAGCCTATTCTGTTGTTATTCCCCCTCCAAACGTTACGGGTAAATTGCATCTAGGGCATGCTTGGGACACAACGTTGCAAGATATTATCATTCGTCAAAAAAGAATGCAAGGCTTCGATACTTTATGGCTACCAGGTATGGATCATGCAGGAATTGCAACACAAGCTAAAGTAGAAGCTAAATTAGCTGAAGAAGGTATTTCACGCTATGACTTAGGACGAGAAAAATTTAACGAGACCGTTTGGGAATGGAAAGAAGAATATGCTGCAGTTATTCGTGAACAATGGGCTAAAGTCGGGATATCTGTCGATTATGGCCGTGAAAGATTTACTTTAGACGAGGGATTATCAGAAGCGGTTAGGAAAGTTTTTGTTGCAATGTACAATAAAGACTTAATTTATCGAGGGGAATACATTATTAACTGGGATCCAAAAGCGAAAACAGCTTTGTCAGATATTGAAGTTATCCATAAAGATGTTGAAGGTGCTTTCTATCATATGACCTATCCATTGGCAGATGGTAGTGGTTCTGTAGAAATTGCCACAACACGTCCCGAAACGATGCTAGGTGATACAGCCGTTGCTGTTCACCCTGAAGATGAACGTTACCAACATTTAATTGGTAAAAAAATAATATTGCCTCTAATGGACATTGAGATACCTATTATTGCAGATGAGTATGTTGAAATGGATTTTGGGACAGGTGTAGTTAAAATCACTCCTGCACATGATCCTAATGACTTTGCAGTTGGAAATCGACATAATCTGCCGCGCACAAATGTTATGAATCCAGATGGAACGATGAATGATTTAACTGGTAAATACACAGGGATGGATCGTTTCGAGGCTAGAAAAGCAGTTATCAAAGACTTAGAAACTCAAGGACGATTGGTAAAAATTGAAAAAATGGTTCATAGTGTTGGGCATTCGGAAAGGACAGGCGTCATTGTTGAGCCTCGTTTATCTACTCAATGGTTCGTCAAAATGGAGCCTCTCGCAAAAGAAGCAATTGATTTACAAAAAACAGAAGATAAAGTTAACTTTGTACCAGAAAGATTTGAAAACACCTATTTAAGCTGGATGGAAAATGTTCATGATTGGGTTATCTCGCGTCAATTATGGTGGGGACATAGAATACCAGCTTGGTTCCATAAACAAACGGGTGAACTTTATGTAGGGATGCAAGCGCCTAGAGATAGCGAAAACTGGGAGCAAGATCCAGATGTCTTAGATACTTGGTTTAGTTCAGCTCTTTGGCCTTTTTCAACAATGGGTTGGCCAGACGAAGATTCAGAGGATTTTAAACGTTACTTCCCTAATAATACATTAGTAACAGGTTACGATATTATATTCTTTTGGGTAAGCCGAATGATTTTCCAAAGTTTGGAATTCACTGGCAAAAAACCATTTAATGACGTACTTATTCACGGACTAATTCGAGATGAAGAAGGTCGTAAAATGAGTAAATCCTTAGGCAATGGAATTGATCCGATGGAGGTAGTCGATAAGTACGGTGCTGATGCTTTGCGCTGGTTCTTGTCTAATGGTTCAGCGCCTGGCCAAGATGTACGATTTAGTTACGATAAGATGGATGCTTCTTGGAATTTTATCAATAAAATATGGAATGCAAGTCGCTTTGCATTGATGAATATGGAAGATTTTACGGTTGAACAAATTGATTTAACTGGTAATAAAACAATAGCTGATCGTTGGATTTTAACTAAACTAAATAAAACAATCGAAAAAGTGACTGATTTATTTGAGCGTTTTGAGTTTGGAGAAGCTAATCGACACCTTTATCACTTTATTTGGGATGATTTTTGTGACTGGTATATTGAGATGAGTAAAGAAATTTTATTTAATGAAGATGAGGAAGCGAAGCAAACGACAAGAAGTGTTTTAGCTTATGTTTTAGATCAAACACTTCGCTTATTGCATCCAGTGATGCCTTTTGTAACGGAAGAAATATGGGAGAACATTCCGCATATTGGAGAATCATTAGTTGTTGCTGAGTATCCAGTCGTTCGTCCAGAGTTATCAGATGAAGAAGCAACTGAGGGAATGGATGTATTGATGGAATTGATTCGTTCCGTTCGTAATATTCGTTCAGAAGTAAATACGCCTCTATCTAAACCGGTTGAATTATTGATTAAAACAAATGATGTTAAAATTGAATCATTTTTGAAAAATAATACTTCTTATATCGAACGTTTCTGTAATCCTGAAAACTTAACTATTTCAAGTATGGTTAGGGCTCCTGAAACAGCTATGAGTGCTGTTATTACAGGTGCTGAAATTTATCTTCCTCTAGCGGGCTTAATTAATATTGATGAAGAGATTGTTCGCTTAGAAAAAGAGTTAGCTAAGTGGTCAGGTGAAGTTAAGCGTGTTAAAGGCAAGTTATCTAATGCTAAGTTTGTTGACAATGCACCAGTTGCTGTTGTTGAGGCAGAAAAAGTAAAAGAAAAAGAGTATCTTGAAAAACAAACACTTGTTTTAGAAAGAATTGAAATATTGAAAACTCAAATATAATTAAATAAACTTGAAAAAAATCTTTGCCTTCACTACTATGAAAGGAGGCAAAGATTTTTTACTTTTTATTATACAATACTCTGTAAAAAATGATGACTACAAAAGACGGGGTGTAGCTAATGTTTAAAACATACGAAGAAGCATTAAATTGGGTTCATGGTAGAAAAATATTTGGAATGAAGCCTGGACTTAAGCGAATGGAATGGATGCTTAAAAAATTAGGATCTCCACAAGAAAAGATAAAAGCTATTCATGTTGCTGGGACAAATGGAAAAGGCTCAACGGTTACTTTTTTAAGAAATATATTAGAAGCAAATGGTAAGATAGTTGGCACATTTACGTCACCCTATATTGAAACGTTCAATGAACGTATCAGTGTAAATGGAGAGCCTATTTCGGATGAAGAAATAACTCGATTAGCTAATATTGTTTACCCTTTAGCTCTTGAGTTAGAAGAAACGGAGTTAGATGGGCCGACAGAGTTTGAAGTTATTACGGCAATGATGTTTATTTATTTTGGAGAAGGTCATGCTGATATAGTCGTTATTGAAGTAGGACTAGGAGGCCTATTAGATTCAACAAATGTCATAACGCCAGTAGTTTCAGCTATCACAACGATAGGATTAGATCACATGCAAGTATTGGGAGAATCACTACCTGAAATAGCTTTTCAAAAAGCCGGGATTATTAAACCAACTGTTCCTGTTGTAGTAGGGAAGATTCCACAAGAAGCACTACAAGTTATTCAACAAGTCGCAAAAACGAATCATTCCGACATAAAATTATTTGGAGAAGATTATTGGGCTTCTAACTATCAGACTTTACCTACATGGGGAGAACAATTTACGTTTGAGAACGACTCTATTTATTTGAACCAGGTACAAATAAAAATGTTAGGACAACATCAAGTTGAAAATGCAATGGTAGCTCTTGAAACAATACAGGTTTATTGCCAAGAAACGGGATTAGAATTAAGTCATGAAGCTATAAGAAGAGGATTGAAAAGGGCTTTTTGGCCAGGAAGAATGGAAAAAATTAGTAGTACTCCTATGATTATTCTAGACGGTGCTCATAATGAACCAGCTATACGCCGGCTAATAGAAACAATAAATGCTGATTTTAAACAACAGGAAATTCATTTGATTTTTGCTGTTTTGCAAGATAAGGCAGTTAATAAGATGATTAGTTTGTTAGAAGAGTTGCCAAATTGTCATATTACGTTAACGAGCTTTGATAATCCTAGAGCAGCTAAAGTAGGAGAATTAGAAAGTTATGGACTTTCAGGAATAACAATAACAGAATATTGGCAAGAAGCTTTAGCAGATATTATTCAGGAGATGGATGAACATGATATTATTCTTATAACAGGATCACTTTATTTTATTTCAGAAGTCCGTGAGCTATTAATAAAATAAAAGAAATGAATGAGTCAAAATAAAACTAGCTCCTTTTTTTGCGTATATTTAAAAAGGATACAAAAAAGGAGTGTTTTTATGGTAGGGAGAATGACAAGTTTGGTTAATGAGGTACCTGCTTTTTCGAGACCTAGAGAACGTCTTGAAAATTATGGTGAAAAGGCATTAGCTAATCATGAATTATTAGCTATATTGCTTCGTACAGGGACAAAAGATTCAAACGTGATAGCACTTGCAATGAAAGTTTTAAATACGTTTGAAAATTTACATTTTCTAAAAACAGCTTCAATTGAAGAATTAATGAGTATAGCAGGTATTGGCAAAATTAAAGCAATAGAAATAAGAGCTGCCATTGAATTAGGTATTCGTATTTCTCAAGCTTCCCAAATTAAAATTGGACAAATAACATCTAGTCGAAATGCTGGTGAGATGCTATTAGGCGAAATGCGTGATTTTCAACAAGAACACGTCATTGTCTTATATTTAAATACGAAAAATGAGATTATTAAGAAAGAAACAGTCTTTGTAGGAGGACTAAACTCTAGTGTAGCTCATCCTAGAGAGATATTCAGAGGAGCTGTTCGATTTTCAGCAGCTCGTATAATTATTGGGCATAACCATCCATCTGGAAACCCTGAACCTTCAGAAGCGGATATACTGTTTACTAAGAGAATGGCTACTTGTGGAGAGATGATGGGAATTGAAATGTTAGATCATATCATCATCGGACAAACTCATTATATAAGTTTAAAAGAACTTGGGATATTTTAATATAAGAAAATCCTATTAAATAGTTGAACCATTTTATTGTTCATGTTATACTTAATTCAAGTTTTTGTTTAGGTATAAGAAAAGAATTGTTTCAAAACATTCCGATTCGTACCGTTAGCAAGGCTTAACAA
>JAGQHW010000097.1 GCA_020431645.1 Carnobacterium sp. | reverse complement strand
CTACACTTATATTATTATTAAGTTCTTTTAGCATTGGATTTTTAAGTTCAAAAATAATCATAAAAAAAACAGTTTAATTTAAGTTGTTGATACATGGAATCAGATAGAATCGTGTACCTTGAACCTTGATTAATCAAGGTTTATTCAGTCAAAAAAAGACAGAATTTCATAGAGTGTCCAAGCTGACAAGATAATGATTTCTTTTATATTATTATCAACAGAATAAACAATTCTATGCTGAATAGTTAAGCGTCTTGAGTATTTATCTTTTAAATTTTTTATCTAAATGAAAAGATTTCAAATTATTTAAATCTTTTGTTGTGGATTTCGTTAATTTTATAGAGTATCCCAATCGATATCCTTCAATGCAACGAACTCATCTTCTTTTTCACGTTGTTGGAGCACATCAGCTACTCCTGAAGATTGAAGATATAATGTTTCTTGGATAGCGTCCCAGTCTTTTTTACTGATTATAACAGCTTCGCTATCTTCGTTTTTACTTGAGATATAAATGGGCTCACTGGTTTTATTAACATCTTTTAGTAATTGATAAAAAACTTTTCTAGCTTGGCTAGGGTTTATAATCGACATAGATTATTCCTCTCTTTTTACTTATTATAACGTACCTTAATGCTTACGCCAACAAGGATTCAGTTACTCCAGACACATGAAATGACATTGATTCGTGTATTTATGACAGCAATCGTCTATCTAACGTTTTGACTTGTAAGATGAAAAATTATATAGTAGTACTATACTATATTGGGAATGAGTGTCTCCCTAAGCATATTGCTTAAACCGCTTATTAAAGCTGATGACTTCTGCGCATAGGCCGCAGTCTGTCGTCAGCTTTTTTTGTATGGTGAAACCAATATAGTTTTTAATTAAGATGGAGGTAGGATAAAGAATGCTTTTAAGTATAGCTTTGATATTGATTGTTGGTTTTATATTTAGTTCAATTTTTAGTCGTTTACGTTTACCAGGTTTATTGGGTCTCATTTTAACTGGAATTATTTTGGGTCCCTATGGCCTAGATCTTTTAGATCCGAAGATATTGTCTATATCAGCTGATATACGTCAAATTGCATTGATCGTTATTTTGTTCAGGGCAGGATTGACAATGAATATTAATGATCTGAAAAAGAATGGTCGCCCAGCTATTTTAATGACCTTTTTGCCGGCTACATTTGAAATAATAACTGTAACGATACTCGCTCCATTGTTATTTGGAATTAGTACGCTAGAAGCCGCTATTTTAGGGGCCGTTTTAGGAGCTGTTTCTCCTGCAATTGTGGTTCCACGAATGATTTTTCTTATTGAAAATGGCTACGGAAAAGCAAAAGGTATTCCCCAAATGATTTTAGCAGGAGCCTCTGTAGATGACGTATTTGTCATTGTATTATTTACGTCATTCTTGGGAATGTTTCAAGGAAATGGATTCAATTTTTTTTCCTTGCTTTCTGTTCCTGTAGCAATTTTATTTGGTGTTCTGTTAGGTATTCTATTGGGATATCTCATGGTCAGACTATTCAAGTACTTTCATATTCGTGATACCGTAAAAGTATTCGTAATTTTAAGTATCTGTTTCTTAATGGTTTCTCTAGAAGATAGTTTGAAAGGAATTTTTCCAGTTTCAGGTTTATTAGGCGTTATGGCTTTAGGAGGGGTTATATTGAAGTTATATCCACTTTTAGCTAAACGAATCAATACTAAGTTTTCAAAGATTTGGTTAGGTTCAGAAGTATTTTTATTTGTCTTGGTAGGATCAGTAACGGATATAACTGCCCTTAGTGAAGCGGGAGTTGCTGTTGTCCTATTGATTGTCATTTCTTTAATTTTCCGTATGTTAGCCGTACTTTTAAGTATATCCGGTACAAATCTAACCGTTAAAGAAAAATTATTCACAGCAGGCGCCTATACACCAAAAGCTACAGTACAAGCTGCGATTGGTTCTCTTCCACTTGCAATGGGGGTGCCAGCAGGTAGCCTTATTTTAAGTGTCGCCGTTCTTGCTATTATTTTGACAGCTCCACTAGGTGCCACATTTATAGATCTTTCCTACAAAAGACTGCTAGAAAAATAGGTATGTAAGCTACTTATTACTAAACTAATCAGTAGTTACAGGGAAATATAATCAGTTCTATACTGAATAGTTCTTAATATAAGACAGGTTCAATTGCTAGTTCTGAAAGATATGAAAATACAATCAGTTTTTACGTATACACATCTCTATACGTATAGTATCAGAGTTGGTTAATTCTGCTAGACTGAAATTTAAAAGAGTTCTTAATTGAAGCAGTACAATTTTAACAGAACAATACATGAAATTAGATAGATTCCATATATCCAGAACCTTGTTTTAATCAAGGTTCTTTTTTCTTTGCTTTTCTTAATACAACTGATAATAATATTTATCTATTGAAAAGTGATTTGCAAGATACCTATATCATACTGCAAGAAGATAACTTATTTTATTATTACAATACTATCTTAAACAAATCTATAATCTGTGATATGAAGTTAAAATTAACAGCACCAGCGTATATTAATCAAACTAATTTTTAATACATGAAATTGTATAAAAAAAGGTATTGAAAAAGAGAGGTAACTGCTAAAAATAAGCGGATACCTCTCTTAAAAGTAATTTTGTAAAAGTTCTTTATTTCGATTTCAGAGATATTTTTTCGCCTTTTTTCAGCAGTATCTAACCATTGTTTTAAGATACCTTCTAATTTTTTATAATCTTTTTCTGCTTCTTTCCAAAAAAGGACTTTCGCCATTAATCAAATACATCCTTGTTGGATAAAGCAGCAAAAGGGTTATGCTCTTGATTTGATTCGATCACTTCAGTGGCTGAAATGAGTTCGACTGTTCCGGTTGTTACTCGATTATTCAATTGACTGTAAAATAGTTTGTTTTCCAGTTCCTTTTTAATCTTTCACTAATTTTCATACACGGCATTACTAAGAATAACGGCTTCAGGTTTATTATGATTAAAAATAAAGATTGGTTCTCTTATTTTACTTGTGCCTTTTATAATTTTTGAAAAGTTTTTTTAGCTTCTGTGATTGATTTTGTTTTTACATTTAATATTTTTAGCATACGAAGCACTTCACTTTTCTATTTGTAGTCTTAGTATAACGCAAAAAAAGGCCTTAAATAAAGTCTTAATAAAAGCCTTTTGTATCTTTCAATATAATCCATTTCTTAAAATCGTGTGTCCAGAACCTTTAAAAAATAGATTATTTATATTTTCATTTTATGTAAATAAAAAAGATACATGAAATGACATAGAATCGTGTATCTTGAATCTTGATTAATCAAGATTTTTTCAGTAAAAAAGGATAGAATTTCATCTTTTTCAAGGTGAGATTCTATCTTTCATAGTGTGTCCAGGCTGACCAAATAATAATTTCTTTTGTATTATTATCAACAGAATAAACAATTCGATGCTGAATATTTAAGCGTCTTGAGTATTTATCCTTTAAATTTCCAATTAATTTCTCATATGGAGGTGGATTTTGAAAAGGATTATTTTGCAAGACAACCATTAATTCTCTAAATTTTTTATCTAAATGAGAAGATTTCAAATTCTTTAAATCTTTTGTAGCAGATTTTGCTAATTTTACAGAGTATCCCAATCAATTTCCTCCAATGCAACGAACTCATTTTCTTTTTCACGTTGTTGGATCACATCAGCTACTCCAGAAGAGTGAAGATACAATGTTTCTTGAATAGCGTCCCAGTCTTTTTTACTAATCATAACGGCTTCGCTATCTTCGTTTTTACCTGAGATATAAATAGGCTCATTGGTTTTGTTAACATCTTTTAGTAATTGATAAAAGACTTTCCTAGCTTGGCTAGGGTTTACAATCAACATAGATTATTCCTCCTTTTCCACCCATTATAGCGTACCTAAAAACGTACGTCAAAAGATATTTAGGTCTTCCAAATAGAGGTTATGTTAGATCATAGATCATTAAAAAAATGACTACTTTATCTTTAACTTTCGTCTAAGTCCTTCTATCCGATTTCCTAGCAATCGATCTGCCAAACGAATTTTCAACGTAACATATAAATAAAATAATCCACCTATAGCTGCTGAAATTCCCACGTTGAGTACTGCCCCTACTCGATTTTCAGGATCAAATAGTTGATACATACTTATTTGAGTAATAAATACGACTATAGACATTGCGAGAGTAACCAATACAATCAAACCAATCTGTTTCGCTAAAGGTTTAATAGCTAGAGGAGCTAATTTATTTAAGGCCAGAAGCATTAAATAAATGGTTACACCAAACCCAAGTATATTTGAAAATAACATGCCGTGAGTTTGAAAAAGATAGAGTAACGGAAATTGAGTGCCTAATTTAACAATCAGTCCTATAAAGAGTGCTGTCAGTGCTGATCTTGTTTGGTTAACGGCTTGTAAAGTAGAGCCTAATAAAACAAATAAACCTAAGAAAAGACTCATATAAGAGGACCACTGTAAAATACTCGTTCCAAATGCACTATATCCGTAAAATACGGTATAAAGTGGCTTTGAAACAAGAGCCATTCCAATAACAGCAGGGAACATAATGAAAAAGAACAACTGAATATTATTGCTTAATTGATCTCTCATATCTTTTATTTTATTTTTAGCTAGTAATTCTGAAATAACAGGAACGGAAGTAATTGCCATTGAACCTGCTATCGATATCACAACCATAATTAATTTATTCGCATTAACAGCAACAATCGCATAATGATTAATAATTTGCTTAGTTGTCATGTTCGTAACAGCTCTTATCATGGGATCAAACGTGAATTGATCAATTAATTGATAGAGTGTAATCCCTGATCCTATGATAATAAAAGGAACGGCTGTTTTAACAATGGATTTTAAAATAGCGTTAGTCGAAACAGTACTATTATTTTTACTCGTTGCAAGGTTCCTATCCATTTCAGGTTTTTTTCTCCAAATCACAAAGAGTAAATATAAAGCACTAAATAGTGCCCCAACAAAAGCACCAAAAGTTGACGCTGACACAGCATCAACGACTTCTCCATTCATGACTATCCGAATAATATAAACGGCCATTAGCATAAAAAGAACACGTCCAACTTGTTCAATAACTTGAGAAATAGCTGAGGGAGCCATTGTATGATGTCCTTGAATAAACCCACGCGTAACACTCATACAAGGAATAATTAATAAAGCCCAACTTAATGAGCGAATAACTTGTGTGCTATCTTCTACAGTTGCAACAGGACTGTTTGCGGCAATAAATGGTGCAATCACATACATGACTACCGCAGATACAATACCTGTAATAGCCATGATTTGTAGCCCTTTTTTATAAATATCTCGACTGACTTGATACTCACCTAGAGCATTGTAGTAAGAAACTTGCTTAGCAATAGCTGAAGGGACACCAGCTGTTGCGATATTTAAAAACAATGCATAAGGAGTATAGCCTATTCCGTATAATGCGTTAGCAGCAGTGGCTACATCTTTATTCCCCATCCATGCCATCCAAGGAATAATATAAAGAACACCTAATATTCGCGATATGATGCTACCGCCTGTCATCCAAGCCGATCCATTAACCATTTTATCTTGGGAATTTATTTCATTTGTTTTAGTATTTGTTTCATCGGACACTTGCATACCTCGCTCTCACACGCTTATGTAGTAAAGTTCAGTCTACTTCTTTCTTCGTTCTCTCACAACACTTAACTGGTCGATTAAACCATATTAATAAAAAATTAAACTGTTTAACATGGATACATGAACTGAGATACAATCTTGTATCCAAAACCTTATTAAATTAAGGTTCTTTTATTTTTCTAGTTATCCCTATAATGTTTCCGATTGTTACTAATATGATTCGTTTAAGGGTTTGGCAAAGTCCCTTTTTTTTAGCTGATTAGGGGCGCAAACAATCCTGTTGTTGGAAGTTTCGCTCCCCAAAACTTTCAGTAAACTTCTTAAAAACATGTCCGTTTTGATCTAAAAAAAGAGGCTGAAATAGGTGCATTTCAGCCTCTTTTAAGCAAGTACGATTTCTATTATCGATTTTTTATCCGAAAATAGACTGGATTATTCAAAAATTAAAAGACGTCAGAATGTGTTTCAGTTCGGATAAAAGAGACAAGATTCTCATCCGAATAGAATTTATAGATTAAGAGCCAATCGCTATTTCGTCCAGAAATATGACACTCCCAACAATTGAAATACTCTTTTCTTGGTTCTAGTAGATGTGCTCGGTATTCTTCTTCGGGCAAAGGAACCTCTTCAACAATCATTTTCATGGCTATTTTAAGTTTTTCAAGATTTAAGTTGCGTTTTTTTAACCGTTTCAGGTCTTTTTTAAATTTCGTGGTCTATTTCATTTCTAACATAGACATTAGCTTCCTAAAGCATCCTCAAAAAGATCGTCAACAGAAGCGTAGCGTTTGCTTGTCCCATTTTTGACCTCTTCATCGGATTCCTTAACTGCTGTAAGGGTTTCAGTATTAAATTTTGCTTTTTTTGGTTGGAAAGGTAATCCATTTTCCGCAATTACTTGTCTGAAAAAAACGTTAATCGCTGTGCTGGTATCCATTCCTAGGCTATTTAAAATCTCTACAGCCTGAGACTTGACGGTTTCATCCATACGAACTTGTATGAGAGATTTTTTTGCTTTTGTTTCCAATTCAATCGCCTCCTTATTTGGTTCCATTATATATTAATATAATGCATTTGTAAATACAAGAGCATGCGAAGTAAACCAATTTATACAGAGTATTTGCTTTCTTATTTCTCTTTATAATGATAGGTGCCATAATTAAGCCTATCGGTGGAATCAAACTTCCCATGAGAGCAAGAACTAATAAGATTAGGCCCTCATCTTTTTTGCTTGTAACATGAATAAAGGCTGATTTTTGATAATTATTTTCTATTTCAAGTTCGTTTGTTTCTATTTTGTTTTTAAGTTCTTTATTTTCTTTTAATAATTCGTCAATTGAAATTTCATAGTAGTCGCTTAGTTTGACTAAATTTTCTAGGTTAGGGTAACTATTGCCATTCTCCCATTTTGAAATGGATTGTCTAGAAGTGCGCAAATGAGCTGCTACATTTGTTTGCGAAAAACCATTATCGTTTCTATTTTTTTTAATCTTTCTACTATTTCCTCATTTTATTTCTCTTTTTTCTACCATACCGAAAGGACGAATCCTTTACTACCAAATAATGGTTTAAGTTTGGATAAAATCCTCTAAAACTAACAGCCGCAACTAATGGTTGCTAATATGTAAACCAATGAGTGCGTTACTTTCTAATATATATGAGATAATAAAATTAATAATTTACATATAACTTAATAGAAAAGGAGAATAAAAAAATGAAAAAAAAGAGCTTATTCCTTTGTTGTGTACTCATAATTTTAACTACTTTAGGGGCTTGTTCCTCAAAACCTGAAAACGATCCGAATGTTCAATCTGTTAAGACGGTTTTAAACGAAGCCCTAACGGCTCCAAATGAACAATTAGTAAATGCAATATTAGATCCTATAGAGAAAATAGAATCAGGTGAGGAAGTAACAGAATCAGCTATTTTGGACTCTAGAAATGAACTAGATACACTTTTAAAAGATGCATACGAAGAGTATTTTACAGAATATGGGTATGAAAAATTCACTATTCAAACGTCCATTCCTTCAAATTATTCATTGTATGCAGATGGTGCAGGATACCAAATAGTTGTCAAAAATGTTGAGGTAACTAAAGATAAAGAGAATCCTAACAGATATTCTTTTGAAGCAACGCTAGAATATACTACAGATGAAGACGAGACGAAGACCGTTGTTGCTACTGGTCGAGCTGAGTTTGAAGATGGAAAAATAGCTTCTTTAGATATTAATGACGATGGAGATTTACTAGAAAAAATGTCTTCTAAAACGATTAAAGTAGAGCCCTAAATACTTATTAAAAAAATATTATCCATACTAATAAGAAAATTCGAAAAATTATT
>JAGQHW010000096.1 GCA_020431645.1 Carnobacterium sp. | reverse complement strand
AATATAGCCGCTGCTAGCAACGTGTATGGAATCAACTTAATCAACACTCTGCCCTCGGATCCCAAGATGCCTGCCGTCGTTGTCCCTAAGATAATATTTCCGGGCGCAATAGAAGTTCCTATTCCACCTCCTGCTGTTTGAGCTCCTAGTATAAGCGAATTTTTCAATCCAATATAGTCAGAAGCATATAGTTGAAATTCGCCAAAAAGGATATTAGAAGTCATATTGCTCCCCGTAATGAACGAGCCTAGTAAACCAATAAAAGGAGAAATAAAAATATAGCGTTCTTTTAGTACGACCGCAATGCCTTGCGCTAGAACGAACGTTTGTCCTGTACCTACCATAACACGAGAAATACACAACAGTGATAAGATAGCTAAACCTGGTGAGATAGTTTTCTTTAATGCATTTTTAACTAACTCACTTAAGCAAGTTGTTTTTAGTCGTTTCTTCTTTCGATAATACCAATAAGTAAACAAGCTAGTTATGAGTAAAAAAGTCCCAACATGTGTAAACGGTGTCAAAGGTGCGTACGATTCCACCGCTTGATTAACCACTCCGTACCCTGTTTCAGTTTGACTAAAGCTTGGGCCAAATTGAACAGAACTTGCGATTTTTTTAATAGGAGTAACCAACAAGACAAACAGTGATAAAAAAAACATCACAAAATAAGGCAACACTGCCTGTTTTGTTGTCATATCTGTTTTGATCAATGAAGGAAACTCATCGCTTATTCGAATCATTATCTTACTATTTTTTATTCTCCATGGTTCACGATACCATGGTGTTTTAGAAAGTAAAATCAACGCAATAAGAGATAACATACTTGGTATAACTACAGCCAATTCAGGTATAATCAAGGAAATAATTAATTGTCCGACTCCTTGTACTAGGGAAACAACCATTAAGGCTGGCATCACTTTTTTAACAGCTTTCTTTTTCCCGTACAAAAACGCGATAATTAAGTTAAATAAACTGGTTAACAGAAACAATAAAAGTGAGGCATAGATAGCGGTCTGTCTAATGAGAGTAGGATCTGTTATCCCTGTTTGGCTCAATAATACTTGCCAGCCAAGTGCTAGCGTTCCAAAAGTTCCAGCCCAACTATGGCCTAAAAGAGGAATAATAACTGCATAAAGTGGCGCAACACCCATCGTCAATAGCAATGGAGCGACAATCAAAACAGGTACCCCAAAACCTGTAATTCCTTGTAAGAAACTAGCAAAAGATAGTCCAATCATAAAAATCCGAATAAGCTCATTAGGCGCTAATCTTCTGAATAAATGATTCAATACATCAAACGCAGCTGCTTTTGTGCCAATTTCATACAGTAAAATAGCTGCTAGTATGACATAAATAATACCCAACGAACTCCATGAAGCCTTTAACAATTCGCTAATTAGTCCAACAAGATTAGCTTTAAAAACTAATAAACTTAATATACACGTTAAAAATAATGTAAACGGTGCAGCTTTTGAGGCTCCCCATTGAAAAAAAACCATTAAAATAAGCAGTAATATGATAGGAGCAACACAAACAATCCAAAAAAAGATAGTAATGGGTATAGTCATATAATTTTCTTCCCTTATTTATATTTTAGTTAATATAACAGCTTACTTTTTTTATAGATAGTTCTATTTTTTATCTATATTCCTACTCTCTCATATACAATTTTTAATGGTTCTAATCTTATTTTTCTGTTATAGTGAATACACTTCTTTTGTAGTCTATCATGTTTTGTTACTCAATTCATTATCGTACTATCCCAAAGAATAAAGCGTTTTATATCTCGAACAGCTAAACGTTTTTATATTGCTTTATAATGACAAACAAGGACGTGAATGTATGAATTTAACAGTAAGAGAATTGCTTGATTTCGATTCTCTCAAGGAAGCAACGATTTTAACTAAACATGCTGGACTAACAAACGGCGTAACCGGTATCATGATTGTAGAAGGCCCAGATATTGAAAGTTGGGGTCGCGAAGGTGAATTATTGCTCAGTAGTTACTATGCTTTAAAAGATCTTTCCTCTGATGAGCTAAGTGATTTTTTTACCAAGGCCCATCAGTTAAAAATAAGTGGCTTGATTATTAAAATTGATCGTTTAGTCGTCTCTATTCCTGCATATATTATTGAGTTATGTGAAAAAAATAAGCTTCCATTAATTCAAATACCTAAACAAACACAATATGAGCCAATTTTATTAGATGTTATGGGAAAAATAATCAATAATAATATCCACCTTTTAGAAAAGTATTACTCATTACAAAATCATTTTACAAAAATGGCTCTAAATGAACCTGAGATTATTGATATTTTAACTGTTCTAGAAAACTTAATAAAAAAACCCATTAGTTTAAAAAACACCATCAAAGAAGAGTGGATTAGTACCAACCCACTTTATGATGATGTCTTATTTATTCAATCTATCTCATTAAATAAGCAAAAATACATGAACTATGATTACACGAGACGAAAGGTCACCTCTAAATCACTAGAAAACAATCAAACATACACACAATTAGTCGTTCCAATTCCTAACTTGAAGATTAATTCTTATGAATTAATCGTTCATGAACTTGATTCCTCTACACCGAATGAGGATTTCTTAGCCATTGAAAATACCATTAGTTTTCTTCAAATGGAGTTATTAAAAAAATACGCGGTTTCTCAAACAACATTGCATTACAAAAATAGCATTATTTCAGATATGTTAAACAATCGTATCGAAGATACTGATGAATTAAATGAAAAGATTTCAAGCTTAAAACTAACAGATGGATCAAATTTCCGGATTTTTATTTGTCACTTACCTACTAGCTCTTTGACAGCAGAGTTACCTGATGATCAGCATAAAAAAGAGCGCCAATTTGCTTATACATTCATTGAAGAGACAAAAAAATATTGGCCACAGCATGTTTATCTTATTCGCAATCATAAAATTGTTTTTATCATGGATACTCAACAAGATCTTGAAGAAACAATTAAAAAGAAACTTCTTACTAGTATTGATGTAAGTAAAAAAATAGTTTATTTAGAACATTTAGATATAGCCATTAGTTTTAGCTATAAGAATGACTTGTTTCATTTGCCTTCTTTATACAAACAAGCAAAAAACACACAAAAAATTACAACTTTGTTTGGTGAAGAAAATGCAATTTACAGTTACCATGATATTGGTATTTACCAATTATTTACCGATGTAGATCATTTAGAACAATTTGAAAAATTCATCCCAGAATCCTTACTTTTATTGAATACAGACCATCCCGACTTAATTGAAACCTTGAAAGTATTTTTAGATAAAAATCAAAACTACAAAGACACCGCTGACACGTTATTTCTTCATCCAAAAACCGTTCGTTACCGGTTGGATAAGATTAAAAAGTTAACAACCATTCAATTCAATCAAGCTGAAGAACTTTTACAAATAAATGTTGGTTTACGCTTATTGAAGATGATGAATAGATAGACAAAAAAGAGCTCTCCATTCAGATGGTAGAGCTCTTTTCTCACTTTATTCTGTGTAGGATTTAAAATATGAGGGATGTAAAAATGTAAATTGCTTACGCTCGTACTCTAACTGTTGGTCTTCTTTAAGCTGCTTTAGTACACCGCCTACCGTTTCTCTCGAACAGCCACTGATATCTGCTATTTCATTAATTGTAATAGGATATGGAATTTCAATCACTTTGGGTGAAATATGTTTGCCCAAATTTTCCATTAGATATAATAATGTGTTAATGATTCGACTTGTAGCACTTGAAACAGCTAAATATTGAATTCTTTTTTCTTGTTGTCTTAGAATTATTGAGACTTTTTTGTAAAGATACAATAGTTGATTGGGATTATAAATCGCCTGTTGCTCAAAAATATCGGTAGGTAAATAATACAGTTCAATGTCTGTGGCTGCATAAGCAGAATAGTGATAGGTTTCGTCAGAGAACATGCCTCCATATGGAAATAATGTATCGGGGTTATTGTAATCGATGTATAAAAATGAGGCACTTTTATCGTAACGTTCTATTCTAACAAGCCCTTTTTTTAAATAAAATAATTTCTCACGTTTGTCGCCTTCATCAAATAAAACTTGGCCTTTTTTATAACTTCTGAGACACAAGTGTTTTTTTAGACAATTGAATTCTGAATCCGTTAAGTTCGCAAAAACGGGCTTAAATCGTAATTCATACAACTGGTTTATTTTCATCTCTTTGATTGGCATTTGATTCGCTCCTTACTTGTATTCATTGAATTAAACGAATAAGTAATCTTTTTCGACCTATGTGTGGCACGATGAAAAATGGTGATTTATCTATGTATTCATTATAGCACAACGCCTTAGTTCTTTCTTTGATTTTAACTAGTAAAGGGCTTATGTTATCCGTTTTCATAAGTGTTTCTTTATAAAAAGAGCGCCTTGAAAGAGCCCATTTCTTTTACAATCTGGTTCATTTCAAGACGCTATTTCTTACTTTTTATTTTGTAATAACTGTTCCGCCGTTTCCTTCTAGAACATTTTCTACATTTTCTAAAGAAGTAATCATAGCTTTTCCTTCAGGGTAATTTTCAACAAAGGCAATTGCAGCTTCTACTTTAGGTAACATACTACCTGGTGCAAATTGGTCTTCTGAGATATATTTTTTCATCTCAGCAACTGTTACATTTTCAAGTTTCTTTTGATCTGGTTTGTTGTAGTTTACAAAAACATTGTCTACGCCAGTTAAAACAACTAACAAGTCAGCTTTAACTAATTCTGCTAATTTTTGAGAAGCAAAATCTTTGTCAATAACCGCTTCGATACCAGTCAATTCGCCATCTTTAACGATGACAGGAACGCCGCCGCCACCAACTGAAATGGTTACTACGCCGCTTTCAACAAGTTGGTTAACCACTTGATATTCTTGAATGCTAACAGGTTTTGGTGAAGCAACAACTTTGCGCCATCCTCTACCAGAATCCTCTTTAAATACTGAACCTGTTCTTTCCATTTCTTTTTTAGCATCTTCTTCTGATAAGAAAGGTCCGATTGGTTTAGTTGGTTTTTTGAAAGCTTGATCATTTTCATCTACAACTACTTGAGTTACGATAGACACAACAGGTTTTTCAATGTTTCTTTTTGCTAAAGCATTTCCTAAAGCATTTTGCATCCAATATCCAATGCTTCCTTGTGTCATAGCTACACAAGTATCAATTGGCATTGCTGGATTTTTTTCACTATCTGTAGCTGCTTGTTGCAACAATAAGTTTCCTACTTGAGGACCATTGCCGTGAGAAATGATTAAATCATCCCCATTTTCAATGAATTTCACCAAATATTCTGCTGTTTCTACAAGTGCTGCTTGTTGTGCAGCTGCACTAGCGTCATCTGATAAAATCGCATTTCCACCTAAAGCAATTACAATCTTTCTTTTTGTCATATTATCCATCCTATCTTGATTTATATTTTTTTGTAACCGGTTGTTCTTGCTTATTATATGTCGAATATTCTACATTTACCAGTATTAAGTTGTTTTTTATTATTTTTCAAGAGAAAGATAGAGCATAAGGATGACAGTATTCCCTACGCTCTAACATTCTTAGTTCACTTTTTTAATCCTAAGCTTTTGGAATAAATAAGTTTCCTAATGTTGCTGCCATAATAGCTTTGATAGAATGCATTCTATTTTCAGCTTGATCAAATTGGCGACCATATTTGCTGCGGAAAACTTCATCTGTTATTTCCATTTCACTAATGCCAAATTTTTCTTTAACCATCTGGCCATAATCTGTTTCTACATCGTGGAATGCTGGTAAGCAGTGTAATACAATCATATCTTCTTTACCAGTTGCTTTAACCATATCCATATTGATTTGGTAAGGTTTTAATAAGTTAACACGTTCTTCAAATTTATCTTCCTCACCCATCGATACCCAAACGTCAGTATAAAGAACGTCGGCATCTTTAACGCCTTCTTTAACATCGTCTGTAATCAATAGTTTGCTACCAGATTCTTTAGCAAATTTTTCTGCCATATCAACGATTTCTTGTTCTGGGAACAATGCTTTAGGTGTAACAATGCGGATATTAGCGCCTAAGATAGCACCTGTCACTAATAGGCTATTTGCCATGTTGTTACGGCCATCTCCAGCGTAGGCAAGAGTGATGCCTTCAACTTTGCCGAAATTTTCTTTAACTGTTAAGAAGTCAGCAATCATTTGTGTTGGATGCCATTCATCTGTTAAGCCATTCCACACGGGTACTCCTGAAAATTCAGCTAATTTCTCAACGTTTGATTGTTTAAATCCACGAAACTCAATTCCATCAAACATACCGCCTAATACTTTGGCTGTGTCTTCAACTGATTCTTTTTTACCTAATTGAATGTCGTCTTTACCAAGGTACTCAGGATGAGCCCCTAAATCAATTGAAGCCGTTGTAAACGCTGAGCGTGTACGTGTAGAAGATTTTTCAAATAATAAAGCAATATTTTTACCTTCTAAATAATGATGAGGAATACCTTTTTTCTTCATTTCTTTTAAGTGAAGTGAAAAATCAATCAGATACATTAACTCTTCTTTTGTAAAATCTTTTTCTGCTAATAAACTGCGTCCTTGAAAAATATTGTTCATTTTATATTCCTCCAATAGTTTTTTTGTATTTTTTAGTAAAAAGATACTGCTATTCTAAATCTTCACGAACAAAAGGCATTGTCATACATCTTGGGCCCCCACGACCGCGGACTAATTCACTTCCTGGGATTTTAATTAATCGTAATCCTGCTTCTTCTAATAATTTATTTGTAATCGTATTGCGGTCATACACAACAACGACACCTGGTGCAATTGTCAATGTATTTGATCCATCATTCCATTGCTCACGAGCAGAGTCTACAAGACTTCCTCCACCACAGCGAAGTAGGGTAACTTTTTCTAAACCTAAAGCTTCTGCCAATACTTCAGCTAAGTTTTTACTTTCTTTTTCTTCAAGAATGATTTCTCCATCTTTACCTGGTTTGATAGAGATAACACGTAGTCCTGCTTCAATTTCTGGGTGAATAGTAAATTTATCGTAATCAACCATTGTAAATACAGTATCTAGGTGCATAAATTTGCGGTGCTCACCAATATCAAATCCTAATATTTCTTTAAATGCGCCAGCTGCAAATACTCGTTTTGCTAATTTTTCAATCGCACGAGAGTCTGTCCGCTGTGAAATACCGATAGCTAGAATATCTTTAGAAAGAACTAACTCATCTCCACCTTCAATGCGGTCTTCTTCATCACGTGAGTAAAATTTGTCAACATTTTCTTTGTATTCTGGGTGGTAGTTGAAAATAAAATCTCCATAAATCGTTTCACGATTACGCGTATCAGCAAACATTTTGTTAATCGTAACACCATTAGCCATTGTTGCAAATGGATCACGTGTAAAGTAAAGGTTTGGCATTGGATCAACCAAGAATGGGTAATCACTTTCTAATTGATCAGCTAAAGAGTTATCAAAGTGAGCTGCTTTAACTTCAGTTTTTCTAAAACCTTCCATCGTTTTAAGAATCATATCGAAAGTATCTAATTTTAGTAACTCTTCTTTAACAATGTTTTTGACATTTTCTGAAACAATATCAGTTTCTGTCAACCACTGATTAATGAACTCTTCTTTTACATTTCCAGCATCAATTGCTTCTGCTGCTAATTTTTCTAAATAGAGAACTTCGACTCCTTCGTTTTCTAATTCTTTAACGAAGTTATCATGTTCTTCTTGAGCTCCTTTAAGATAAGGAATATCATCAAATAATAGTCTATCTAAATAGTCAGGCATTAAGTTTTCCATCTCTTTACCTGGACGGTGAACCATAACCTTTACTAACTTACCAATTTCTGAATTAACTTGAATAGGGTTTTTCACTTTCATTTCCTCCTCTAGTTCTTATTTACATCCTTATGATAACGCTAACAACGTTGGACAAATACACTTATGCTACATTTCAAATGTCGATTTCACCACATTTTTTGACAATGATTTCATATATATTCTTTATTCAGTATATACATCTTACATCGAGTGTTTATACTGTATATTTCCAGTTTTTATACATT
>JAGQHW010000095.1 GCA_020431645.1 Carnobacterium sp. | reverse complement strand
AGTCCAATAAAACTTTTTATCTTTCTTCAATGAAACCCTCCTCAAAAAATTAGTCATCTCCATTGTACCCTATTTATTTCAAAATAAAGACTAGTTTGTAGTGGAAAAAGTTGAAAAAGTCTTTCTCAACTAGTTAAGTTAAGATAAAGTGTCGTTGGATTTGCAAATTTATTCAGAATACTGAATAATAAGAAGAAATGACTCTATTAAGTTGATGAGAATAAATAAGAGTAGAAAATAGAAAGCAACAACATAACTAAGGTGGTGAATTCATGCAAAAGAGCGAACTGAAATTTCCTGGCTTAGACGTGCGGATAGAAGAGGCACAAAAAGTACAGTTGGAAATCTTAATAGAATTTGATCAAATCTGTAAAAAGCATGGGATACACTATCAACTCTTCTCAGGAACATTAATTGGAGCCATTAGACACAACGGTTTCATTCCTTGGGATGATGACATAGACGTTTGCATGTTGAGAGAAGAATACGACCGATTTTTAGCTATTAGTCCAAAAGAACTAGATGCAGCTTATTTCTTGCAAAATTACCATACGGATGAAAAGTTTCAATCGCAATATTCAAAAATAAGGAAAAACAAGACTCGCTATGTCGAAAATCTTGTGCAAGATGTTGAGATGCATCAAGGCTTTTTTATTGATGTTTTCCCATATGATCACGTGCGTCCAAGCACATTAAAGGGTAAGGCTCAAAGAATAGCAATAGATCAGTTGAAATTAATGAATTATTGCCGGGTCATGAGAGTCAATAATAGCGAAGAAAAGACAGGTTTAAGGATAGCTAAAAAAGCAATGTATTATCTTTTAAAAGGCGTTCCAAAAAAGAATGTCGATCGATTAATAACAAAATTAGCGTGCATTTTTAATGATAGAGACGAAGAATACGTTGGTGAATTGAGTATCTCAACAGGTAAAAACACTTATGAATCATTCGTTTTAAAAAAAGCCTTCTTTTATGATTCAATTGAGTGGGATTTTGAAGGGCATATGTTTCCAGTACCAAGAGCATACGATGAAATCTTAACGAAAAATTATGGCAATTATATGGAAATGCCACCTCTAAAAGAGCAAGCACCTCATCATGGTATTATTGAAATCAACTTTAATACCCAAAAATAGACAGATAAGAAGGGAATAAAAAAATGGAAAATTCAAATGAAAAAGGATTAGACCAATCAGTTATCTCTGTTATTGCTGATGTGATGACTATCGAACCAAGTGAAATAAAGAATATAACGTATCTAAAAAAAGGGATGACAAATGATTCATTCAAGTTTGAAGTCAAAAATAAAAGTTACATCATTCGTATTCCTGGTGCTGGTACAGATAAGTTGATCAGTCGTTCAAACGAGTATGATGTATATGAAGTGTTAAAAGGAAAAAAAATCAGTGACAATGTTGTTTATATCTCGAATGAAAGCGGAATCAAGATAACGGAATTTTGGGAGACTGCAAGAGTAAGTGATCCCTTTGATCAAAAAGATGTTCAACAATGCATGAAAAAGTTAAGAGAATTCCATAATAGTGATTTGAAAGTTGCTCATACCTTTAATCCTTTTGAGGAAATCGAGTTTTATGAAAGCTTAAGGCTAGGTAAATCATCTGTATTTGAAGATTACGCAGAGGTAAAGAAAAAAGTATTGTCTTTAGAAAAGCTAGTCAACCAACTACCGAAAAATTTTGTATTGGCCCATATTGATTCTGTTTCAGATAATTTTCTATTCGTAGAAGAGGACGTTTTTGTTATTGATTGGGAGTATGCTGCGATGCAAGATCCGCATTTTGATGTAGGAATGTTTGCTATTTATTCTATGTACAACAGAGAGCAAACAGACTATCTGATTGATAGTTATTTTTCCGGTGAGTGTACAGAGGAAACAAGAATTAAAATTTATTGTTACATGGCAATAGGTGGGTTACTTTGGAGCAACTGGTGTGAGTATAAGAGTGATTTAGGAGTCGATTTTGGGGAATATGCACTAAAACAATACGATTATGCGAAAGAATATTATTCCATTGTTGTAGACGAACTCCTTTCAAAGACTAACCTTACTTTTGAATAAGTAAGACAATAGGAGGGAATAAAATGAGCACAAACGATCAGGCATTACTTAAAGTTGAGAACGCGATTATTATGGCTGCAGGACTTTCTTCTCGATTTGCGCCTATTTCCTATGAATACCCAAAATCATTGGTAAAAGTCAAAGGGCAAGTCTTGATTGAACGACAAATTCGTCAATTACAAGAAGCAGGAATTGACGATATTACAATTGTAGTTGGCTTCAAAAAAGAATTATTTCAGTATTTGGTAGAAGAATTTCAAGTGACAGTAATAGAAAACCCTGATTATGCTACTCGTAATAATCACTCAACACTTTACGCTGTTAGAGAAAAATTAAGCAATACGTATATCTGTTCAGCAGATAATTATTTTACCCAAAACGTTTTTGAGCCTTATGTTGCAAATGCTTATTATTCTTCTGTTTATGAAGAAGGAGAAACCGGTGAGTGGTGTATCGAAACGGACGCGACTGGTCTAATAACAGATCTAAAAATAGGCGGTAAAAATAGTTGGGTAATGTTAGGACATGTCTTTTTTTCAAGTTCTTTTTCCAATAAATTTGTAGCTATTTTAGAAGCTGTCTATGATAAACCGGAAACACCTCCATTATTATGGGAAAGCATTTATCTTAACCATATCAATGAACTGCCTCTTTATAGTCGTCACTATTCTAAAGAGATTATCTTTGAGTTTGATACGCTAGACGAACTGAGAACGTTCGATTCAGATTACATCGATTCAACTGGTTCAAAAATTTTAGAAGCTATTTCTAAACAAGTAAACTGTAAAGAAAGTGAAATCTTAAAGATTACTCCGATAAAAGAAAAAGATGCAACAACGGGCTTTAAGTGTCTGATAAAAAATGAAACCTATTCTTATCTCTACGAAACGAAGAAGTTGAAAAAAGATAAAGAATGAAAAAACGTTTAGGAGAATGAACTATGGCTTATGGCTTATTAGCAGGTTTTTTTTGGGGATTAGATACCGTGATACTAGGTATTGCTTTAGTTATGACACCATTTGTATCGACTGAACAAGCTATTTTATTAGCACCATTTATCAGCACATTTATCCATGACGTGTGTTCTTCATTATGGATGCTGTTTTATATGGGAATTAAAAAAGAGTCGAAGAAAATACTATCGGCATTAAAAACAAGAAGTGGAAAAATTATTGTACTAGCAGCCCTGCTTGGTGGACCTATCGGAATGACGGGATATGTTTTATCAATAAACTATATCGGTGCAGCCTATACGGCGATCATCTCAGCCTTATTTCCAGGAGTTGGGGCATTATTATCTTATATCTTTTTAAAAGAAAAAATGAAAGGGTATCAAATAGCAGGATTAACGGTAAGTATTTTAGGAGTAATCGCATTAGGCTATACGCCTGGTGGTAGCGAAACAAATAATACGGTAATAGGATTTTTGTTTGCTTTTATGTGTGTTATCGGTTGGGCTTCAGAAGCCGTGATTATAGCTTACGGGTTAAAGGCTCAAGAAATCAGTGACCACCTGGCTCTACAAATAAGACAGTTAACCTCTGCTATTTTTTATGGAGCGATTATTATACCGTTTGTTAAAGGCTGGTCGTTTACTTTATCGCTAATTCCTACGCAAACAGCAGGGATTATTCTGTTAGCGGCATTGTTTGGTACAACGTCTTATTTATTTTATTATAAAGCGATTAATAAAATTGGTGCCTCTAAAGCGATGGCTTTAAATATTACCTATTGTGCTTGGTCAATTGTATTTGGAGCAGTTCTACTCAACGAAGAAATTTCTTTGAGAAGTATTGTTTGTGCAATAATTATTGTAGGTGGCTCAATTACTGCGGCAGCAGATATGGGTGAGATGTTTAAATTCAAGAAAAAATCGTTTAATTAATGAACTAAAGTGAGTTGAACATATTTTGAGAACGTATTCTTTGATTAAGCAATCAAAACTCGTTATATTAAGATTAATTGTTAATGAGTTTGACTCATACAAAAAATCAAATAGAGAAGAAAGGGTTGATACAATGGATAAATTCATGGATAGAGCCGTTGAATTATCGTTAGAAAATGTTCGTAGTGGAGGAACACCTTTTGGAGCAGTACTAGTTAAAGACGGAGAGATTATCTCTGAAGGAGTAAACGAATTGCACCATACTTACGATAGCAGTGGGCATGCAGAAATGTTAGCAATTCGCAGAGCACAAGCAGAACTTAAGACGCTTGATTTGTCAGATTATACGATGTACGCTAGTGGCGAACCTTGTCCAATGTGCTTATCAGTTATGTATATATCAGGAATTAAAAAAGGCTACTACTGTGCTTCAGTAGATGAAGCAGCAGCAGTTGGAATGAGTATCTCTAAAGAAATCTATGAAGATTTTAAAAAAGATCGAGCAGAACGTAAGCTAGTGATGAAGAATATGCCTCTAGAAGAAGGACAAGAAAATCCAATGGACTTATGGGTAGAAAAAAATAAAAGCTAATTAAAAATAATAAGTTCCAACAAACTATAAGAAAGTATAGTTTGTTGGTTTTTTTGTTGAAAGTAAGCTTAATAGATAAAGCCAGTTCATTAAAATAGTTCGTTAACGCTTACTATGTTATAATATTGTCTACCAGTTTAGTTTGAAATGAGCTAGTGCACATGTTTGAAACATTATAAAAATGCATAAATAAACTGAAAATGAATACGATTTCCCGTAGAAAGGTGGTACACCATGAATAAGTTTACTCAATTAAGAAAGGATTATTTTAATGGAAATAATCTCCGTTCCTTTCCTTCACTTTTTTTAGAAAAGTATAAAGAAGAACATCGTTTTGATAAAAAAGAAGAGCGAATCTTAGATTATATTAAAGATAGCTTGGCATTAAATGCAAGAAAAGAGCTAGTGGAGAACGATTTGCTTGGTCTTTTTTCTTATTTAGGTCAAGATGATTACTTAGATCGATATATTGTAAATAACCTTACCAAGAATTGTCGCATGCTTACTGAAGAAGGCTTCGATAGAAAAGTCCGCTATTATTTATCACAAAAAAAGCTAAATGAGTCAATGGCTTTCGCGCTAATAGACAGTTGTATTGAATGCAATAGAAATGTATTGAATAAAGAAATAATCATGAACTTATTAACAAATTATTCAAAACAACTAGATATTTTTTCGATACTAATCGATTATTTTTATCATTTTAAAGTAGACGGTTATGAAGCAGCCATTTATGACTGGTTAAAAGAAGACTACCCAATAAATATTAACATTCAACTCATTGATTTGTTGATAGAACTTTATTCACTAGGAAATCTAGATCATAATGCAGTAGCAGCCTTGATTCCTTTTCAAAAAAATAAAAAGTTGTTTAATGATTATAAAGCAATTCTCAATAGAGAAAAAGTTGCTAAAACAACTGGACTAACGATTTTACAATCAATGTTTTATGGTGATTTTGAAAACAGTGGTAAAGGAAATAATGGTGGGATTGCTATCTTTTTAAAAACATTAGGAAATGAGCTATCTAAATCAGATCAAGTTTCTCTCGTTGTGACTTTAACGATTACGAATGAATGGTCAACCAATCAATCAATAATGAATTATTATTCAGATAACCATCTTTTTATAAGAGTCCCTATCTATATAGACACAACAGATAAAGATCCTTTTTTGAAAAAAGAGCGTTTTATAAAAAGATCTGTTGACCGGTTCCTTAAAAAAGTTGGGATTGAACCAGATATTTTTCATGTTCGTTATTTAGATAATGCATCCAAAGCAATAGCACTCTTAAGTAAAGAAAGAGAAAAGAAATTTGTTTTTACATTAACACCAGATCCTCATAGAAACATGACCAATAAGGATGGAACATTAAAAGCCTACTCTTTCAATGAGTATGTTCAAAAAGTAAATAAGATTATGATAGGTGATGAACTGATTTCTGAAAGTGATCAAATAGTGGGAATAGGAAATGTTAAAGTGAAAAAAGAATTAGAATTGTATTTCCCACAATTAGTAAAGGAAGATAAAAAAGAGACTATCTGGATGATAAGTGAAGGTATACAGGCAGATAGCGATTTTGAAAATAAAACTGAAAAAGGGAATAAGCCCAATGAATTAAAACAGATTAAATTTAAAAAAGGCTTTTTTGATAGACCGATTATTCTAAATGTTGGAAGATTAGAACAGCAAAAAGCACAAGATGAATTAGTAAAAGCCTGGGGGAATTCTAGTATTTCAGAGGTATACAACTTATTGGTAATTGGTGGAGATTTAGAAAATCCTAGTAAAGATGAAAAGAAGATGTTGCATTCGTTTGAAGAGTATTTTTCTGAGCATTCACAGCTAAGAGATCAATTTCATCACATCGGTGCGCTTTCAAATGAAAATATACGGTTAATTGAAAAGAAAATTATGGAACATCAAAAACAATACCCACAAATTTATCTCTGCTCTAGTAAAAAGGAAGAATTTGGAATAGCTATTTTAGAAGCTTTAGCGCAAAAATTCTTGGTATTAGGACCTGAAAGAGGCGGCGTGAAAAGCTATATAGAAAGTGGCGTAAATGGATTTTTAATTGATACAACAAATTGGCAATCTATTTCTGAAGAAACAAAAATGATTATTAAAGAGTTGAAAAACGATCCAGCAGCTTTTGAGGAAATTCAACTAGCTGGAGAAAAAACAGTCAAAGAACGATTCTCTATGGAAAAAATAGCCAAAGAGTTTCTGTCGTTTTATTTGTCTTTAAAAAGGAGAAAAGTAAATGAATACTAATCATATCTTTTTTATTAGTCCTCCATTTTATTCTCATTTTACGCCTCTTTTAGTTCTTGCAAAGAGCTTTAAAAAGCTTGGAAAAGACGTAACATTCGGATGTAGCATGGAGTTTAAGCAACAAGTGGAACAAGCTAACTTAACTTTTTATGAAATTGATATTAGCAAAAATAAAAACGTTGGAAAAGCTGAAATAACAGATCAACCCGATTCAGAAAAAGACCGATTAGATGAATTTTTTGAAGCTACACGAAAAGGCGCAATCGAGACACTTATCACACAGTCAAACCATCGAAAAAAAGATATGCTTTATAAACCAGAAGAACTTATTTCAAAAATAAAAACCATTAACGAATCACTTGCAATCGATCTATATGTAGTTGATATCCTTTCATATGGTGTAACGCTAGGATTATATGTATTGGATTTGCCGTTTGTAACATTTTGTCCACCGCACCCAAGAACGATTCCATCAGAAAACGAGCAGTATGGCGTTCCGAATAATTGGCCAAGTGTTATATCAGTTGATAATACGAAACTGAAAGAGCTCAGACAGGTTTCTAAAAACACGCAAAAAGAATTTACAACAATTTTTAATATGATGTTAGAAGAAAATAAGAGCCATCGTAAAAAGGTAGAAAATGCCTTTAGTTTAGTTTCAGATAGAGCAATTTTGTATAATTATTTTGATTTTGATGCGATTGAAGACGAACAACAACAACCCAATAAGATTTTTATGGGCAATTGTTTTGAAGAAGAATCATTAAATAAAGAGTGGTCAAAAAAGGTAAATACCAAAAATACTAAAATTTTAATCACATTGGGTACTTTTTTATCTAATCGAGTGGATGTTCTAGAGAAGTTAATAATGGGTGTCAAAAAACAAAATCCTACAGCTTTGTTAATTGTTTCGGCTGGAAGCAATGCTGAAAAGTTGAAACAATACCGTTCTTCTTCTGTAATTATCGAAGAGTTTATTCCTCAAAAAGCTTTAATGCCTTATATGGATAACGTTATTTTCCATGGTGGTTGCAATACATTTACTGAGGCACTCTACTATGGTAAACCAATGATTATTCTTCCTTTCTCAAGTGACCAATTTAATATTGCCTACGATTGTGAAAAAAAACAATTAGCAGAGATATTAAATCCCAATACTTTTACAAAAGAGGATGTAGGAGCAGCTCTTTCAAGATTAACTGCACAATCAACTAAGGAATTAGTCTATTGGAGTGAAATTTCTAAAAAAAGAGGGCCTGATTATGCAGTTAAACGGCTATTGGGAAACGACTAGAAAATAACTTATAGCTAATTAAACGAGTGAAAGCTAGCTAAACACAAACGATAGGAGCGGATC
>JAGQHW010000094.1 GCA_020431645.1 Carnobacterium sp. | reverse complement strand
TTTTATATATAATAGTAAATTTGTTCATGGACATAAAAAGTCCATAATGGATGTTAAATGTCGTTAATTTAACATGAAAAGAGGCGAGATAGTGAATTTAACAAAAGGACTCGAACAAGCTGTTTGTATTATGACGTTACTAGCAACTCAAGATAAGAAATTTCCAATTGCTTCACATATTATTAATCGAAGATTAAAGGGAGCTTCTCCTTCTTATATTAAAAAAATTATGAGGAAGCTAGTTGTAAATGGTTTAGTCACTTCTGTTTCTGGAAGCAATGGTGGATTTTCTTTAGCAAGAAATCCCGAAAACATTCACTTATTAGAAGTAGTTGAAGCGTTAGAAGGACCAATTATCACTTATCCGAATACAGGAATGATCAATCAAGTTTTTTCGGATTTAGGCCCAACTGCTAATCATGGTGAAGTTATTTTGATGGAAGTCTTTGAACAAGCAGACAATCAATACAAAGACTACCTCAGCAAGCAAACTGTTGCGGAGTTAATTCAAAAGTCGTTAAAACATCAAGATATTCCTATTCTCAATTGGAATGAAAAAATGAATCAATTTTAAGCTAGGAAAGGCGTGGAAAAGAATCAATGAACATGTTGAAAAAAGAATGGAAAGAACTATATTCTAACAAAATGTTGCTTCTTTCCTGTATCGTTATTTTATTTATTCCAATATTATATGCAGGTTTTTTCTTAAAGTCTAACTGGGACCCATATGGTAACACAGATGAGTTATCCGTTGCAGTAGTTAATGAAGACCAAGAAGTTGAGTACGAAGGCAAACAATTAGCTGTTGGATCCGAATTAGTAGAAAATTTAAAAAACAATGATTCTTTGGATTGGAATTTTGTTGCTCCAAGCGAAGCAGCACAAGGATTGACTGATCGAAAGTATTACATGGTAATGACTATTCCAAGAAGCTTCTCAAAAGATGCAGCAACATTAATGGATACTCATCCTAAAAAAATGAAATTAACGTATAAAACAAATGGGTCACTAAATTTTATTGGTGAGGTGATTAGTAAATCAGCTGCAAAAGAAGTCGAAAAAAATATTTCTGAAACTATTACAAAAGCTTATACTGAAGCGCTATTTGACCAAATAGGTGAAGTAGGCAATGGATTTACTGCTGCTGCTGAAGGTTCAAAAAAATTAGAAGAAGGTACAGTAAAAATAACAGACGGAAATAAAGAGATAACAAAAAATCTAACTAAATTAGCTGACAGTACATTAATCTTCAATGAAGGTGCAGAAACGCTAAGTGTTGGGTTGAAGGAATACACAAACGGAGTAGCTCAACTAGATTCAGGCGCAACGAAATTGACTAAAGGTATTGGACAGTTAGCCTCAAATGTTAGCCCACTAAAAGACGGAATGACTCAATTAAATAGTGGGGCTAAAGACTTAAGAAGTGGATTAATACCTTACACAGCTGGTGTCAATAGATTAGATTTAGGAGCGAGTCAATTGACTGCTACTAACGATAAGCTTCAAAATGGTGTAACTAGTCTAAGTGATGGAGTTGATCAAGTTAGATTTGGTAGTGATCAATTATTAGCAGGACTAAATCAATTATCGACTTCACTTAAAGAAAGCCAGTCAGAGGAAAATAAAAAGAACCTAAATACATTATTGGTTAGTTTACCTGTAATAAATGATGGTATTCAGAATCTGGCTGCTGCTTTAGATAGTCAAGCAAGTAGTATTAACACCGATTCAATTACAAAAGATTTAACAAGTATAGGTACAAACCTAAAAGGTATGCAAGAAAACGTAACAAACGCTGGGACTCAGTTATATCGTGTTGGAGAAAGTACAAAAGGATTAGGAGCTAATGTAAAGACCGATGGAATTAAAACAATTAACATTGTTCAAAATACAGCAGCTTTCAAGGCGTTAGATTCAGCTCAACAAGTAGAACTACTAGAAGCAGTGCAAAGTGAAGTACAGGCACAAGGAGAAGCAAATGAAGCGTTAATTAATACTATTGATGAGCAAGTAGGAGCAACTAGCACGGCTACTAGAACAGCCGCTACTCAAGCGACAAATGCCGGTGCCTCAGCTAAAGATTTACAAGTACAACTAGAAAAATTAGCTGGAGTAGTAAGCCAACTAACTAATTTAAAAGCACAAGTAGCTACATTAGCAAACGGTTCAAACCAAGCTTTACCCGGAGCTGTTCAAGCGATTAATGGATTAAGTGGTGGTTTAGCATCTGTTCAGACAGCTTTGACACAAACAGGTGAAAATCAAAATAAAGGTGTTATTCAAGGGATGACTGAGTTAAATCATGGTCTTAAAACGATTCAAAACGGATTAAAAGGAAATAACGGTTTAGTTGCTGGAGTAACAACGTATACAAATGGGGTTGGTACTTTAAAAAATGGAGCGACTGAATTAGGTAAGTATTCTGAAGCGTTGAATTCTGGTGCAACTCAATTAAGCGGTGGTATCAATCAAATAGATGGAAAATTACCTCCACTAATACAAGGGGTTAATCAATTAAATAGGGGTTCTAACGAATTAGTTCAAGGAACCAATCAATTAAACAATAATTCAGAAAAATTGGTGAATGGATCAAGCCAGCTAGCTAATGGAGCTGGAAAAATAACTGATGGTTCTAAGCAGTTAGCCAATGGATCAACTAGTTTAGGAAATGGGCTAAATACGCTTAACATTGGAGCAATTACACTAGCAACTAGTTTACAAGAAGGTGCAACGAAAGTAAATGCGATTGACCCTACTGATGAAACGATTAATATGTTTTCAAATCCAACAGAATTAATTCATAAAGAGTTTAGCCATGTTCCCAATTATGGAGCTGCGCTGGCTCCTTATATTATGTCAATGGCTCTATATATAGGAGCAGTCATTTTCAACGTCATCTATCCGATACGAAAACCATTTTTAAAAGGACAAAAGGGATATTCTCTTTGGCTAGCAAAATTGTCAGTTGTTCTACCCGTCTCCTTATTAATGGCGCTCATTGAGGGAGGGATATTAATGGCACTAGGATTACAAGTACAATCTGTTGGAAAATTCTTTACAGTGGCTATGATAACTGCAGTAGCCTTCATGGCAATTGTCACATTCTTGACTGTAGCCTTGGACAATGTAGGTCGCTTTATTGCGATGATTTTACTAGTTGTACAATTAGGTGGTTCAGGAGGAACATTCCCAATGCCCCTAACCAATGATTTCTTCATATTTATTCATCCGTTTTTACCAATGTCTTATTCTATTTATGGTTTTAGAGAAGCTATCTCTGGGGGGATCGGACAAGATCTTTACAATCAGAGCCTCTTTATTTCAGTTAGTCTTATTCTTGTTTTCAATGGTTTATTATTTGCTTACCTCTATTTTTTTCAAAAGCAAAAAAATAATAAACTAGTAACAGATGATGGTTCAGAGAGTTTACCAGCATAAAATTAGAATAAAATAAAAAAGAGGATTTTAAGAGTGAAACACTCTCAAAATCCTCTTTTTTATTCAAATCCTAGAATGAAAATTCCAACCATAATGACAGCGATAACCATATATTGAGCTTTTGTTAGTTTTTCTTTCAAGAAAATACGTGAAAGAATAATCGACACAATACTATAAGAAGAAATCAGTGGCGTAACGATGATAGCATTTCCAGCAATAGCATAGACATAGAAAAATTGGCCAAATGTTTCAAATAGAGCTGCATAGCCTTTTGTTCGTTCTTCAAATAGATTAAAAGATTGTTTTTTAATTACAATAAGATAAAAAGCGGCTAGAATAGCGCAGATTAGAAAAGTTAGCTCGTAAGAAGTATTAGCCTGGTTTTCACTCATGACTTTATCTAAAATAAAAGCATCTGCAAACGTTCCTAAACCGTCGATAATAGCATATAGAATAGGTAATGCTATAGCAAGTGCACCGATTTGGTACTTGCGATCAACTTTCTTTTTGTGCTGAAGTCTATCTAAATCGGCTGCTTTCTTTTCAAAAACAGATAATAAAATAATACCAACTGAAATAAGTGCAACAGCGAAAAACTGTATACCAGTCATAACTTGACCTAAGAAGATAAAGGTCAAAAGAGAAGCGATTGCACCGGATGAGTTCATAATAGGAGACGAAATTGAAAGCTCTAAATAACGTAATCCAATGTACCCAATAGTCATTGAAAGAATATACATACTAGAAACGGGTAAGTAACGAATAATATTCATCGGGTCATAAGTAATACCTGTAAATAAAAGGGTATAGATAGCATGAATCCCCATAACAGAACCGACCATTATCACAATTCGTAAATGACTGTATGGATCCTTAGGATTGCTGCCTTTTTTATAAAATAAATCTGCTGCTCCCCAAGAAAAAATAGCAACTAATGTAAAAAGAAACCACATAATTTTCACCTTTCCATCAAAAAAAATTTGCGAGTAACATATGTAAAAAATGAATAAAGACTACATTTGAACTAGTTTTCGCTTTGTCTATAATAGCATAAAAGCGAATAGAAATTAATAAAAATAAAGAATAAACGATAAAATGAGTAAAATAAATGAGTTTTTAAAATGAATTGTCATAAGAAGGTCTTTAATTGTTAATTAAAGATAAGCGGAGTATAGTTAAGTTAGATTAAAAATAACTTTAGGAGGAATATATAATGGGCTATATGACAGAGTCAGATGTAACACACTTACTAAATGAATCTAAAAAGGAACTAGACCGTTTGACTGCTAAGCGTACTATGGATTTAAGTAATTCTATCAGCTATATTGAAAATGAACTTGAAATTCAACAAACAAAGGGTAAAATAACAGCTTATGAATATGTATTGAATGCAGATGAAAATAAAATAGATTAGAAATAAAAAGAGAAGCTATTTTAGCTTTTCTTTTTTTTCTAATCTATTAGACAATAATCATTTCTAAACGTTCTTATTTTTTATTTTATTTCTACGAAGAATCCAAATCAAGCTTGTTGCCAATAATAAAAAGATAATGAAATAAGCTACTTTTGAATAAATAGACATGTAATAAACAATCACTGTCCAATTTGACCCAACAAGAGCACCAAAATAAATCAAAACGGTATTCCAAATCAATGAGCCTAAAGTTGTAAATAAAAGAAAGAGGCTGATTTTCATTTTTGACATTCCAGCTGGTATAGAAATGAGGCTTCTAATTAAGGGGATAAAACGACAAAAAAAGACTGTCGCAATTCCGTGTTTAGTAAACCATTGATTTGCTTTATGCAAATCTTTTTTTGATAAGCGTAAAATAGTTCCCCAACGATCAACAATTTTTTCTAGGCGAGTAATATCCAAAAAAGAGCCTAAACCATATAAAACTAACGCACCACTAACAGAACCGATAGTTGAAACAATAATCATACCGGTAATGGTTAAGTTAGTTGTCGTCGTCATGAACCCGCCAAAGGTTAAAATAACTTCTGAAGGAATAGGCGGAAAAATATTTTCAATCATAATTAAAAATGCGACACCAATATAACCAAATTGCTCCATAATGTGTTGAATCCATATTTCCATAGGGTCGTAATCTCCTCATATAGTCATTCTTTTTGTTTTAATTCATCTGTTTAAAAATATTTAATAGAGAGACTGCTGTTTCTAAGTTCATATGAGCTTGCTTCTTTAATTCAGTTGCAACATGTTCGATTTCATTTCCTGATGCTCCAGCACTGATAGCTAAAGATTTAGCTTGTAAGCCCATATGTCCTTTTTGAATACCTTCTGTTACTAAAGCCCTCAACGCAGCAAAATTTTGAGCTAAACCAACTGAGACAATGACCGATTCAAGTTCTTTAGCACTTTTTATAGACAACAAGCGCTGGCTGAACTGAGCGGTAGGGTGGATACCGATTGATCCACCGACGAATCCAATGGGTAAAGGCAGAGTCAAAGAGCCTTTTAAATCGCCATTATCCGCTTTTTCCCAAACCGATAAAGAACGGTATTGTCCCGATTTAGCAGCATAAGCATGTGCACCAGCTTCGATAGCACGCCAATCGTTTCCAGTTGCTAAAACCGTAGCGTCAATGCCGTTCATAATACCTTTATTATGTGTAGTCGCACGATAAGGATCAGCATAAGCAAATTGAGAGGCTTCAATTAGTGCATCTCTCACTTCTTCTCCCGAATACTCGCCACGTTTTAACAAAGAAAGTGGAATCTGGCAAGTAGCAGTAGCTAAGCATTCAGTTGCATAATTTGACAGAATGCTCATCAAAACTTTCCCATGAGTTAAGTTTTCGATAAAGGAAGCAATAGCCTCCATCATTGTGTTGACAATATTAGCCCCCATCGCTTCTAAGACATTGACGTGAACATGGACAACTAAAAATGTCGGAGAATGCTCTGTTGCAGGAATGGTGCGAAATTCTACTTTATCTGCACCGCCACCTCTTTTAACAATTGAAGGATGAGCGTCATTTGCTTTTTCTAGAATAGCCGCTTTGTGTGAGGCTAATTCTTCTAGAGCAAAGGCTAAATTTGGTACATCTTTTAGAGCAACTTGGCCAATCATTTTCCGTTCGCTTAAATGAGTTTTGAAGCCACCTGCTTGTGCGATTACTTTAGCAGCGGAACTTGCTGCCGCAATAACAGATGGTTCCTCGGTTACCATGGGTACTTGATACGTTTGATTATCTATTAAAAAATGTAAAGCGATTCCTAAAGGAAGAGAGTATTGTGTTAATTGATTTTCAATCATATTATCAGCTAGTTGATCGGATAATGCTGGATTTTCAAAAAGGAGTAAAGCATCTTCTATTTGAATAACTTTAGCATCTAGTAAAGCTTTTATTCTTTCTACCTTCGTTTTTTTATAAAATTCTGAAAAATGAGAATGTGTCATTCTATAACCTCTTTCCAAAATAAGTTCATTCATCATTCTAGCATAGAATACTTTGCTACTCTAGTGGGAGAGGATTAACTTAATAGAATCCTTAATTATCTAAGAATGAATGGTCTATTTTATACGATTTATTTTTTTGACCGTTGATAAAATTGACATTTAGGATAAAACTACTTAGACTCGATAGGAATGACTTTGTAAAAAAAGTGAAAAATTTAAGGATTATATCTAAAAAATACCGACAATAGAGGAGAAGAAGATGAAAAATAAAATAAGATTAGGCTTAGTATTAGTCATGTTACTGATAGTAACGGCATGTGGAGATAGAAATCAAACCGCTTTAAATGAGAGTTCTGCCCTAGTCCCAAGTCAAATAGAAGTCGCAATGACTGAAACTATTTCAGCGTCGATTGTATTACAAGAAGAAGGGAAAGTTCTAACGGCGATCTCTAAAGACGTAACAGCTCAAGAAGGACAAAGTTTATTAGAAATCATGGAAGAAAATTACGATTTAACAGCTAAGGATGGTTTTATCTCTATTATTGAAGGTTATGAGCAAAATGAAAAGGAAGGGAAATATTGGTTGTATACGATTAATGGGCAAGAAGCTACTGTAGGGGCGGCTGGTTATATTATGGAAGATCAAGATGTTATTGTGTGGAATTTAGATGGCTTTTAATCATTCTATCCGGCAGTTTTCTGTTCAACGATTGACCTTATTAGCGATGCTAACGACTCTTTGCTACGTTAGCCGGTTAGTGTTCCAGTTTTTGCCTAATGTCCAACCCGTAACGGTTATATTAATTATTTTGACACTTACACTTGGAGTAATAGATGCGTTAATTGTTGCGCTATTGTCTATTCTAATTTCTAATATTCATTTAGGCATGGGAGTTTGGACAATTGCGCAAATCGTTTCTTTCTCGTTCATAGTGATAATGACAGGTTTATTGATTAAACCTATTTTTAAAAAATTGCCTTTTGTTATAGTTACTATTTATGCGGTATTTACGGGCTATGCTTACGGATTTATTATTTCACTCGTTCAAGCTCCTTTTTTTGGTATTCAAAAATTTTGGATTTATTATCTTTCAGGTCTCTCTTTTGACACATTGCATGCTTTTGGAAATGGTGTTTTTTATTTACTATTAGCACCCATACTTTTTCCTTTATTAACCAAATCACTTGAAAAATACTACTCAAACTGAAAAAGGTAGCATTTGCTTAAAAAATGCAGTAGGCATAAAAAAGTTGTGCTTTTTTAGTTTGTATTTAGATAAAGAAAATAAAGAGAAACGTATCCGGATTTTTTTATATTTATAAATAAGTAAAGATACAAATAAAACAAAG
>JAGQHW010000093.1:3213-8237 GCA_020431645.1 Carnobacterium sp. | reverse complement strand
GACTATTAATATTTTAAATGAAACGACTTTTTTTGAATTTTTTGAACCAAGCGACTGGTTAACTGTTATAGCAAATATTTTTACAACTATATTAACGGTTGGAGTAACTATATATATTTTTGAATCGGAAGATAAAAGAGAAAAATTAAAAATTAAACAAGAAAATAAGCCCTTATTAGTACTTGGTATTTCTACCTATAACGACATTGATATATCTAATGTAGTGGATCTAGAAGATAGAGAGATTCCTTTAAATGAAATGAAAAAAGATTCTAATGTAACGTTACCTTTAATAAATGGTGGAAGAACTCCGATATTTAATATTAGTTACTATTTTAGTATTGAGAATGTAGAAGAGATAAAATTATTTTACAAAAACTCATCTATTAAAGATATTAGTCCTAAATTAGAGTTCAAAAGAATAGAATTTAATGAAAAAAAATTGATCAAATTTCCTATTTATATGAAGATGGCGAAAGAACTCGTCGTAAGTATTTTAAGATAGTTGAATTTGTAAGACAAATACCTGCTATTATGTCTGAAAATGAAGAACTAGTTAATCTACCGATTTTCTTTATTGTCTTATTATATAATCATTTCAATTATCCTTTTAACGATGAAATGCCCGAACCAATTTGCAAAATGTTTATACGATATGATGATTTTAATATGGAAAAACATGAAGAAGAATATTTAATAAAATTAGCTCGATATTCAATTGATAAAAGAATATTAGATTATACATTGATTGGACAAAAATTGAATCCTTAAGTGTATATGAAATAAAAATCTAGGAAAAAATTATAGTATAAATATCCTCATAATAAATTAGCTTATTTGTTATGAGGATTTTTATATTTAGTTCCATTTATTTTTAAAAAGGATCTGAAATTATTTGGAAAAAGCAACACAAGAAAAGTACTTTTAGTGCTGTACGTGAATTACATTACGTGCTACAATTAATTACATAAAGTGACATGTACAATACATGTGTTTTTGAAAACGTCGATATGGAGGGTTTTATAAGAGTTTACGTAAAAAACCGGAAAAGACCTTCTAGGCGCCACTTTTTTTATTTAAGATTCGTCAGGCACAGCCTGACACGTCAACGTTTTGAAGCGTAGCGAAAAAACGGTAGGCGCCTGAATCTCTTTATGCTCTTTCCTAGACAGTAGCATTTCTTTAACGATTTTATCTTTTACCTTTTACGTTTTTAGAAAATAATAAAATTAGTAGATAATAAAAACAAGTTTCTAAAATAAAAGAATAGAAAGTAGGAATAGTAATGGTAAGAGAAGCGTCAAAAAGCAGATCAATTAGATTAACAGATACGGTAATGAAAGAAATGAATGACATCATAGAAGAAGATGAGCTTCGTTCGTTTAATAGTTTAATGGAATTGTTATTAGCAGCGTACAAAGAAAATAAAACAACTGCGTTTAAAAAACAAAAAAATAGTTCGGATCAAATAAAAAAAGATATTAATATTCTAAAAAAAGATTTATCTGCTTTACTTTATTTAAATGGAACAATGGCAGAATTCTTTTCAATATCGGATATTGATAAAGTGATAGAAGATAATGGATTAATTATTCAAGCAAGAGAAGGCGTAAAAAGAGACATTGAGAAAAACCAAGTTAAAAAATCTTATAGAAATAATTAAACAAGGTAATACTCCATTAACTAAACTGAAATGGACTTAAAAGTTAAACTAGCAAACGTTAAAAACAAAAAAAGCCATCTTTTTAAGGTGGCTTAGGCATTTTATCAATTAATCTAAAACTGACTGCAAAATCATAAAATGTAAAGTTAATAGGTAGTAATTTATTTTTTAAGTAAAGTTGCTTTTTAAAATTGGCAGCGTTATACTGAAAACAACTTCATACACGTACATAAAAAGATACAAAAAAAGAGTCATCAGGAACGACAATTCCCGATAACTCAAGACAGCGTAAGCAACACCTTACGAAGTCCATTTTTTGATAGTATATACTAAACAAAAAAAACGAAACATTGCTTCGTTCACTTATTAGTATATAATATTCAGGAAAAAAGTCAACGTTTTAAGACGATTGACGAGGCTTCTTAGGCAAACCTCGTTGGTCGTCTTTTTGCGTGCAAAAATACAGAGGACAAACTGTATGCGTGACAGCAATTAAAGGGACAGGTTAAGCATTCGCCGCTTCTATAAAGGAATGCTAGGAACATATGATAGGGTTACTGTATCCCCTGTTGTTCTGAATGGTGTCTGCGACCGATTTAACGGCAGGGGCGGTAATCCTGGGTGAAAACCTGGTAGTCTGAAACAATGCTCTTAGGGAGGATTTTAAGAGGGTTTTAGACGTGTTGAGATAACAACACCGACTGATACAGTATGTGATAGTGGCTCCGCTTCGTCTCCTGACGTCAAAAAAAGAAAGACCCTAAAACAGATAGTTGTATTCTAGCAAGCTGATATTGATGTTAAACTGATATTAGCTAGACTAGGGTACAACTATGCTCAACACCACAAACATCAGCCATCTGTCAGCATTCCAAGAGCCTTTTAGTGCTGACTTAGCCGATAGATAGATGGAAAAATTAGTTTAATTGTTTTTTATGAGGTTTAGGCAAACTTGCTATAAATTGCGAAGTTGGAGCATAGCGGTTACCGAGTGATTTATTGCAACTAATTGGCTTTAGCCAATCAAAAAAAACAAGATACTTATGATTGCTTACATGAGATAATTAGATAGATGGTTTTATTAGAGTATTCTATCGGAGGTGCAAAATGGAAGACATTACTGAAAATACAACGCAATTGTATAAACCTTTTGTTGTTGCTAAAAGATTGACTATTGCAGAACCTACTTTAAGAAAATATTGTTTACTAATTGAAAAAGAATTGAAAGATCCTACCTACTTTTCTAGAGATTCTAATAACCAAAGACTATTTACTGAAGATCAAATAGCTGTTATTCAAGATATTTTAAGAATGAAAAACGAAAAGAGACTATCGGTTACAGATTCAGTGACGTTTTCTCTACACCAAGCTGTTATGTCTGACACGAAAGACGTAACATGCGTATCAGATGTCATAACAGACATAACTGCAGACGTAACGGCTACTAATTTACCTATAAAAGTATTAAAAGAACTAATGATTACTATTGAAGATCAGTCAAGTAAAATTGATCTTCTTGTTGAAGAAAATAAAGCATATAAAAAACGATTTGAAGCACTAGAAAAAGAGAACAAAGAGCAAAGTTTAATTTTATTAAAAAAGATGGACCACTTAATTGAATCTAATGAACAGAAAGATAAAACCAAAAAAAAATTTTCTTGGTTCTCAAAAAGATATTAATTTTTGAAAGGAATTATTATTAAAATTTAAGAGACGATTTAATAAAATAAACTAATTTTGGTACATGGGATTTTTTTTTATTGTAGGTTTGATTGAAACTATTTTTCCAGAAAGTTCACTATTTATTATTAATTTTTGTTGGTATAAATATTGTTTTTGAACTTTTTTATTTTTCGGGATAGAAAATTAATAGGACAGATAACCAAAAAAAATAACTTTGAAAAGCTTGCTATGAAATAGATAGAGCTCAGGGAATTAATGGCTTATACTAATTTTTATCTTTTCTTTTATTCTTTGAGGCGCCCTTTGTACACGATAGAAAACTTGTGTGGTAAAAGCCAAAAACCAAAATTAAAAGATCACTTATAAAGTGTTTTTAAAGTTTGGTTTTTATGTCTAAAAAAATGGGTTTAATTCTCTTTAATCTTTTATTTTAATTGTAGTAGTTAGTTTCTTTAAAGGAGTTAGATCAAAGAAGAAAGACTAGAATAAATAGTATTTGATTAGTGATTCAGTCATTTATTATTTTTAACCTGTATATATGAATCGAGAGCTGTCTTATTTTAGGTGACTTTTTTTTAAATTTAAAATTAATAATGATTATTTTAAATTTAATGGAATAGTAAACAAAATAAATTGTGAAATTAAATAATTTATTTTGTTTGATAAATGACAAAAATATTGTTGAACCTCAGTTTCATTTAGCAAGAAGGATAATTGAACTCCTGAGGAAAACGAATTGATCTAATTACGTAAAAATAACGCTTTATTAGTTTTTCAGGTAGTTGTTATTCCTTAAGAAACTAATGGAAAAACATCTTTGATTCTTTTTAATAATAGTGTATAAATGATTGATTTAACGAATGATGCATATAAAAAATGTTAAGACAGCTCTGTCTTAACACAGAGCTGTCTTTTTTGTGAACATATGGGGTATAAAATAGAGATCATAAGAAATTATTTCTTATGATCTCTATTTTATTTGATAATTTACTTACTATATATTATTATTTATTTTTTTTTAAATGAACTAACAGCTCCTCCAAATAAACTGACTAATCCCAGTGCTCCTAATGAAAAAGTTGCTGTAGAAGTTTTTGGAAGCATTTCACCTTCATTTTTTTCAGTTTTTTTAGCTTCTAAAGCCGCACTTACTTCGGATTTAACTGGTTTTAATGGTTCTGATTCTTCTAAAGTAGGATCAATACTTTCTTTTTTATCATCTACCGTTACTTCTGGAGCAGTTGGTTTTGATGGCTCTAATTCTGGTAAAGGAAGATCAGTACTTTTTTCAGCTTTTTCTAAAGCTTCGATAGCAGATTGTAAGTCTGTTTTTGCCTGATCGACTTCCGCTTGAGTAGCGTTTTTATTATCGTATACAGTGGTTGCCACATCAAATGCATTTCCCATATTATCAAAAGATTCAACAGTAAAATCGTTCTCATGAGTCACGATATTGCCTACACTAATGATTACATCATACAAGTCAGCTTTATCAACTACAACAGCTTTTTCTAAAGCTTCGATAGCAGATTGTAAGTCTGTTTTTACCTGATCGACTTCCGCTTGAGTAGCGTTTTTATTATCGTATACAGTGGTTGCCGCATCAAATGCATTTCCCATATTATCAAAAGATTCAACAGTAAAATCGTTCTCATGAGTCACGATATTGCCTACACTA
>JAGQHW010000093.1:2802-3113 GCA_020431645.1 Carnobacterium sp. | reverse complement strand
ATGATTACATCATACAAGTCAGTTTTATTAACTTCTACAACAGCTTTTTCTAAAGACTCAACAGCAGATTGTAGAGCTACATTTGCTTGATCAGCATCTGCTTGAGTTGCTTCTTCGTTGTCATATACAGCAGTAGCTGCATCGAATGCTGCTACGAGAGTGTTAAATGATTCAACCGTATAATCTTTTTCACTAGCTAAAATATTGCCAACACTTTTGATAGTGTAAGTTAAGTCAGTTTTATTAACTTCTACAACAGCTTTTTCTAAAGACTCAACAGCAGATTGTAGAGCTACATTTGCTTGATCAGC
>JAGQHW010000093.1:0-2705 GCA_020431645.1 Carnobacterium sp. | reverse complement strand
AAATATTGCCAACACTTTTGATAGTGTAAGTTAAGTCAGTTTTATTAACTTCTACAACAGCTTTTTCTAAAGACTCACTTACAACTACTTTATCTACAATATTTGTTTCTGCAGCTAAAACATCAACTTGTCCAACTCCTACAAACATCAAAGACCCAACTGCAACAGAAGTTAATCCAACTTTAAACTTTTTAAGTTTGTACTTGGTTACTTTGTTGCTATTTTTTTCTGTTAAAATTTTTTTGTTATTTTTGCTAACCACATTAATTCCTCCTATTTGTTATTTATTTCGTATCCGGTTACAACTTTTAAAAACATTATTTTGAAAGGTTTTCACATGTTCGTTAAAGTGGTTTTGAAACGAACGTGAAAATTCTATTCCTCCTCCCCTTATAGTAGTGTTTTTTCGAAAATGTACAAGTTAGATTACGTAAAGATTGTGCTTATTTAACTAGCCATAATTATAATAACGAAAATTCACAATATTTATGTAGTTAAAAACTCCCCACTTTAATCACATAACTACTTGAATTTTATCATGATTTTCCATGAATTCAATAAATAGATGCTATTTTACCGTTTCTAATTCTCTAGAGAATAAAATAACATATTAAAAGTTTAGAATTATGATGAAATTTAACATTAATTTGATTATTTATAAAAGAATACACTTATTTATATATCTTATCGATTATGCTAGATTTTTTAGCTTAAAGTTTAAAAAATAAATTATTTGGGATAGGCATAGAAAATAAAACGTTCGGGTGAAGGGCCCACAAAAATAAATGGATAACAAGTCGAGACTACTAACACCTCTTCGCCCATTTTACCAATAACACTTCGATCGTCCCAATCTACAATTTCATGACTCTTTATTTCATATTTATAATTACCATAAGACATCTCTATAATAAAAATATCTCCTATGTGTAATTGATCAAAATTTTGAAATACAGTATCTCTGTGCCCTGAAAGAACAATTTGTTCGTGTTGGTTAGGATAGACCGTATTTTTTACATGGCCTACTCCATTCTTTAATGAATCTATATCAGTACCTTCCACAATTCCGATACTTTTATTTAGTTTCGGAATTGTAAGAATACCAATCACATCTCCATCGTCTGCCTTAAATTCTGCACCTAAATTAACTTTTTCTTCTTCTAACGTAGTGACTGAAGTTTCTTTATCTCGAGCCGTGTTTATTATTTGTTCAGCTTTTTTTATTGTAATGGCTTGTTTTTGTGATTGATCGTACAAAGAATAGCAAGAAATTAATAATAAAATAATGCCTAAAAAAATAAATAAGTGACTAACCCACTTTATCATATATACCTCCATATACTTGTGACAGAACTAATTATACACTGATAGTGGCTTTATCCTTAAACTAATATCTTTTTTTCTATTTCATTTATATATCTAGCTTATATTAGTATATTTTGTAGAAACGAAATGACAGAAATTCATACATCAAGGTTCTTTTATTGAGAAGTTTTTTATTTTTTTGGAATATGTTAGTAGCATAGCATTATAGTAAAAAAAGGTACTGATAATACTCACTATTAAGTAATTATAAATAGTTTTACCAGGGGAAGAAAAATAAAAATACTTATAGATTTTTGATATATTATATTTTATCCATAATTTTTAATCTCTCCTTTTTATGAATCATAGTTTATCTAAGTATAGTTTTATGTATTGACAAAGAGTATCTTTTCTTTTGAAAATTATATTCTATAGGATCTAGTTTATTTTTAAGTAGTATAATAAACTTAAAAATAAACACAAGAAAGTGGGAAAAGCATTGAAGTACTATGATCAACATGTACATAGCCATTTTTCATTTGACTCTGAAGAAAGATTAGAAAATTATCTGAATATTTCTAATAATTTTTTAGTAACTACTGAACATTTAGATTTTCAAAATCCAATTATTGACTTTCAAACTAACTACCCTGATTATCCTGCTTATATAGCTGAGATTAAACTCTTGAACCAGCGGTATGATAATCGTATTTTAAAGGGCATAGAAGTAGGATACACTGAAGCAGATAGCCAAGCAATAAAAGAGCTGATTTCTAAACAAGACTACGATGTAATGTTGTTAAGTGTGCACCATAACGGTAAATATGATTTTATGGAAGATGCTGTTTTAAAACAGTCGTTAGAGGAAACCATGATAGAATATTTTCAATTAATGTTAAAGGCTGTAAATGATTTATCACAAGCTAATATCCTTGCACATTTCGAGTATGGACTAAGACGTTATGATGTAACTGTAAATGACTTAAAAAAAATTGAATCATTATTAAAAGCAGTTTTTAAAGAAGCAATAAAAAATAACTTAGCGTTTGAATTAAATGGAAAGAGTATGTACAAGTATAATAATGTCGATTTATATGAATATGGCATTGAATTATATAAATCACTAGGTGGAAAGTACTTTACAGTCGGGTCAGATGCTCATGTAGTTAAGGATTATGAATTTCATTTCAGAGATATCTTTGATATTTTAGAGCAACATGGTATTGAATATCTAACAGTATTTCAAAACAAAGAGATAATCTTAGTGAAACGTCCGTAAAGATGAAGTATTAAAAAATTTATACATGAAATTCTATAAAATCGTGTATCCCGAACCCTTTAACCCCAGGGTTCTTTTTTTATTTGTCCCTCCAATACACGATTACATGCTATACTGAATG
>JAGQHW010000092.1 GCA_020431645.1 Carnobacterium sp. | reverse complement strand
TACTTATTTTAGAAAAGTAGTTCATGATTAAAATCAGTATCTTATTTAGAACACAATCTGTTATGATTGACTGTACTTATCTATTGGTAAGGTTCGGCTAGCAACTATCTTATATCAGATGGGCTATGCTTAAATTAACATTCAGTAAAAAAAGATGTTTAGTATTCTTATTCTAAAAAGAAAGGAAAGATTTTAATGACTAAATTAAGAGAGTTATTTTTAGAAAAATTATCTAAAAACGAGAAAATTGCTTATGATTTAAACCACTATCTAGCTGAAAATCCTGAACTATCTGGTCAAGAATATAATTCCGTAAAAAAAATCACGGAACTGTTGAGAAAGAAAGGGATAGAAGTGGAGGATAAAGTCGCAGGACTTGATACGAGTTTTAGAGCACGCATTACAAATAGTGATGAGGCTAAACCTAAATTCGGTATTATAATGGAATACGATGCCCTTCCAGAAATTGGCCATGCTTGTGGACATAGTGCCAGTGGGAGTTTGAGTTTATTGGCTGCTTTAACTTTATGGGAAATGAAAGATAGTTTTGATGCGACGGTAGATTTGATTGGAACTCCAGACGAAGAAGTAATGGGAGCTAAAATTCCAATGGCAAAAGCAGGTGTATTTGATGACTATGATTCTGTTTTCATGATTCATATGAATTCCAATGAAACGTTACCAGCTGTTCACTTCCTGGCACTCAGTGAAATCAAAGTAAGTTTTAAAGGAATGAATTCTCATGCAGCTGCAGCACCATGGGATGGTAAAAATGCATTAAATGCAGCTATTTTGACGACTAACGCTATCGATATGATGCGCCAGCAGTTGAAACCAGACACAAGAGTTTCGTATATCATTACGAATGGTGGTCAAGCATCTAATGTTATCCCAGGAGAAGCCGAAATGATTATCAATATGCGTAATTCAAGTAAATTTGATTTAGAAAACACTGTTCAAAAAGTGATGAATTGCATTAAAGGAGCCTCAATTGCGACTGACATAGAGTATACTACTGCTTTAACTGGTCCTGAGTTTGAAGATATGAATATCAATGATGCAGGAACAGAAGCTATTAAAGAAATTATGGATTCAATTGCTTTACCTTATGTAGAAGAAAAACAAGGTCAAGCCACTGGTAGTTCTGATATTGGAAATGTAAGTTATAACTGCCCAGCATTCCATCCAATGATGGCTATTTCGGATCATTATTTCCCGTTGCATACAAAAGAAGTTACAGATATTATGAAATCTGACTCTATCAACGAAGTTATTTCTCGAGGAGCTAAAGTTATCGGTTTATTTATTTTAAAAGCTATTGAAGATCCTATTCTTTTAAATGAAATTAAACAGGAATTTCAAAAGACTAACCTGGATAATTAGTAAATGGTTAAAAATAGTCGCATTTTTTGAACTAATTAAAGTAGCTGCTTAGAATTAGTACATTTTAAGTGTTAAACTTAAGTAAGGTCAGATGCTTGACTAGATAAAGTGATAATAGTATTATATGCCGGTAGATACTAGACCATTTTACTGACAAGTATCTGTAGTTATAAAGTTAGTTGAAGGAAGTAAACATCTATCTTGAAGAAAGATTCGTCTAATGAGTATGGTAATTAGGCAGGTCATTTTTCTAATTGGATACGTAAAATCCTATCACATCAGTTAAGGGAGCAATAATGTATGAGTATGATTGATAAAGAAGCTATTTCAAAACAATTTCTTGGTGGCGTTATCATGGATGTTACTACACCTGAGCAAGCTAGAATTGCAGAAGATGCTGGTGCAGTTGCCGTAATGGCTTTAGAAAGAATTCCTGCAGATATCCGTGCTGCTGGAGGAGTTAGTAGAATGAGTGATCCAGAAATGATTCAATCTATTATGGATGCTGTCTCTATTCCGGTTATGGCAAAAGTTCGAATTGGTCATTTTGTAGAGGCGCAAATACTTGAAGCTATTCATGTTGATTATATTGATGAGAGCGAAGTGCTCTCTCCTGCAGATCATATATACCATATTGATAAGAATAAATTTAAAACACCATTTGTTTGTGGAGCAAGAAACTTAGGTGAAGCACTTCGTCGTATTCAAGAAGGAGCCTCTATGATTCGGACAAAAGGAGAAGCGGGTACTGGAGATGTCGTTCAAGCGGTTAGTCATATGCGGTTAATTCAATCTGAAATTCGACGAGTTGCTAGTTTGTCTGAAGAAGAATTATTTCATACAGCAAAAGAATTAGCTGTGCCCTATGATTTATTGAAATATGTACATGAGAACAGTAAATTACCCGTTGTAAACTTTAGTGCAGGCGGCGTTGCGACTCCAGCTGATGCCGTCTTAATGAGACAATTAGGGGCAGAAGGTGTCTTTGTAGGAAGTGGTATTTTTGCTTCCGGAGATCCTGAGAAACGCGCAAAAGCAATCGTTCGTGCTGTTAAAAACTATCAGGATCCAGCTATTTTAGCTGAAGTAAGTAAAAATCTTGGAAAAGCTATGGTAGGAATTAATGAGAGTGAAATTAAAATTCTGATGGCCGAACGTGGCGAGTAATACGAAATAATGAAGACTCTTTGTTAAACTAAAAAGTGCCCTTAGAATAGATTATGCAAAGACTGCTAACATGGTGATAAATAGGTTAGCAGTCTTTGTTTAGTTAAAATAGTTCTAGATAGTCGGTTATGATAATATAAAAAGTAAAAATTTATCTATTTTTGACTACTTAACAATCTAAATTTTAACGTGTCTGAAGTCAAGAAAAGCACTGTTTTATCCATTTTTTCTTTAATGGTAGGCCTTTTTAAAAAAATTAAATAAATAAAATTTGAAATACGTTAACAGTTAAAGCTTGCTTATTCTTTTTGATAATGTTATCTTTCATTAAATCAAAATTCAAAAGAGAAAAATCTGAACGTACATAAAAAAACTTAACTAAAAAAGAAAATAAAATGAAAAAGGAGGAAGACACGATGATAATAAATCAAACAAAAAATCTAAAAATTGAGAATAACGTAACTAAGAACCATCATAATCATCATAGAGAGTAGAGTCTGTAACCGTGAACTAATTGCCAAAAATTAGTTCATAGATGCATGCTCTGTTTAGTTTATTTTAACTAGAGCATGAATCTATGATGGGAAGCACTCAAACCATATAGATTTTCTATATGGTTTTTTTGTATACTTTTTTACAAATTTATAAAAAAAAGGAGAGATAGTCATATGCGGTTTAGAACAATTACCCAAGAATTGGAAAAAACAAAAATAAAAAAAGATATCAAGAGAAGTATTGAAGATTATTTTGAAAAAAAAGGTTTTTCTTTAATTGAACCGAATACGTTTCAAGATTACGGTGATTTTATTAACTCAACTGTTAATCCTGATTTAGCCAAGTCAGTGAAAGTTTTAGGTGGAGATTCTCAGATATATGTCTTAAGACCAGATATTACAACAAATATTCTAAGTCAAATTTTTGCTAAATGGGATGGAAAAAAACCTTTAAAAGTTTACTATAATTCTAAAATTTATAGAAATGAAACAAGAGGAAAAATAGCTGAAGACTATCAAATGGGGATTGAATCATTAGGAGAAAACCAAGTTAATGGAGATAGAGAGATTGTTGAAATAGCGTTAAATCTGATGTCGAAAGTAGATAAAAATTATATTTTAGAACTTGGTTCCAGTAACTATTTAGATAGTTTTTTCAAAGAAAAAAATCTAACAGAAGCCGATGAACTTGCTATAAAAAAATTAATCAGCAGAAAAAATCGTGATGGGCTTGAGGGAAAACTACAGTCATTAAAACTTGAAAATACAATGTTAATGAACATATTAGATATGCAAGGAAGTATGGAAAAAGTCATTACTATGGCTAAAACCTATGAAATAAATAAAGAAATGAAAAAGGCTATCCATTCTCTTGAAAGTCTTAACGAGTACTTTTTTGACAAAGATGTAAGGGATAATATCAAAGTTGATCTTTCAATGGTACCAGACCTTGACTATTATGATGGTGTCGTTTTTAAAGGGTATTGTTCAAATAAACCAACTAAGATTTTGAGCGGTGGTCGTTACGACAAGTCAACTGAAAAATACGGTTTAACCGTTTCTGCAATAGGTTTTATAATTGATATGAATGTTGTTACTGAAATTAGAATGGAGGGGGAAAATTAGTGGAGACTCTAACGATAGCGATAGCAAAAGGACGTCTTGGAAAAAAAGGATTAAAACTTTTTGAAGAAACAGAGTATGCGATTGAAATGGAAGAAAATTCTAGAAAACTAATTTTTAATAATGCTAATAAAACAATCAATTTTGTCTTTGTGAAACCTTGCGACGTGGTTACTTATGTCGAAAAAGGCGTGGCGGATATGGGTATTGTAGGTAGAGACACCATCCTAGAAGAGAACAAAGATGTCTATGAAGTATTGGACCTCAATTACGGTAAGTGTAAATTTGTTGTAGCTGGTTTTGAGAATCAGGATTTAATTAAACAGAATGATATTTTGAAAATAGCGACAAAATATCCTTCCTATGTTGATTCTGTTTTTAAGAGCAGAGGACAGAAAATAGAGATAATAAAATTAGGAGGAGCTATAGAATTAGCACCATTAATGGGTTTAAGCGAAGTCATTGTCGATATAGTAGAAACGGGAAGTACTTTGAAAGATAATGGATTAGTTGTTTTAGAGGATCTAGACCCAATTAGTGCTCGTCTAATTGTGAACAAAGTCAGTTATCGATTCAACTATGAGGAGATACAAAAAATCCAAAAGGTTCTAGGTGAAAGACGATGATTAAACTAATAGAGGCAAACAAAGAAAGTCAAAAAATAGCAAAAATTTTATCTCGTAGCCAGATGGACTCGACAGAAGTGCTAGAAACAGTCAATCAAATATTGGAGGAGGTAAAAACAGATGGCGATAAGGCGTTATTAAAATTTACTCGGTTATACGACGGAAATAAGTTAGAGAATTTAAAAGTAACCCAAGAAGAAATAGAAGCAGCCAAGCAGACTATTAATAAGGACTTAGAGAAAGCTTTGAAAAATGCGATTAAAAATATCACTACTTTTCATAAAAAACAAGTAAAAGAAGGTTTTATGATAAATGAAAGTCCAGAAGTCATGCTTGGCCAAATGGTGATGCCAATTGAGAAAGTTGGGTTGTATATACCAGGTGGAACAGCTTCTTATCCTTCTACGGTAATGATGAATGCGATACCTGCAAAATTAGCAGGAGTAAAAGAAATAGTCATCACAACGCCAGCGGATAAAAATGGCAAGATAAAAGATTCTGTTTTAGTGACAGCTGATTTATTGGGGGTTGACCAAATTTATAAAATTGGAGGGGCACAAGCAGTCGGCGCCCTTTGTTACGGTAGCGAAACGATTCCTAAAGTAGATAAAATTGTTGGCCCAGGAAATATTTATGTGGCTATGGCTAAACACAAAGTATCTGGAACAGTGGGTATTGATATGATTGCTGGACCGAGTGAAGTGCTGATTATTGCAGATGAGAAAGCAAACCCAGCTTTCATTGCAGCTGATCTATTAGCACAAGCAGAACACGACAAAAGAGCTGCTAGTATAGTCGTAACAGATTCTCTTAGTCAAGCAAAAGCTATTCAAAAAGAGGTGGAACTCCAACTTCAAATGCTAAAAAGGAATGAAATAGCCAGAGAAGCCCTCTATGAATATGGTGCAATTATTTTTTGTGACACGAAAGAACAATGCTTTGAAATAGCCAATGATTTTGCACCAGAACATTTAGAGATTCTAACTGAAAATCCATTTGAAGACTGCAAAAAAATCAAACATGCAGGAGCTATCTTTCTTGGTGAGTATTCACCTGAACCTCTAGGGGATTATTATGCTGGCCCGAATCATACATTGCCCACTTCAAGAACAGCAAGGTTTTCTTCTGCTCTTAGTGTCGATGATTTTTATAAAAAAACTTCCATTATTTATTATTCGAAAGAAGCACTCAGACAGGCGTCAGAAGATATTATATTAATCGCTACTAATGAAGGATTGACAGGCCACGCTAATTCTATCAAGGTGCGAATGGAGGAATAATAAAGTGGAAAAATATGTAAGAGAAGAAATAAAAAAATTAGCTGCTTATGAAGTTCTAAATAAGGATTTCGCTATTAAGTTAGATGCAAATGAAGGTGTGGAGTGGATAACAGGTCTAAATCGTTATCCACTAGATAAAAGCGATATATTAAGAGGAGAGTTAGCGAAACAACTGGGAAAGGATAAAGATGAAATCGTACTTGGAAATGGATCTAGCGAATTAATTGAACTAGCAATGAAAGCTTATTTAGAAGCAGGAGAAACAGTCGTTAGTTTTTCACCCACTTTTAGTATGTACCAGATTTTTACCATTATCCATAAAGGAAATTATGAAGAGTATCCGCTAGAAGACAAAAAAAAGTTGAATATTGAAGGCTTCATAGACTTCATTCAAGAAAAAAAAGCCAAGTTAGTGATTATTAGTAATCCAAATAATCCAACAGGTCTCTTTATCCCAAGAGAAGAAATCAAAAAAATCCTAACTTCAGTTGATGCTATGGTTATTTTAGATGAAGCTTACATCGAATTTACAAATGAACCGAAAATAGACTTTACTGAAGAATTCAAAAATATGCTTATTTTAAGAACTTTTTCTAAAGCGATGGGGCTAGCTGGAATTCGATTGGGATACATGATTGCCGATAAAGAAAGTATTCGCTATATTAATCGGGTGCGCTCTCCTTATAACGTAAACACTTTGACTCAAGAAATGGGTCTGAAAGTTCTCAGTGATCAAGAGAGTATAAATAAAAATAGTGAAATGATAAAAAAAGAAAGAGAAAAGATGAAACTTTTTTTACAAGAGAATGACTTAAATCCTTTCCCATCAGAAGCTAACTTTTTATTTTTCCAAGCACCAAAAGCAGTATTTGATGCATTAGAAAACAAGGCTGTGTTGATTAGGAATTTTTCAGGAAAACTTGAAGGATACTATAGACTGACCATTGGTACACCCCAAGAAAATGATAGTGTTAGAAAGATAATAAAGGAGGCACAACATGCGACAAGCTAAGATTACGCGACAAACATTAGAAACAAAGATAGAGTTACTATTAAACATAGATGGGTCTAAAAAGATTTCTATCCAATCTGGAATTGGTTTTTTTGATCACATGCTAAGAGCAATGGCTTTTTATGCAAAATTCGATTTGAGTGTTGAATGTGATGGAGATTTAGAAGTAGATACCCATCATACCGTTGAAGACATTGGACTTTCTCTAGGAGCTGCATTCAAAGAAGCCTTAGGAGATAAAATAGGCATTGCCAGATTTGCTTCTCCAATCACACCTATGGATGAGAGCCTAGCACTCGTTGCTATCGATATTTCTAATCGGCCTTATCTAGTTGATAATCTAGCGTTCAAATCTGAAAAGATAGGAGAAATGGAAAATCAATGTTTCAAAGAGTTTTTCTATAGCTTTGCTATGTCTGCTGGACTAACTCTTCATATCGACGTGATGAGAGGAGAAAATGACCATCACAAGATAGAAGCTGTCTTTAAAGGATTAGGAAGAGCAATGAGAGAAGCTGCATGCATCGTTGATGATGAAATTGTAAGTACGAAAGGCGTATTGTAATAAAGTAGTTGGAATAGTTGGTTGAATAAAGAGAATGAAGGAGTTGATGAGGTGTTTATTTATCCAGCGATTGATATCAAAGATAAATCGTGTGTCAGATTAGAGCAGGGTCTTTATGAGAAAATGACAGTGTATGAAAAAGATCCTGTAAAAGTAGCAAAAAGATGGGAAGATATGGGAGCTGAATTTTTACATTTAGTAGACCTCGACGGGGCTAGAAATGGTATTCGTTTAAATGAAGAAGTCGTAAAAGAAATAATTCGACATGTGACAATACCGATTCAATTAGGTGGTGGAGTTAGAGATTCTCAAGGAATAGAAACGTTGTTAAATTCAGGTGTTTCTCAAGTGATTATAGGAACGGCCGCTCTTAAAGATCCTAAATGGCTGAGAGAAGTTATCTCGTATTATGGCGACAAAATAATTGTCTCAATTGATGCTAGCAATGGATTTATAGCCACTGATGGATGGGAGCAAGTTTCTGATGTAAAAGCGATAGACTATATAAAAGAACTTGAATCTTATGGTTTGAATCGAATAGTTTACACGGATATTGCAAAAGACGGGATGTTAAGTGGTCCTAATTTTGA
>JAGQHW010000091.1 GCA_020431645.1 Carnobacterium sp. | reverse complement strand
CCATGCAACGGCTAAACGATCTTTTTTAGTTAATGTAATTTTTTCTGCCATGTCTATTCTCCTCCTTTAGGATTAATAATCGTTTAAGATATCACCAAGTGGATCGCCTGAGTTGCCTCCACCGTTTGATGAGCCGCCCATTTTAGAAAGGTTCAAGTAAATAAGAGCTAGTGATACACCAATTGCTCCAAGTGCGATAAGAGTCAATTGAGAAATTGCTGCTACTACGAAACCAAGTACAAAGAATGGCCATACTTCTTTTGTTGCCATCATGTTAATAACTAAAGCATAACCAACTGCAACGACCATTCCACCACCAATTGCCATACCTTCTGTTAACCATAAAGGCATTGACTCTAGGAAGTTTTGAACTGTTGCTGCTGGGATAAATAGAAGTGCTCCTGCTGGAATAGCGATACGAACACCTTGCATACAGATTGCGCCAATTTGTAATAATTCAATTTTTCTGAAATTTCCTTCTTCAGCAGCTGCATCCATTAAATGTACGATAGGTACAGCTAATGTACGAACAACCATTGTCAAGAAAAGTCCTGCTACTGCAAGTGGAACTGCGATAGCAATTGCTGATGGAACACCGGCAACGCCTTGTCCACCTAATACTAGAATAATTGCTGATGCAACGGATGCCAATGCAGCATCTGGTGCTACGGCTGCCCCAATGTTCGCCCAACCAAGTGCGATCATTTGAAGAGTTCCGCCAAGAACGATACCGGCTGTTAGATTTCCTGTAACTAAACCGATTAATGTACATGCGACTAACGGTTGGTGAAATTGGAATTCATCTAAGATTCCTTCCATACCAGCTAGAAATGCAATAAATATTACTAAAATAATGGATATAATAGACATAATAGGCCTCCTATTTAATTTAATTTTTGATGATATTATACACGTGATAATTCATTTTTTGCTTTTTTAAGAATATCGTCCATATTAGAACCTGAATCATTTGGTACTTTACGTACATCAAATTTAACGCCTTTTTCTTTCAACTTAGTGAAAGCTTCCACGTCTTCTTTACTCATAGAAAGAACGTTATTTACAACAACTTTTCCAACTGAGTGGGCCATTGAACCAACGTTGATTTCTTTAAAGTCTACTCCACCTTCAATTGCTCTAAGAACATCTGTCGGATTTTCAAATAGAATTAAAGCTTTTGTCGTTCCAAATCGAGGATCTTTAGAAATCTCAATCATTTTGTTAAGCGTAATAACATTTGCTTTAACGCCTGGAGGTGCTGCTTGTTCAATTAATTTTTTACGAAGTAAATCTTTAGAAACGACATCTGAAACAACGATAATACGGTTTGGTTGAGTAGATTTTGTCCACGCTGTAGCAACTTGTCCGTGTAATAAACGAGAATCGACACGTACTAATACGTATTTGATCTGTCCATCACCAACAACTGTATTAGGAGGAAGGTGTCCTTTAGGTAAACCATCTTCTGCAACTTTAACACCTGCTGCTTCTGCTGGTTCTAATTCTTCAGGTCTAATTCTAATGCCATCCTTAGCTGTTTCAAGAATGTGTGTTGCAATTTCATGAGCAGACGTCATGGATAAGCGAGAAGCGTATGCCTCAATTACCATTGGTAAATTCAACCCAGAAACGATTGCCCATTTCTCTTTATGGTCTTCGAACAATGTGTTCGCTTGATTAAATGGAGTACCACCCCATAAGTCGACTAAGAATAAAACTTCATCTTGGTCATCAAAAGAAGCAACAGCTTTTTGCATTTTTGCTTTTACATCTTCTGGTCCTTCACTTGGCATTAACGTAATAGCCTTGACGTTTTCTTGTTCTCCAAAAATCATCGCTCCAGATTGTAAGATGCCTTCTGCGAACTCGCCATGGCTTGCTAGTATAATTCCTACCATATTTCTACCTCCTAAATAATGTATTTTTCTTTTACTGATTTAGATGCAATCAACAAAATTAAGTGGCCTCTTTTTTGTTTTTTGAATCTACTTCTTAATAAGTTCCTCACTTCTAACAAAGCACCTACTTTAAACCCTAAAGGCTACGATAAGCAATCATGTTAGATCGTTTAGTTCTTATCTATTTCATCAGTCACTTATTATAATGCAAGTTCTGTGCCAACTTTAGTGTATTGCACTCAAATTGCTTTAAAACCAACAGTTAGATGTCATTAGACAAGCAAAACCGATACACTAATTAGTGTATCGGTTTTGCTTGGTTTGTTATTCTTTGATACTGTAGTGTATCATGTGTATGAATTAAGAGTTAATCATCAAAATACCATAGAGAATTTATGAAGTTTTTGTCAGCTATCTTTCTTCCAAAGGTGATATTTCAAGGATTTGAATAGTGTTTTTCAATTCACCATTAACTATAGCTGGTCCACTCACTAAACATTGTCCCTTTTGTAAGTCAGATAACGTTTGTTCCAAACCTGATTTACTTTGGTTATCGCTTGATAATATTCCTGCTAAATAAGAAATTTGATCTTCTGTAGGTAAAAAATGAATCTGCTCCTGAGCATTATACAAACCACTCAAATCTCCACCAGCTTTCTTTATAGCTGATAATGACTGAGTAGCAAACCATGCAGACCATCCAAATTTTCTACCTTCCTTCATAATTTTTGTAGCCGGCGAATCTGATTTATGATTTAAATTTTGAGCCTCATCCAATAGAATAGGTAATGGTCTATTCTTATTTCCAAAACTTACAGAGAAATTATACAAATCCCATAATAGAAATTCTGTTAAAATTCTTTGTACATTTTTTTGAAAGCCTACTAACTGAATAATATGAACTTCTCCCTTGTCATTGTAAACATTATTCCAGTTAAAAGAATCTTCTTTATATGAAAATGGATCTCTATCTAATAAAGGGCTAATCCTCCCTAGTAATGTTTTAGACCCACTATCTTCAGCATCGACTAACCTATTTTTTATATGAGTAAAGGTTAATTTTTCACCATTCATTGAATAAGCATCTGTTATAATTTGACCTAATAGATGTTTCTGTTGAATTCCTAAATCAAATACAAAATCAACAACTTGTACTGTTCTATCTACCATATCTTGTGTAGACTCATCAATTTTTGTGCCCGTACCTAAATCAATTTGCTGCTTTTTAAAAGGATTAATAGGTAATAAATCTGTATAGACAATGTACTGCTTCAATTTATCATCTAATCTATCAACAAAAACTTGTTCAAGCTGATTTTGAACGAACCCATTAGTATAGTCAATGACTAAACTAGATATTTTTTGTTTGGATAATTCATATAACATACACTGCATAAAATATGTTTTTCCTTGGCCAGATTTCCCGCTAATTAATAGATGACGATTTGCTAATTTAGGATGACCGTATTCCCAATAAAGTTTCTCATTGGAACCTTTTATATTTCCAATTAATATACGCGCTTCAGATAACTTATTATTCCCTGTACTTATTACACTTTTAACCTTTTCATCTAGTATCTTATTAAACTCAGCAACTCCTTCTTTACTGTCTTCCAAATCAGAGTCTTCAATATTTACTTCTGTACTTGCTTCTGTACTTGCTTCTGTACTTGCTTCTGTATCAAGTGATTCAATTGGCTCATCATCTATTGCTTCAACGATCTTGCTATCTAAAGTTTCATTAGACTCAGTGTATAAGCTTACACTAATTTCTGTATCTATTACTTTTTCGGTAGCTTCAACTTCAACCTCTAGTTTTTTATTAGCTAACATTAGATGTTTTAATAGTTTATCACTTGGTAAGCTTCTTCTATTATTTTTTGTATCTTTCACAATTTTTTCTATAGGTGACTTAATATCTAAATATGCATCAGTCTCTGTAAAAGATACAATTGTGATTTCATTTTCAGGTTCTATATCTATTCTTCTATAATGATTTTCATTTTTAAAAGAAAAAACCATTCCTTTACCATAAATTTCATTAATTTCTTCCGAAATTTCAAATTTATCATTCAGCAATTTTTCTCTATATTCGTATACTTGTTTATAATTTTTATCTTCCCATAATCTATTATCAATAAATTTTTCAAGATTAGATAAATATATCTGAATAAAAAAGTTTCTATAAAACTTTTTCTTAAACAAAGTTTTATTTTTATCTACTAACTCATTTTTAAATATATTATATGTTTGTTTAATTTGTTTTTTTGCTTTTGTTAACACATTATTGTAATTCATACCTATTTTAACTTCTATTGGTAAAAAATGTACTTTGATATCTTCTGTATCCGTAATTTCGACTCCCATGAAAAGTAAGTCGTCAGATGTAGCACCATTATAGTCAAGTATCTTATTACTAAATAAATCAGAACTTTTATCGAGTCCAACCATCCTAGATACACGTAAAATTTCTTCTAAGGAAATTGGAATCCAATAAAAATTAGGAGAGTCTAATATAGCAAGGGCATTCTTATAAGCTGATATAATACTTAATTTTTCTCTTATAATATTAGGATTCTTTTTTTGACCAATAATATTAAGTAGCCACTCACCATTTAATATGTTAAATGATCGTATAATATTCTCAATATCATCCTCACTGTACTCTTTATGGTAACGATAAAGATTTTCTTTTAATACATCCTCGTACTGATAGATTTTTTTAGTGATAGTGATAGATTCATATGACTGTGAATTTGTTTGATCCGTATAATGAATAATAAATAAATCTTGATTATTATCAGTAAAGTAGCTTAAATCTACATTAGGATTGACAAATGTCACCCAACTACTGTTATCAAAAACTTCTTTTAAATCTTGATAATTAATAGTTTGTATATTATTAACAACTGATTCATTTCTTCGATATGTGTTTATTCCTTCGCTTCTTACAGCTAATGAAAAACTATTCCACAAAGACATAAAGTTAATTAAATCACTTGAATTCCGGTCTCCATCTGTACCAAAACCAGTTAAATATTCTTGATTATTTTTTGTGAAAACCATACTATTAGTAAGTCCTGATAGCGAATAATTCATTAATAATCTATCTGTTTCGTAACTACTTTGTCTAGGGGCCTCTTCAAATTTATAAAAAGTGATATGATAATAGTGATTTTCTGATGCATTATAGAATACATTTATTTTATTCTTTATTGTATCAATCAAATCGACTTCGCTATATAGACCGTTTATATATTTTTTTAAGTTTTTTCCGAAAAATTCTTCAAATTCTAATACACTATTAATAGAAAATAAATATTTGAAGTCAGAGGTATTTATTGACTGATTTGTTTGCACATAAATATTAATAGTATTTAAGTTCTTTAATGACGTTCCTGCTTTTATACCCGATAAAATATAATCAATAACACCAATTAAAATTTCTTTTTCGTCAGTTATGTTAATAATTTGAATATTTAAAGCTATTTCAGGCGTTACTTCAAAAAGATACTTAAAATGCTTATAAAAATCTTTCAACTTTGAAGAAACTATATTACGCGTATTATATGATAATTTATTTTGTTTCCCATCTAATGCATTATAAAATAACCATCTAGGTATTTCTTTGTCATAGTAAGATTCATATAGCTTGTTTTCTTCTTCAATAAAAGGTAACAAATTTTTTGAATTTAATCTGTTAATAATGGATTCAGGTAATTCTTCTGATGTAATTTCTGTATCTAGTGTTTTATTATACACAATCAGCATAGGGTTAATTGGACTTACTAAAATAATATCTTTATCTTTATCGTATATTTGTCCAATTTTAAATATATTTCGAATCTGTTCTTCTATTCTTTCACTTTCTTTAAGGTCACTCAATATTTTACTAATTATTCTATAGATATTATTTATTGCTTCTGAAATATCATCCTTAAGAGAACAGATACTCAAAAGAGTTTGTTCATTCTTACATACTTCAAATAATTTTAAATAAGCTTCTTTGACTTCTAAAGGTAATTCTATATCGATTTTTGTTAACTCATTTTGTTCCATACTTGCATAGAATATATTATCTTCAATTAATTTATTTTCATATTCCAAAAATTGTTTATGTTTTTTAAATGGATAGTACGTAGATGTTCCTTGATTCAGTTGTCCTAAATCATACTGCATTTCTTCTGTATTTTCTCTTCTATATTTCTCAATCGAAATTGCACTTTTAGGAATATTTATTGGACTATTATCTTGCATGGATATAGGTAACGCTAGGTTGTTGTATATTAAATTAAAATCTATATTTATTTCATCTGTTTCATTTTGATACTTTTTAAAGTCGATTTCACTAGAAATATCTGATGATAATTCTACATTCTCATTTTTTCGACGCAGAATCACTCTCTCTGTTATTTCTCCATTTCCAATAATCAAACTTTCTATATTATTTATAATTTCAATCTGTTGTTTCTTTTTATTAACTGAGATTTTATAATTTGTTTTTATTTGATTTATCAGATTTGAAGCAAATGGAAGAATAGTAAAACTAAATTTGAATGTTAAAGGATTTAAGTTTTCATGTTTATAAGTGATTAACCCAAAATAAAGACTTTCTGAATCGTAATCTTTTATGCTGATAACTAGATTTTTTCCAGTTGTATCATATGAAAATTCAGGTTCTCTAAGCATATAATTATTTTTATAAAGATAAGTATTAGTTTTAGTGTATGAACTTTTTTTAACAGAATCATCAAAAGGAAGCCTAAATGTGATATCTGTTAGAGAAGGATTTACAAAAATAATTAAATTTCGTTGCTTTCTTTTTGTTACTGACTTATTCAGATCTGTTTCGTTTGATTTATCCCAAACTTCAAAACCTTGATTCACTTTACTCAAATTCTCTTCAAGATAATTTATTTTGGTTTTTTTTACTTTTTTTAATTCCTCTTCTCCTTTCTTTACAGACTCGTAATCAATTTCCATCCAATTTGACTTGGATAGCTTATTAATTAGATTTTCTCCATCAACTATACCTGTTATTCTATCTTTGACATTTTCACTGGTATGAAAATTTTCAATTTTACCATAGATTTCTTTATTTTCTTTTAATCTTTTTTTGATAACATCTTCATCACTTTGATAAGTCTGTATCTGCTCGTCAAAAAAATAACCTAATTGATTGTAATTATCTGGAGTTAAACTTTCTTGATATAATAGTGAATATACAGACTCAAAATCTAACAAGGTAAGTCTTGTCATATCTTCTGTTTCTTTAAAATTTTCATCTACAATCGTTTGTAAAATTAGTTTTTCTACTGTTGATAGATTCGTACTTTTTATTTCTTCTCGAATATCTCTTCTCATTGTATTGGGATGAAAAGGACTCCCTGTTTTAGTTAAGCTCGATGCTCCACCAACTATACTATCTAATACGTCATCACACACAAAAAGTAACGCTGTATTTTCCCAAATACCTTTTTGCTCGCCTACTTTATTTCTTAAGGTAACTAAAAAATCATTGGTAACCTTTTCATCTGTATTTGCAATAACTATTTTCAATTTATTTACCATAAAAGATACAGTTGAATAATCTATATCTTCTAAATAAAGATTAAATTCTTTAGTTTTTTCTAATTTTTGATCGTTAAAAGCATCAATGAAATAGTTTACTTCCCTTTGATCATTTAAAGTAATATAATATCTATCTCCTGCATTTATTGAGGTGGTCTCCATCCATTTCAGTAGCTTTTTAATTAAGAAGTTATAATATTGGTTTGACATATTGTGCATCCCCACTATCACTTTTTTTATCTAATAAATTCATTCTTTCATACATATTAATAATTTCTCCCTTAGTAAGACGATCGAAGAACATACCTCTTAATTCAAAACCTTTAAATACATCTTTCAAAAGTTTAGGCTTTTCTCCCACTATGAGTCCAGTAAATAAAAGAACCAGTTCCTCTGTAGCATTCAAAACATTTCCTAACCGTCCTCTGTTCCTTAAAAAATATAATTTGCCAATCTCTTCTACTGATAACGGGAAACGACTTCTAGTTTCAGCACTTAAATCTTCTAATAACCATTTACTCAATAATGATACATTACTAGCTAAATCATTATTCTTAAACTCATTATTATCATTTTTATCTTTTATAAATTGATATTCTTCTAAAAATTGCGCAAGATTTAACGTTAATTTTTCCTTATAAATAAACATTGAATCCAGTATCTCAGAAATCAAATAATATTTTTCAGTATTAATGAGCATATTTAAATAATCAAGTACATCGTTGTTAACTAGCAAATATTTATTTTCTTCTTTAATTTTATTAAATCCATTTCTGATAGATTCTCTTGTTCCGGAAACTTTTTCTGTATCTAATGCATAATACATTGGTATTATTTCATTATTATCTTTTTTCTTCCCTATCTTTATAATCGTTTGAGTAACATAAAAAAAGTAATAATACCCTAAAAATAAATCAATATACTTAATACAAAAATCTTGGTAAT
>JAGQHW010000090.1 GCA_020431645.1 Carnobacterium sp. | reverse complement strand
ATTTAATGTTTCAAGTGCTACGGTGATAATAGGCACAAGAATAATGATGTAAACAATATTTGATAACACTTTAGCAATAGTCATTTTTTGAGAGACTGAAGGCACTACGTTATCGGTAACTTCTTCTGAGCTTGTCATTTTAGCAATCCATTTATCAATATTTAAAGTAATTAATAGATTGTAAACCAAATTTTTAACAAAACGCCCAATAAAAATTCCGAATGCTAAAATAACTGCTGCTGCCAATAAGTTTGGCAAGAAGGATAAAGCTGAATCAAACATATTTGTAAGTGGTGAAGCAATGGCATTCAATCCTAGCATACTTAAAATACCTGGAATAAAGATTAACCAGACTAAGTAATAAAGTACTTTACTGATTGAATCGATTGTATCATCAGCTTGTTCATTGGTATTGGTTAACCCCCATTTTGTTAGTAAGCGATTAAAGCCTGCTGCTTTCAATCCTTTTCGTGATCCCTTACGTACCGCTATGGCAATAATCCAAGCTAATAGTACTAGTGCAATTGCTCCTAATAATGTAGGTAAAAAACCCATAAATGAATTAAATCCTGTATTGATTGAATTTGTAAAGTTATTCATACATTATCTCTCCTTTTTTTTATATTTTGTGAACTCTTTATGTCATTTAGTATACTCTATCCTTAACTATTTTTAAAACAATAACCCTTGTTTGAGTTCTTTTCTTTTGTTTTTACTTAGATTTAATGTAGTATTTAATGAAGAAAAAGAAGTGTTGTTTTTTTATTCTTTCTATTTATAGGAAGCTTAATGAACAAGGCATTGACTTACTATCAAGAGATTGCTATCTTTGTTAATGAAACTCTTTTTAGAGTAACCTGCTTTTGATAGAGTATAAGAAAAAAAGTTAGAAAGAAGGAAAGACATGCCTCAAAAAAATAAACTCGAAACAGATAAAATTTCTTCCTTATTAATAGAATTTTCAATTCCAGCCGTTATCGGAATGTTCGTTAACGCTGTCTACAATATTGTAGACAGAATCTTCATCGGGAATGCTCCTGAGCTTGGTTCATTGGGCTTAGCAGCTGCTTCCATCACCTACCCTGTTACTTTGGTTATGATTGCCTTTGGTTTATTGGTTGGAGTGGGTGGAGCTACTCGTTTTTCCATCAGCTTAGGTAAAAAAGAAACAGCCAAAGCGCAATATTACTTAGGTAATGGTATTAGCTTAGCTATTATTGCCGGTTTAGCCTTCACTATTATCGGGAACATCTTTTTAGAACCCATATTAAGAAATATTGGAGCTAGTGATGCCGTCTTACCTTTCGCTTCTGAGTACCTTAGTATCATTTTATTCGGTGGGGTCTTCCAATCGCTAGCGATGACAATGAATAATTTTGCTAGAGCTGATGGAAATCCTCGTATTTCAATGATTAGTATGATGATTGGTGCTGGTTTTAACATCATCTTTGACTATATCCTCATTATGCAGTTAGGTTGGGGTATGAAAGGTGCAGCTTATGCAACAATCGGTGGTCAATTCCTATCTGTCGTTTGGCAATTAGCTTACTTTACTGGAAAGCGCAGCAATGTTCGATTAACTTTGGCTAATATGAAGCTAAAATTTACTTATGTAAAAGAAATTTTAACGACTGGTATTCCAGCCTTTTTGCTTCAAATTGCTAATAGCATCCTAAACATTATTATTAATGCAACATTGGTTAAGTACGGTGGTGACGTAGCTATCTCGGTAGCCGGTATCATAACGAGTGCAACCACGTTAATTATTATGATGATTTCTGGTATTATTCAAGGATTGCAACCGATTATTAGTTACAACACTGGAGCAGGTCGTGTTGACCGAGTCAAACAAGCTCTTAAGCTAGCTAGTATTGCTGCTTTTATTATTACAACTACTGGATTCTTAGTTATTCAGTTTTTCCCAGAATTTGTTGTCAGTCTGTTTAACCAAGAAACAGCGGTCGTCTCTCTAGGTGTTAAAGCCATTCGTATTTGGACCCTAGGTTTCCCATTAGTTGGTCTTCAAATTGTTTGGTCTAACTATTTCCAAGCTGTTGGAGAAGTTCGCTTAGCTAGTTTCTTAAATCTCGCTCGTCAACTCATTTTCCTTACTCCACTTCTATTGATTTTTTCTTCCCTATTTGGTTTATACGGCGTTTATGCCGCTGTCCCAGTAGCAGATGTTATTGCATTTTTTGTTTCGTTCTATTTTATCAACAAAAAGTTGCCTCGCTCAAGAAAAAAACTCCTTTAATTGAATAAAAAAGTCAAAACAATTCAAGGTTTCATTGAATAATTAAGTTGCGTGTATTATCATTAAGACGCTAGCTAAAGAGATTGATTCAAAAAATGAAAACGATAGTGAGGGGAAAATGATGTATAAAATGCTTGCTCTTGATGTCAATGGTACCTTATTAACCGATCAAAAAGAATTAACACCTGAAGTCATAAACGCAATTAAAAAAGCTCACCAAGCCGGTATGAAAATCGTTCTTTGTACCGAACGATCTTACGATGGCGTAGTTAAAGTTGCTCACGATATAGGAACTCAATTTATTGACTATGCTGTTTGTTTTAATGGTGCACTAGTAAAAGATGCTCGAACACACACAACTCTTTCTCGCGTAAATCTGACAAAAGAAGATTTGTCTTATCTGTATTTATTAAGCGAACGTGCAGGCTGTTCTGTTCATTTTGATGATGAACACTCCATCTACACACCTAACCAACACATTGGCAAATATACAATCCAAGAGGCTTATTTTAACAATACGCCCTTGTATTACCGCAATGTTTACGATCTTCCTGAAAAGTTTGTGCCTTCAAAAGCTATTTTTAGCGAAGAAAAATTTAAATTAGATCACTTTATTAAACAACTGCCTAAAGAATTCTTTTCAAGATTTCATGCTGCCAAAAGTGGTCCAAACTTTTTTGAGATTTTAAATAGTACAGCAAGCAAAGGCAATGCACTTCATTCTTTATGCGAACGTCTAGATATTGACCAACAAGATGTCCTTGCTATTGGCGATCAAGAAAATGATCTATCTATGCTTCATTTCGCCGGTAAAAGTATTGCGATGGGCAATGCTGATAAAGCCGTACTCGAGCTAGCCGATGAGACAACTGGAACAAACAATCAAAATGGCGTTGCAACAGCTATCGAAAAATATCTGTTGACGAAATAAAAAAACAAAAAACCTTCCATATTATTATGAAGGTTTTTTGTTTTTTTGTAAGGTAAAAAAGAACACGCTACATGTCATCAGGTGAACTGAGTCATCCAGAGTGCTCTTTTTATCTATTCAGACAGTCAATAAGATTCTTCAATCATGGTTAACATTTTTTTAAAATTGCGTTTTTTAACATACCCTAAAATAATTCCTAAAGCAGCGTCATTCATTTTTTGAAGAAATCCATAAGACTCCATTGTTTCTTTATAACTTACTTCACATTTCTTATCATCAAGTACTTTGATGTCGTATTGAACAACATAATCATTTGCAGTTGTTGAGGTGCGATAATGATACGTTTTATTTTTTTCAACTTTTTCTATTTCAATTTTAGCGCTACTATTTTTAGAAAATGTTTTAATGTAACTGAAATTTTTTAATTGATCATGAGACAATTGTTTTCCTGTTTGTTCACGTATATCAAATAAAACAGATTTCATCACATTATCATAGAAAAATTCAGCAGGTATATTTAACTTTTTTATAATTTCCACTATTTTTCCACCTCTTCTTTTGCCTTCTCTTTTTTCGTACCTTTATAGGCTAGTACTCCACCAAAAATAATCATAAATATAGCTGTTGTTAAGTTTAACATATCGTATTCAAACGTTTCACGGCTAACACTAAACATTAAAATTAACATACCAATACTGGCTAAAAATAACCCGTTCTTTATCATTTTACCATACCTCTCTTATTTAACAGGAGCAACTTGGAAATACAATACGGATCCCCATGATTCTGCCTTGATTGCTGCTTTTGCTAATTTAGCCGCTTTATCTAAATCTGCTTCAGTTGTATTAAAATAAAGTTTGATGCCTTTCTTTTCTTTGAATGTGAAGGTAATACCTTCTTCTTGATACGCTTCTAATAAGGCAATCGCTTTATCTTGTTGCATAGGTAAGGTTAATTCAATCATCTTTTTCACCTTCTCTTTCCAGATTATTTAAATGACAAAAAGTTACTTCTACTCTAATTTTTTAAAGTAGAAGCAACCATTTTCAGTTTTAGTAAGGACTAATCTTTTTCTGGCTCACCTAATGAAGGATCCATTTTGTTTGCAGCGATAACAAACGGTGCCCAGATTGCAAACGTTGCTAGCATACCAATCAATGTTACGACAGGTGCGCGCCAGTCTGCCCCAGTTGCCAAGAATGATAACAATAGAGGCGGCGTTACCCAAACAATTTGTTGTGAGACAGGATTGACCAAATCTAGTGCTGTTGCAAAGTACCCAATAGAAACAGATACTAAAGGTGCAACGATAAACGGAATAAACATAATCGCATTTAGTACGATTGGTAAACCAAACATAATAGGCTCATTGATATTGAAAATACCAGGTCCTAATGATAAGTTAGCTACTGTACGGTAATCCGCACGTTTAGAGAACAATAGGATAGCAATGATTAAAACGATTGTTCCACCTGAACCACCGAACCATGAGTAAGCATCGAATGAACCACGTACCCAATTATAACCTTCAGCTTTAACTAATTCAACTCCACCTTGTTGAAAAAGGTTAACGTTTTCAAGTTGAGCAACTCCGAAAACACCTTCCAAGATTGGGGCCAATACGTTGGGACCATGGATTCCAAAGAACCAAAATATTTGAACGAATAATGTTACTAAAATAACAGCACCAAAACCTTGAGAAAGACCTAATAAAGGTTTAGCAATTGTTTCTTGTAACCATGCTAAGAAAGTCATGTTTGGAACTATTTTTGCAAATAACCAGTAGAAAATAGCAACAACATATAGAGCAACTGTAGCAGGAATAATCGCTGCAAAAGCTTTTGCTACTGCTGGTGGAACTGAGTCTGGTAATTTAATTGTGATATTTCTTAACATTAATTGACAGAAGATCATTGTAGCAACAAAACCAATAATCATTGCAGTAAAGAAGAAGTTACTGTCTAAGTTATTTAGTGGCAACCAACCCCATCCACCAACGGATAGACCTGTTTCTGTTGCAGTCCAACCACTTGTAGCAGAACCGGCATTAATTGTTTCCATTACATCAGCAGGTACAGCTGTTTCTAATGCACTAGAGAATGCAAAAGTAATCCCACTAATTGAAGCAGCTAGAGATACGATACCACCAGCCAAATCGTTTACACCATAAGCACGAGCAAGGTTATAACCCCATGAAAAGGCGAAAATAACTCCAGCAATAGCTAATGTTCCGTTCCACACATACCCGTTAATTGTAATAATTTCTTTTACAACAGGAATGCTATAAGCATCGTATCCATCAAAAAATTGTGGCGGTAAATCACGTAACATCGCGTTGATCATAACCGCAACAGATCCAGCCATTGTAGCGGGCATTGTGCCGATAAAAGCATCACGAAGTGCAACTAAGTGTTTCTGTGCGCCAATTCTAGCAGCGATTGGGAGAATGTATTTCTCCAGCCAAGCAGTTAAAGCGTTCATATTTAAATCCTCCTAAAATAGTATCTGACTTTTTATTAATAAATTAGAGCATATTTTTTGAAAAGAAAATTAGTTCATTATTTTTTTAATGCAAATTTGAATTTTTGCCATGGCTTAATTAAATCTAATAAAAAGACTTCTTCTTCCACAACACATCCAACTACATTTGTTCTTCCTGAATTTGCCATTGGTAAACGTGCAACTTGTAATTCACCAGCGTACCGAGCATAAAGAGAACTTTCTATTAAAATATCTCCTTTTTTGATTGCTGGTGTATTAAATGCTGGAAACTCATGTCCGCTGTATTTTACTCGACTTTGTGTTGAACGAATAACGTAATCTGAAACGTCACCACGATTGTAGTGAGGCTCTTTTAAAACAATTTTCCGCTCTGTTTCAGGACTTTCCTCAACAAGTTCACAATTAAGAATCAGTTGGTATGGATCTAGTTCGCTTAAAGCTTTCAGTTCTTCCTCCGATGCAAAAGCATTTCCTATGATAACGTCATCAATTAATTCCGTTGCCCATAAATGCTTAGCTTGTGTAACAATCGGCAGCTCACGGTGCATCTCCAGTGTACATAGTCCTTCACTTACAGGCCATGGTCCAATAGTAGCTGTTTTAGAACTAACAAAAGCAGCGGTTTTAATTCCTTGTTCCTTATATTGTTTGCTTGTTGCTATAAAGTGATCATAGCCTAAACCTGTGTATCTATGAGGGTAAAAATTATGGCACCCATATAAATTAGACGAATTTGCTTGATAACTTAAAATGTTCTCTAAGTATTTGGTTCCATTACTGATATTCAGCTCTATTTTCAACCCCTGCGGATTAAATGTCATAACTGACTCTTCATTTCCAGTAAAACCATTGTCTAAACGAATTCCGTTTGCCCCTATTTCTTTGAAAAAAGATAAATCAGTGTAACTAATTCCTAGTTCATCGAAAAGCTGTGGGCTCACATCTGCAATGACTTCCATTTGGTTGTCTTTAGCAACTGCGATAATTTCTTTAAACTCTTTAATAACTTTTTCTTTGTTTCCTTCTACAGATAATAAACAAGTAAAGATTCGCTTAAAATTGTATTTTGAAGCTAGTTCAATATACGCCTTTACCTCTTCTACTTTACTATGATTGGGATAAACTGAAATTCCTAATCTTCTCAATTTATTGACTCCTCTCTTTTCTCAAAAAACTATTCGAAAGCGGATTCATTTTAATGATATTGAACTAGCAAAAATGAACAGTTTACTAACATAGATCTTATTGTCAAACAAAAGATCATTTATTTTGTCGTCTTGCTCCCTTCTCTAGAATAGATAGTTTCTTTGTGTTATCCATCTTAATTAAATTAATTAACTAAGCTGTTAATTAGTATTTTATAGACTGTCGGTTCATTTGTCAACACAATAATTAAAAATAATAGAAAAAATAAAAAAGATAGAGATTCGCTTTTAAGAAAAGGCTTCATCTCTATCTTTTTTAAAAAATTTCTGATAATAATAATGCTACTGCACCTAGTATAGTTGCATTCTTTCCTAACATAGATACTTCAATGTTTGTATTCTTTCTTGCTTTTTCAGTCAATGCACGCTCTTGAATCGTACGATGGATAGCTGGCATCAAGAATTCTTCACTATTCAAGACCCCGCCTCCTAAAACAATTTTATTAGGATTTAGCATGTGAATCAAATTAACTACGCCAATGCCAATCAGCTGTCCAGTTTCTTCTAAAATAGCAAGGTAGTCTGATTTATTTTCTTTTGCATACAAATAAACCTCTTCAGCTGTCAGTCCTTCTGGCGCGTCTTTTATCTGTTCTTTCGCTCGATTAACAATGGCATCACCGGTAACAAATGTTTCAAAACAGCCCCTGTTGCCGCAACTGCATAGCCTACCATCTAAATCCATCACCATATGGCCCATTTCACCGGCAATATCTTGTGCACCGTAGTATAGTCGACCTTTATCTACTATACCCGAACCAACACCTCTTCCGATATTAATCGCTACAAAGCTATCCACTTCTTCATGATCTCCAAACCAGTATTCTCCTAATGCCATTGTTCTTGAATTATTTTCTACCATAACCATCACGTTAAATTCTTTTTCAAGTTCTTCTTTGATTGGGATATCTCTTAAACCGGAATTAGAAGAATAAAGAGAAACACCTGCTGAAACATCCACTACTCCGTGCATAGCAACGCCTATACCCACTATTTTCTTTTTATCATCAATTCCTGAAAAAATGGTTCGAGCAACTTCTTTTAACGTTTGTAAAAAATATTCTTTGCTAATATGAGGCAATATTTTTATTTCTGTTTCAGATAGAATGGTTCCTACTAAGTCAGTAGCAACGCCTTTAATCACATTTGAACCAGCATCTATCCCAATAATATAGTGCCCATTTCGTTTAATTAAAAGCATCGTCGGTTTTCTTCCACCCCTAGATTCACCAAGAATGCTTTCTTCAACCAAGTTTTCAGCGATTAGTTCTTTAACGATACTGCTAACCGTCGGAGGCGTAATCCCCGTTTCTTGTGCAATTTTAGCACGCGACAGTGGTTCACATAAGCGTATTTTATTTAGTATTGTTGATTTATTAACAGATTTCATTAATTGAAATGTTCCACGCTTCATAAGTTAGCTCCTGTCTAGTTTAATATAATCTATTTCAGTATATCATTATTAATTAAATTAATTAAGCATTCTTTTCAATTTTTTTATTCTTTCTTATTATTAAGAGTCAGCCTTCTTATTTTTCTGTTTTTTCATTTTAATAGT
>JAGQHW010000008.1 GCA_020431645.1 Carnobacterium sp. | reverse complement strand
TGTTTTAAGTCATTTACTGGAATCCCATCTTTTGGGAGTCCGCTATAAGCAAAGGCTTCTCCCACTTTTTGTAGTTGGTATACATCAGTAGCAGTAACTTCTAAATCCGCTAAATACAAGTAGCTAGGATTATTTTTTTTAGTCTTATGGTTAAACCCATTTTTCTTTTGTAATAACAACCCTGCTTCTTCTAATTCTCTTTTAATAGACGTCACTGTATTTTTTGATTTACCTAACAATTTTGTTAGTTCCTCATTAGTATAAATAAAATAAAGATCACCTTTTTTATCTATCCAATTATTTCTTAGAGAGTAACCAAAACGATCTTTAAAAATCATATATGCAATTTTGGCACTATCGGATAAAGATTTATATTGTGGACTGGTTAACAAAACCTTTGGAAATTGTAAATAGATTTCTCCATAAGCTTTTTCTGCTTTATAAAAATTAAAATTTGACATGTGAAAGACTCCCTTTTTACTTGGTTAATAGAACAAGCTAGGAAGATTCGAAAGCTTTACAAAACGACTAATTCACAGTATATTAAGCTTACAAATGAACTCTTCTTAACTCTAATTAAAAAGAATAACTTAATAGACTAATCGCAGTTTTGCTTTTTCTTCTTCCTTGACTACTCTAATAGTCAAGGTTTTTTTATTTTTTATAATCGACTGTATTCTTCTTATACATCTATTAGTGACGATTTTTTCTATACTCTTCCAAAACCTCATCCAGTAATTCTTTCATAGAAATATTCCTCTTAAATGCTTCTTGCCTCAAATATTCATGCCCATCAATTCCAATACGAACCATTTTCGTTTCTGTCTGCTTTTTTTGTGGATCGTTTTCAGATAAATTAGATTTAGACGTTCTATTTTCCATTTCCTGCTCTCCTTTCTATTAATCAAAGTATACATGTAAACATGTAACGTTGTAAACTCTGATGCCTATTTGCTGTAACCAGTTCATTCGTTAAGCTTATTTATCTCTTGAATCAGATCTTCAATAGTACTTAAAACCTCTTTAAACGCTAAATCTTCCGCATAAGGATGATTTTTAGCGTAACTTTTCCAAACAGATAAGAGAAGTGAACTCTCGCTCAGTTTTTTTATCCTATTTTTATACTCACTTTGGTCAATCGTTGTTCTTCTATTCATCATGGTATTATGAAGTGATTTTGATAGCTTATGATAATCAATACTCTCAGACTCTAAATGTTTTAATGAATAAACATCATAAAAATCTCTAGCGCGTGTATTTGTTTCACCTCGTGATAGAATAGTTTCTAATTTTTCTGCTAATATTTGTTCAATAGGATACGCATAAACTGCGATAGATTTTTCTTCGTACATCAACTTGTGACTGTATCTTTCCTCTTTTGGGACTATAGAATCACCTGTTGTGATATCTAATTTAATGGGTACTCGGTAATTTTCTAAGTTCCCTGTTAGTTTAATTCGGTACCCTGGATAGTCATTTTCTTCTCTAATTTCGGTAATACTAGTTAAATTAAACTGGATTCCTTCTTTTGTAGGTGTTCTTATAATTTCATACATCATTTTTTCTACCGTTAATCTACTTACTTCCATTCGTCTTAACGTTGTATCTAAATCCTCCGTTGTTCGCTGCGATAGCCCAATTTTTGAACCAATTAAAAAGCCACCTTTTAAAATGAAGTTATCCTGATAATCCGATACTGTTATTTTTTCTAAAAATTTTTCTAACATAAAATTACGTTCAACTGCACGTATGCTAAGGTTATCTTTTTTAGCTCTATTTTTATTCCACGCTTTTAATTGTGTTGGGGTCATTTTTTACCTCCAGAAATTTTAATGCAACAATAGCTGAATTTGTCCAAGCAATTCTTTACCATACCCTAAAACTTGAATGTAGTCAGATAAATTAGATAGGTTCTTTTCTGGATCTTTTACATAACGTTTTAGGGCTTCAATTTTTGTAAATGTATCCGGATGATAACGAGGGTTCCACATATCACATAACGTTCTTTCTCGATCATATACTCGTACTGTGTTTTGATTAATCGTCAATGTCGTAGATAAACCGATAAAATACTTTTCTTTAGGCGAAAAATGAGGTCTTATAGCAAAACCTTTAAATTTTTGATTATGATGGTACCCTTTAGGAAAAGTCATATGACTGATTTCTGGTGTTTCATCTGTATAATCGTATAAATATAAAGCCGTTTCATGCGAAAAAATGCCTGTTGTATATTTTTGAGAAAGAATAAAAAACTCATCTACAAATTTTCCATAACGAATATAATAACCTGGAGCCTCTTTTTCTAACTTTCCTTCTTTAACTAAACGCTCAAGAACATCTCTATGAATTCCTCTTTCCTTAGCAATCTTAAGAGGGATAAATCCATTAAATTCTTCTAATAAGTCTTCAATTTTTTTATTCAAATCAATATCCCGCCTTTTATACTAACTTCATTATTTAATGATAGTATAAAGAACGCAATTAATCAAAATAATTAAATTATTTTACTACTCTATTTCTATTGTCCGGTATCTTTATACCTATAGATTCCTCCTATTCAACTTATTTATCTTGATCTTGTACTCTTATTGTTTATTATTTAAACGATTGTTGCTTTTATTAATTGAATAAGAACTAAAGACTTAGCTAAAAACAGTCATATTCTATTGTATCTTTTTATTTTAGGGTCTTGACTTTAATGGGCTCAAAAGTTAACAGAGGGGCTGATGTTTTGGTGTTGAGCATAGTTGTACCCTAGTCATTGTCATTAAAAAAAATAACAAGCTAGAGTACAACATGTTCGTTCGTTCTATGTAGGTTCGTCGATTAACGTCGGAGAGACGATTGGAGCCACTATCACATCTGTATGCGTTGGTGTTGTCGAAACACACCTAAAACCCTCTTAAAATCTTCCCTAAGAGCATTGTTTTAAGTTACTGGTCTTCCAGACCAAGATTACCACCCCTGCCGTTAAATCGGTCGCAGTCACCATTCAGGGAAAGAGTGCATACAGTACTCTCTTTTGATCCCCTAGCATTCCTTATTGCAGCGGCGAATGCTTAACCTGTCCACTTAAATGCTGTCACGCACACAGCTTGGCTCCTGTGTTGGTAAAAAAGCCAATGCTAATTGCCAACCATTTAAAAAGTTGGTATAATAGCAGTACAAAACCTATAGAAGTTTGTTTGTCTCGTAGATTCCCGTCTACGGGGCTTTTTTGATATTTAATTTGATTACCTATTTACCTTACATTAGCATTTTATGGTTGTAAATGGGTTTATCACTAACAAAAGTACACAAAAGTATACTGGTATACTAAAATAGATACACAAGAGTATACTGGTATACTCTTGTGTATCTATTTGTTTAAAAATTTAACCATTTAACCTTACACAAAAGTATACTGGTATACCGTACGATAGTTTAATATCAAATAAAACGTTTATATACCCACTGGAAACCTTACCAGTGGGGCATCGACTTACTTTCCAAAAACTATTCACGAGTATACTGGTATACTTTAACAAGGGTATACCAGTATACTTTTGTTAAGTACGCAAAAGTATACTTAAGATAAAGTATACCAGTAAACATACACAAGAGTGTTCTAGTATACTTATGTATATATTACATTTTCGTTACAAATACTCATAAGTAACTATTTCAAAAGTATACTGTTGAGTATTTTTTTTCATTATGGTATATTTTATACATAAGTATACTACAGTAGATTTAGGAGGATTTTATATGAGTGGAAAAGTATATGTGGTTGGAAATTTTAAAGGTGGAGTTGGGAAAACAAAAACGGTTACTATGCTTGCTTATGAAGCAGCTAGATACTTAAACCAACGAACTTTAGTAATAGATATGGATCCGCAAGGTAACGCTACACGTGTATTAGCTAAGACTGGTAACTTAGATGCTATCGATAAATCTATTACTGATGGCTTTCAGAACGAATCTCTAGAAACAGAGATTGTTTCTATTATAGACAATTTAGACTTGATTCCAGCTAATACTTCGTTTAGAAACTTACCGAAATTATTGTTTAAAAAATTTCCTGATGATGAAACATCCCAAATATCATATTTACAAAAACTAGTAAAGCCCTTAAAAGAAAAATACGATCGCATCTACATAGATGTACCACCAACAATATCTGATTACTCCGACAATGCCATGATAGCCGCTGACTATTGTATCATTGTTCTTCAAACTCAAGAATTATCATTGGACGGAGCACAAACATACATTGCTTATATGCAATTTCTTGCTGAGAATTATGATGCACAGCTACAAGTCTTAGGAATAATTCCTATGATGCTACGACAAGGCGGTCGAGTAGACTCTAAAGTATTACAGCAAGCAAAAGAAATGTATGGGGGTAATGTTCTTAATACTATTGTCAATTATCAAGAACGATTAAAAGTATACGATGTTGAAGGTATTCACATGAACACTAATATAAATGGAAAAGTAGAAATGTGGGACGCTAAAGCTCATCAGCTTTTTGTAGAAGTTTTAACTGAATTAAATGATCATGAAAAATACTTAGACAAAATGTAGTTCACTATTGTTTTAGAAGGGAGTAGTTTTATGAGCAAGGAATTTGAACCACTTATAGTTAGAAAACAAAAAAGTAGCTTACAAGAAAAATCCGTTAACATAAAAGGTACAAATGATTTTGGACGTACACCCACCCAATCAGTAATGGACACGAAACAAAATAACTTAAATCCGTTTATAATTGAAGAAATAAAAGAAACGCCAGCAAAAAAAGAAGTTTCCGATACTTTTTTTAAGGCTACCAAAACAGCAAAACTTTCGCCCGATGTCTTATTACGATTAAGTACATTGAGACCATTTATTGAAGAATTAGAAAATGAAGAAAAATCAACTATTAATGATATGGTTCGTTTACTAGTTGAAAACTATACAAATACTCGATTATCTAATCGTCAACGAGAAGGCTATAACCAGATGTACCAACACCTATTTGAAAATTCAAAAAAATAGTATACTAACGCAAAGCTACTCAAAAGTATACCAGTATACTTTTGAGTAGCTTTGCGTATAGAGAAGGGAAAGATATACTTGATTACTCTAACTAGAGATTACTTTGAGATATTCTAGTACGATTAGCTCAACATTCGGCTGGTATTGAAGGAAATACTATTTCTTTACCAGCTACGGTCTCTATTATTGTAAATGGAATATTACCAATAAGTTCAGGTGCAACGGTAAGAGAATTTTATGAGAATGAAAATCACAAGCAAGTTTTTAATCATATGATTAATCACCTAATAAACGGAGATAAACTATATATTGAACTCATTAAAGAAATACATGGTGATTTAACGGATCGTCTGCAATACGATAAAGGATACTTTAAAAAGAATGAGAACATGTTTTTAGGTACTGATCTAGCATAAACACTTATGTTAATCTCTCAATTAGTAGATAACCTGAACTATCGACTAGAATATGCTGAAACAAACGAAGATAAGCTAACAGCTATCTTAGATACTCATGTTCAGTTTGAAAGGGTTCATCTATTAGCAGATGGAAATGGCCGAACTGAACGGATGATGATAAACTATTCTTTATTAAAAGAAGGATTTCCATCTTTAATTGCTTAAAAAGAAACAAAGCACAGTACGTTGAACTCTTAACAACCCAAGACGTTGATTCTTTTTTAAATTTTTCTAACTCAACTTTAGATAAGGAAAGTAAAAGAATGATAGCACTTCAAAATATGGATCAAGAAAAAATAAAAATTTTTAAGAACGTTTCAGTTTTTTTACATCGAAGTGGCTAACCTAAACTTGAAATTTTCGAAAAAAACTATTAGATAAAATACTTATACTACAAAATAATGAATAAGCAACATTTCATATTGAATAAATCATTAGCTACAAAGTAATAAATAGAACAGGAAAAGCTTCTAGGTAGAAGCTTTTCCTGTTCTATTTATTACTATTTTTTTCTTTGCTCGTTGACTCTTTGATAAAGTTCACCTGTTGTTTCTATACCTTTTAACTCTTCGACATCCATGTTAGCTTTTTCTGCCAAAGTAGTTATCATTTCTTCTGTAGCCGGGTTATAAACATTTATTGATTCAATGTTTGTCGCTACACCATCATCTGAACTAGGTATTTCTAAGATACCAGCATTAATTAGTTCAATTACAGCCACTCTTTCAGGAAGCTGAGTATCAACACCAACCAGTTGCCAGTTATTAAGTAGTTTTCCTTCATAAATACCATTTTTTTCCTCTTTTATATAACGAGCAGCTAATTCTCTAATCCGTCCTTCTTTTTCACCGAAAGCTTCTGTGGTAGTTGTTGAGTATCCTACATTAAACTCTCTTCCAGCCAGTGGTCCATCTTCAGATTGTAAAAAATTCATCCGGTAAGCGTTCATGCCGATTTTAAGCTCATCTTCATCCAAGATAGGTAGATCATCTTGATTTTTCAAATTGATAATTCGCTCACCTTTGTTTTTAGTTAAGTCTATGTCATATTTAATATTATAAAAACGATCGTTTGTATTATATTTACTTTGTCGACGTTCTTCATTAAAACTTACTGTCACGTCACCAGGCTTAGTTGAATTATAATAATCTGCTGCCCACTCCATATAGTCTTTCAAATCTTTTCCAGTAATGTCATAAACTGTAACTTCACCATCAGTAAACTGATAGTTCCGAGCAATGTCTTTTTTCTTAATCTCTCCTATGTTTAATTCGGGAGTGTCAGTATCAATTTGAAATGCAACAACATCTGCTTTTTTACTATAATGTAACATAACTTCTCCGAAAAAATTTACTAAAGGGGTTTCCATAATTTGGGCAGCTGGAATGCCATTAATCTCATCCTTTGGTACTAAATCCATTCCAACTAATTTTCCTAGAACAGTGTTGGCATCTTCACGAGCCTTTTGATGAGAGGCTTCTAACAAGTCATTAATTTCTTGATCTTCTTTGTAAGGAGCGACTTCAATTGCTGAACCTTTTTTTTCTTTAACTTGGTATCCATCATCCTTTTTAACCATATTTAAATCAACACGAGAAACATATCGACCGTACTTATCCGGTTCAACTATCAAGACATCATTAATAAACTCCTCTTCCACTAATGTATGCATATGTCCAGCAAAAATCACATCTAACTCAGGTATCGCTTTAGCCATATCTGATACGCCAGTATTTTCTACATCATTTTCATTTTCTATCCCCATATGAACAACACTAACCAGAACATCTACTTTATCTTTAAGTTCTTTAACTGCCTTAATAGTTTCTTTTACAGGATCATTAAGTTTTTTACCATCAAAAATATCTGTATCGACTTTGAATTCGGCTACCATCGGGGTAGTCATTCCAATAAAACCGATCTTAACGCCATTTTTTTCAATTACTTTATAGGAATCAAAATAGGAAGTACCATCTTCTGTTACTACGTTACCAGCTAAAACAGCTCCATCAAACTGCTTTGTAATATTATCTAAAACATCAAATCCATAATCAAACTCATGATTACCCATTGTCCAAACATCATATTTTAATGCCTTTAATGATTCTGTAGCCGGATGAGGATCATCGTTTTTGAATAGCTCTGCAGAATTATCTTGAATTAAATCACCAGCATCAACCAATAAAGTGTTTGGATTTTCTTCTCTAATTTCTTTGACAATAGTACTGATTTGAGCAAAACTCCCAGCTTTATTTTCAACATCAGTAGCATAATCCCAAGCCATATAACGCCCATGAATATCTGAAGTTCCTAGAATCGTCACTATCTTTTCTGATGGTGTCTCACTTGTCACTTCTTTTTCAGGTTTACAGCCTACTAAAAGTACAGCACTCATTAAAACTAAAACATTAACTATTTTTTTACTTTTCACTTATTCCACCTGCATGTTTTATATGTATGAAAACACACGTTTTCCTTTCTAGTTTTTTTAATATATTCTATCAAGAATATATTATATGGTTTCCAAATTATCCTCCCTAACTGATTAATTATTGTAAAATTATAATATGTAAACTGATAAATTTGTAAGCGCTTTTATTTCGAATAACAATACTATATCACTTTTAAAAATTTAGTTCAATAGAGGTTCTTAATTATATATTCCCAAATACAAGTGTTTTTGGGAACTGATTTTTGTAGAAAGAAAAACAATCAAAAATCCTTATATAATCAACTTCCCTAGGATTACCAAAATCAATGTCCATAATCATTACCAAATACCCTTACATTTAAATGCGTAAATGATATAATAAAAAAGAGTTATATTATACAAACTAATCTATGAATTTATTTCAATATATTATATAGAAGGATTAGTGTTAAGGAGTGAAATGATGAAAATTGCTTATGCTAGAGTATCGACAGACAAACAAGAACTTTACCGCCAATTAGACGCATTAGAAAAAGTTGGATATGATAAACTCATTCAAGAGAAATTTACAGGTACACAAAAAAAACGTGCCGGACTAGATACATTATTTATGACTGTTCGATCAGGAGACATCGTTATTATTGAATCAATCAGTCGTTTAGGCAGAAGAACACTAGACATCTTATCAACGGTTGAAGAACTTAAAAATCTAGGAGTAGAAGTAATTTCGTTAAAAGAGAATTTAGATACCTCTACCCCTACTGGACAAGCTATGTTTCAAATGATGGCTGTAATTGCTCAGTTGGAACGTGATTTGACGGTACAACGAGTAAATGAAGGTTTAACATCAGCGAAAGCACGTGGAGTGAAACTTGGCAGACCTATATTGGATAAACAAAAAGTAACAGATGCTTTACGCTTATATGATTCAGGACATTATTCGGTTAAAGATATCATCCGAATCACTGGTATCTCTCAAGGATCATTATACCGAAAGATAAAAGAAAGAGATTCCAAACAACATTCATCTGACATTAAGTACAAAGTAAAAGAAACTGAAGATTAGAGCTATTGAGCTACTATCCTTCAGTTTCTTAACTTGAAATATTTATTTTTAATTAACTAAAATGATTGTAAGTGACTTAATGCTTTTTATCTTGATATTTTTTTAAAGTTTCTCCTGCTCTTGATTTTGCTGGTTTGCTAAGAAAAGACGCTCTACCAAAAGAAATGGATTTTAACCAAATCGATTAATTCTTTATTTCTTCAGTAGCTTCAAGAAGGAACCAAATCCCAGTAAAATTTTTACAGTATCAGACACCGCTAGAAGTATTTCTGAGTTACATTAATAATGTGTGAACTGCCTAACTTAATTTGACAAACAAAGATATTAAAACTTTCCTCCTACCCCTTTATACTTCTCTACAAATGAAGCAATCTTCTGAAAAACGCTTTGCTTCTTCGTTAAATACTTAGAATTTAGAGGACTCATTTTAGGTAGAATTTCATTCAACTCTGTCCCATTTTCACTAGCATATTCTCTCTTTAAAGAAGATAGTAAATATCTCTTTGCAGCATCTTCGTTAAGTTCCTCAGCATCAATTAACTCTTCTGCTTCACGTTTTTGTTCTGATTGAGCAAAAGAGAAGAAGGAATCTATAATATTGGCTTTGTCTTTTATCTTATCTAGATCTGTTTCGTTGATAAAGTCGACTACTAAACTTTCTTTCGAACGGTTCCCAACGCTCGAACGAATTAAACGACGAACCTCTTCAACCAATGATCCTTTATCTTTTACTTTTTTATTTTTCTCAAAGATTAGTTCTAGAATATAATCCAGATTGATCTCTTGGGACTTTAAAAGATCAACTTCAAAGACAACATCATCCCAATCTATATGTGATTCTTCTTTTTCTTTACCCGCTTTTTCACGTCGAATCCAATCACGAATATCATTATATGTTGATCTATAATCTTGAATCATTCTTTCTTCAGGTATGTTAATTTCCTTCATATCAGAAATATCTTCGTCACTTAGATAATGAGTCGATTTAAATTCCTCCACTGCTTCTGTATCACTTAAATCTACTTCCTGTAGCTCTTTTAAATTAGAAAACTCGTCATAGTTCTGTAAGATATTTTCTACTCGTAAATATTCCCCAAATAGTTTGGTGAAGTCTTTTTTATCTTTTTCAGTGACAATTTCATCAATGTTGGAGAAACGAGTTTCTAACTCCTTAACTACATCTACATACCCACGACGAGCTTCTCCTGTTGAAATATCAGTAAACCCTTCCATGTACTCTTTGTAGCTTTTCTCAAGTACCACATTCTTAGTATTCTTGTCTCCAAATAGAGTGATTGCATCAACAGTTGCTTGTTCTAGATCTCTGAAAGTAACAATGTTTCCAAATGTTTTAGTAGCATCATAAATACGATTAGTTCTTGAAAAAGCCTGCATTAATCCATGGAAACGAAGATTTTTATCGACAAATAGAGTATTCAGTGTTGGTGCATCAAACCCAGTTAAAAACATCCCCACTACAATTAAAAGATCAATCTCTTGTTTTCTTACTCGACTGGCAAGATCACGATAATAATTCTGAAAACCGTTACTATCTACCCCAAAGTTGGTTTTAAATAGATCATTGTAATCCTTTATTGCCAGAGACAAAAATTCTTTTGCACTACTATCCATAGCAGAAGGTTCAAACGTTTCATCAAGGATTTCTCCTATAGAACTTTGCTCTTCATTAGCAGCAAAAGAAAATATTGTCGCAATTTTTAAGGGTCTTTCACTGTCTTTTTGTAAAGTAGTCAGAGCTTCATAGTAAAGCTTTGCTGCATCAACACTACTTACAGCAAACATTGCATTAAATCCTTTTCTATTAGCGTGAGACCGATGCGTTTTAAATCTGAAATTATTCAGGATATATTGTGATACTTCTTTTATTCTTATAGGGTGTAATAAAGCTGCTTTTGTTTCTGCTGCCGATAGTTTTTTCTCATCTTGTTCCATTTCAATAGACTTAAATTTAGGACGCACATCATTATAATCTACTTTAAATTTCAAGACTTTTTCGTCTCTAATGGCATCTGTAATAACATACGAATGTAATTCTCGTCCAAATACTGTTGCAGTTGTATCAGAACCTAAGGCGTTTTCAGGAAAAATAGGTGTACCAGTAAAACCAAATTGATAATATTGTTTAAACTTTTTCGTAATATTCTTTTGCGCTTCACCGAACTGTGATCGGTGAGCCTCGTCAAAAATGAATACTACTTGCTTATTGTATATAGGTAAATCTGTTTCGCCTTTAATCAGATTATTTAGCTTTTGAATCGTAGTGACAATAATTTTATTATCATCTTTGTCTATGTTGCGCTTCAATCCCGCAGTATTTTCTGATCCATTTACACTGTCAGGAGAAAATCGTTGATATTCTTTCATCGTTTGATAGTCTAGATCTTTTCTATCGACCACAAAAAATACTTTATCGATAAAATCTAGCTCGGTAGCTAAACGTGCTGCTTTAAAACTTGTTAGCGTTTTTCCTGAACCTGTTGTATGCCAAATGAATCCACCACTTTCAATGGATTTCCATTTTTTAGCATGGTATGAGCTTTTTATTTTCCATAAGATTCGTTCAGTTGCGGCTATTTGATAAGGTCTCATAACAAGTAACGTATCACTGGAATCAAAAACTGAATAGTTGAATAACACATTCAATAATGTGTTTTTTTGGAAAAACGTTGCTGTGAAATCTTTTAAATCTTTAATCAATGTATTATCCGATTTAGCCCAGTTCATAGTAAAATCAAAACTGTTCTTGTCTCGTTTTGTCGTATTAGCAAAATATCGGCTATCTGTCCCATTAGATATCACGAAAATTTGTAGATACTTAAATAAAGAATTCTCAGAATTCAAGCTTTCTTTACTGTATCGATGAACTTGATTAAATGCTTCTCGAATAGCAATTCCACGCTTTTTCAATTCCACTTGAACCAAAGGCAAACCATTAACTAAAATTGTCACATCATAACGGTTAGCCTGAGTCCCTTTTAGTTCGAATTGTGAAATCACTTGCACTTTGTTTTTTGCGATATTTTTTTTATCTACGAGATAAATATTTTGAATAAGGCCATCATCAAAGACAAAGTCATAAATATAATCTGTATGAATTTTTCGGGTCTTATCGATATTGTTGTCACTTGGTTTATCTAAAAATTGAACACAAAATCTAGCCCATTCCGCTTCTGAAAATTCAATATTATTAAGATTTTGCAATTGCACGCGAACGTTAGCAAGCATTTTTTCAGGAGTGGTTAAGCCGGTAAGTTGATCATATCCTTGATTAACCAAATCTTGTATCAGTTCTCGTTCTAAATCGGCTTCAGTTTGGTAGCTGAATACTTGTTGTTCTATCTTGGTATATTTATCTAGAACGATAAAGTTGTTTGATTCTGCAATGGTTTTAAAATCTGCCATTTTTACACCTCCTCTTTTGGAAAACTAAAAAGCATATTACGATAATACTCATATTGCTTCTGACGCAACTCTATTTCACGAGGTAAACCCTCGGTAATTGAGGTTGTCAAGGTGTCGAATTTATCTAGGATAGAGACAATACGTGCTTGCTCTACTAGCGATTTTGCTGGATCATCTGTAAATGGAACTGGGATTTTTGTTTTCTTCAAATTATCATTGTAAAGTCGTTTAATCGTACCACCTTCAGCAATATACCACTTTGCAATTTTATAAAAGTAAAATAGATATTTATTTAATACTTGGGCTTCATTATTTTCAATCCAAACGATATTACTATCCTGAAAATAAGCATCTTGACCATCAAAAATAACGGCTCTTCCTATTGTCCCACTTGCAGAAATTAATATCTCGCCAATTTTGGGATAGTTATATTTGGATCTGTAGTCGTCAAATAGTTTGCGAGAAATAAAAGCATTCGGCTCTTTGCCAAATGTACCTATCTTATAAAACGGTATGTCACCGGTATCTGAGGTTTGTTCTTTTAAGATTCTTTTACACATACGAACCGCGCCTATTTCCCCCAACGTCTTCCACTCAACTTCCCCTTCTTCAAACGTCAACAACTGGTCACGATAATAAGCATATTGCTTTTGACGAGCGGTAAGCTCTGCGGTAAGCTCTGCGGTAAGCTCTGCGGTAAGCTCTGTGAAGTCGTCCAAAATACGGACTATTTCGGTTTGAATTTTAAGAGATTTTTCTGGGTTCTCTGGGCAGGGTATTGGGATTTCAAGTTCTTTTAAGTTACCTGCATTTAAAGCCGGAATTCCTACAAATGTACATAACGCCTTTATGTCTGCCTGCATTTCGAACAATAAGTGGTATAGATATCTGACGTTAATTTTTTGATTACTATTGATCGTAACTGAGTAATTTAGGTTACCACGGAAATACTTACCCTCTGCCCAAGTAATTGACCCCACTCCTGCTCCCCGTGTTGTTATACCAATTGGATCATTATCAGTATTCCACTTGTTAATAAAACCAAGAGGTTCACGCCCACTGTTAATTACAGGATATCTACCAGGATTAGTTGAAATCAGTTGTTTGCTTACAGATTGTCCAGTTTTAATGGTCGTAACCTCCCCCAATCTCTTCCACACAATTTCAGCACCATCAAGAAGTTCATCTATAAAATTCGACTTTATCATGATCCAATCACCTCAATAATCTCATCAATTTCAGCACGGAGCTTATCTATCTTTAACACAGTTTTTTTTATTTCTGTATTCAGATCATTTATATCAATAACTTCTCTTGTATCTTTAGCTTCCACATAAGAACTCACTGATAGGTTGTAATCATTTTCAACGATTGCATCATAATCAATTGATTTTGCAACGTAGTCAATATTTTCCTTGCTGTCAAACATCTCCATAATCTTTGCAGTGTGTTTATCTGTAAGTATGTTATTATTAGTTTCCTTTTTATAGAAATCTATCCCACTTGCATCTATAAACTGTGTTTTATTATCGCTTTTATGCTTAGAAAGAACCAATATATTAACAGCTATTGTAGTCCCATAAAATAAGTTAGGTGCTAATGATATAATTGTTTCAACAAAATTGTTATCAATCAGATACTTTCTTATTTTCTGTTCTGCACCACCACGGTAAAAAATACCAGGGAAACAAACGATAGCTGCACGACCTTTGCTTGAAAGATAACTAAGAGCATGAAGAACAAAAGCGAAGTCTGCTTTAGATTTTGGCGCTAACACACCTGCAGGAGCAAAACGTTCATCATTAATAAGTGTTGGGTCTTCATCTCCAATCCATTTTACGGAATAGGGTGGATTAGACACAATGGCATCAAACGGTTTATCATCACCATAACGAGGGTCTAAGAGTGTATTTCCTAAAGCAATATGGAACTTATCGTAATTTATATTGTGTAAAAACATATTCATACGAGCAAGGTTATACGTTGTATGATTAATTTCCTGTCCATAAAACCCATCTTCTATAATATGAGCATCAAACTGTTTTTTTGCTTGTAAAAGTAGGGAACCTGAACCCGCTGCAGGATCATAAATTTTATTAATCGTTGTCTGCTTGTGGATCGCTAATTGTGCAATTAGATTAGAAACACTCTGTGGCGTAAAAAACTCACCACCAGATTTACCTGCATTGGCAGCATAGTTAGAAATTAAAAACTCATAAGCATCGCCGAAAAGATCAATCTGATTTTCTTCAAATTCACCAAAATCGAGACCTCCAACCCCTTTAATAACCGCAGCTAAGCGACTGTTTTTATCTTTTACAGTATTTCCTAATCGATTGCTTGTTGTGTCAAAATCAGCGAATAACCCTTTAATATCTAACTCTGATGGATAACCATTAGCTGAGCTTTCAATAGCAGAAAATATTGCAGCTAAATCTGTATTCAAACTTTCATTTGTATTAGCTGTTTTAGAAATTCTAGTGAACATTTGACTTGGATATATAAAATACCCTTTTGTTTTAATGGCATCTTCTTTGATTTCATTAGTGATAACATCGTCATTAAGTTCTGCGTAATTGACACTATCGTCACCACCTTCAATATAAGAAGAAAAGTTTTCACTAATAAAACGATAAAAAAGTGTTCCTAAAACATATTGCTTAAAATCCCATCCATCTACTGATCCTCGAACATCATTAGCTATTTTCCATATTTGTGATTGTAGTTTAGCTCGTTGTATTGCACTTGACATTTAAATACCTCCAATTATAATAATAGCCACTCGGAAACTCTGAGCAAATTTTGCCTTTTCTATCTAATTCCAACCAGACAATGCTTTATATAAGAAAAATCTATTACATTGTTAATTCATTTTAAAAATAATAAGCCCAAAATATAGCTTTTGTAATCACTTGTATCGATAGAACCACGTAATATATTAGCCGATCCCCATAAATGAGATTCTATTTGTTGTTGAATATATTTTGCTATATTATATAGTCATCCATTTTCTCTTTTGTACAAATAGAGATAGTACTACTGTTAGTTTAACATTATTCTAACTTACCACCTAGAACCTTTTAGCCCGTAAATGGATGTTCAGCACTTGTCTCCTCAGGAAATTCTTTCCAAAAATTAATTATTGTATTTATATAGTATTCCACATCTAAATGACTTATATCTAAAATTATTGCTGCATTTGATGTTAGTTCTTGGTTAATTAAACTTTCGCCACTAAATTCTGACTTCAAAAATAAACCAGGATTCTTTTCATAAAGTCTTTGCGACGAGCGTCCAATACCATGCTTGAAAGTATTAACGATATCATATAAATCTTTAATATCAGTCCAATGTGTGTTTGAGGATAAATCATAACCAACAAATTTATAAAGTTGTTTAATTTTCTTCATATCAGTTCCAAAATCATGAAAATTATTTGTTTGAAGTCTATTAAAATCATGATCAATTTCTTCATAGACGAATTTTCTCAATTGTTGCTCTAGCATTTGATATGCTGAGGCAAGAGAACTTAATTTAAAATTATACTCCATTAACTTTTCCATTTCGTAAAATTCAATTGTTTTATGGTAAATACTTTCTAATACATCTCCAGGATCTACAAGCTCAAAGTCATAGTTAGTATTAGCCTTTTTTTCTAGCATCTTGCTGTACTCTTCAGTTGTTTTATCTACTGAAGAAAAAATCTGAGTAGATATTTTTTTATAATTTTCAATTAACTTTATATATAAAGCTATATATTCTTCTCTATAAGAATCAGGTAGAAAAATACTTATTTTCCTCATATTTAACATATAATACCTCCTTTTTTATTATGCTACATCTTCATAAATTTGATTGAAAGTCTTTAATTTCTGCAAATAGAAATTTTCTTTCTCTGATTCTTTTCCAGTTAGGTACTCTGTGTAATCAATCTTTTTAGCAAAGCTTACTTGTTTTGAATGTTTTACATCCAGCATTTCTTTTGCACACTCACATACGCCTAGTAATGACACCTCTTCATTGAACGCTAAATATCTCGCCACGTAAACCTCTCCCCTCTTTCCTACATGACCATAACGCAACACCACTTTCCAATAACTCTGTTCTAACATAATCTCGTCCTCCTTTTTATTCTTCTAGTCTAGGATTTCAAAAGTTTCTTCTATTCCCATAGAGTTAAACACCTTCAACTTTTCATTTTTTAGTTGTATTTGTAACTTTTCTATTTCATTTTGAATCTTTTTCGTTTCTTTTTTATAAAAGGATATAATTTCTTTTTGTTTCTCTAATGATTTTACTGGAATTTTCAATTCTTTAATATCAGCTGTTTGTATTAGTTTGACCACAGAACCTGCAGCGTTTAATTCTAACTGAAATCGTCCTATAGGACTTTCTAAGAACATTTTTATCCATGTAGGATCAAACGCATCATTAAGCCGAATATAGTTAAAGTTTTGTGATAAAATTACATCTTCTACCTCTTCAGAAACAACAGCTATCTTTGTGGCCATTCCACGGGTAGAAATAAGAATATCGTCTTTCTTTACTAAAAAATTTTCGATTTTGGTATTCTTCTTTACATTACATCTAGCTAGATGTTCAAAATCAATCTTTCCCTCTTGAACATCAGATATTTTTACAACACGATACATTCCATCTTCTGACTCATCTTTACTTGTAAGATTGAACCCTCTTTTTATTTCACTAATTTTACCTAATTCTACGGTATTTAATTCATTGATCTTTTTAAAATTTAAGCGTACTCTCCCTAAATCACCTAAATTTATCTCGTTATTGATTACATATTTTGAAGCTATTAAGTTACTATCTTCAATATCTTTTAGATCAACAAATTTACTAACTTGGTCCACTTCTTGATTATTAGTGTATAAGTCATAAATAAACTGAATATTATCCTCAGATAAGAAATTCTGCTTGTCTTTACTTACTATTTCTTCCGCATTAATCATTAATACTTTATTTTTCCGGGTCTGGGGTTTCTTTTTATTAATAATTAATAGTACTGTCGGAATGGCAGTAGTAGACAACAATCCAGGAGCTAATGATATAACCGCGTCTACCAAGTCAAGATCTAAAATTCGTTGTCTAATTTTTTTCTCTGCTCCTCCTCTGAATAAAGCACCCGCATTAGTTAAAAAAACAGCTCTACCATTATCGACCAAGGAGCTAATTCCGTTACTAATAAATCCCCAATCAGCAGTTGATTTAGGGGGAACCCCGTAAAGAAAACGATTATAAGCGTCCTCTTTAAAAATTTCAGTCGATGCCAGTTTCATTCCCATAGGTGCAGTAGTATAAATGGTATCAAATCTTTCAAGTTTACCATTATTAATATACTTTGGTTCCCTCAAAACATCTCCGGTCTCGATAGTAGTATTAGTAGCCCCAGATAATAAAGTTCTAACTGTTGTAATTTCACTTACTAATAAATTAATTTCTTGTCCAACTATTTTTTGAGAAGGATTACTTTTTAAAAGAGTTACTATGGCACTCCCATAGCCACAAGAAGGATCTAAAAATGATTCTTCTTGAGAAACATTTAACAATTTTAAAGCTAATTTATTTACACTATCTGGAGTGCTGTTCTCCCCGCCACTTTTGCCTGAATTAATTTCAGAAATTTTAATAAATGTTTCAAAGAAATCTTGTGAAGTGGAAGTTTTAAAATATTCCAAAGTATTAAATAGAAGTTCTTGAAGTACTTTCATTTCCAATTTTTCTAAAATTAAATCTAGTCTTTCTAATACTCCAGCAATCCTAACATCTAACTCTTTTGCTGCAATTGTTACCTCTTGTTTAAATTTTTCCTTACTAAAATCCAGAGATTGTAATAGTGACTGTAATTTTGTCTCGTCATGGTACTGGACTAATGTTATTGAAGTAACTAAGGTGATGTGCTCTCTTTGAGCTATGCTTCCGCGTAATTTGTCAGATATATTCCATAATTGTTTATCCATAATTAATTTCCTCATTTCGTATTTTTGTTTCGTTTTCTTTCAATAAAGTAATGCTAACACTTAAAAATAGTATAGTCAATACTATTTTTAAGTAAAAGCGATATTTATTTAACGATAAAAAAGACTAGAAATTAATCTAGTCTTTTTTATCGTTAATTAGATTTATTCTCCAACCATACCGTCATTATCTCTATCATCCATATATTGATACAGCCAATGATCGCTTGTAATAGGCATAGGATAGCCAGCAGCTTTTGCTTCTTTAATAGTTACATTCCCATTTCCATTCGTATCTACAGATGACAGATCTCCTCCAGCAGGAGTAGTTGGTGCAGCAGATTCTGGTGCTGAGGATTCACTAGAAGATGAAGATTCACTACTTCCTCCCGTTAAACCTTGTTGTTCATTGTATTCATCTGGGTTAATATTATCGAATTCGTCCACTACTTGGTTGCCGTTAACCGTATAAGTATATTTATAACGACTTGGAATTTGAGTAGTTGTATTAGGATAAGTAATAATCGCTTCGAAATTGGTTGCGCCACCTGCTTGTTGAATCGTTCGTTCCATATAAGCTTGATCCCCATGACGGTTCAATACACTGTCTTGTGGAGTAATATTATAGGCATTGGCCACACCACCTAAAGAATCAGCAATAATATGCCCTTCATCCAGATTAGAGTCTTCTGTCCCTGGAACCTTGGCTTCATCACCGTAGTAGCGTCCGTTTGAGTTGACAGGTTCAGTGGAGTCATCTTGTACAATAATTTCTTTTGCGACTACACGAACTAATTGACCGTATTCATTCGTGAACGCCCAATATTCTCTATCGCCAAAACCAATATCCACGACCACGTTCGCTTGACGATAGCCAGATAAATCTCCACCGTCCACTTCAATTAACGTGTAACCATCATGAGATACAGACGCTTGCTTTTCTTCAATTGGTTCAGATTCTGTACTTGCGGCACTCTCTGAAGAAACAGCCGATTTTGATTCAGATTCTTCACTGGCTTCAGATTCTGGACTAGACGATTCTTCTTCTTTTGATTCTGTTTCAACAATCGTTTCGATCGATTCAGATTCAATTACCTCTTCTGTTGCTTCTCCTGTTGGCGTACAGGCACTAATTAGCAAGAAACTACTTGCTATCAGTAATAACCATGTTCTTTTTATCATTGTGTCCCCTCCTTTTAAATCTTCCAATACTCTTTCTCACAGATAGAGGGCACCGATAGGAAGTGTATATACTATAAATTTACATTTTAGAATGTTTGTATAAGAAATTAAAAAAATAGTAATATTTTAATTTCAAACTATTGATTTCAGCATTAATACTTAATTACCTAATACAGCAATTTATTCCATTCATAAAAATTAATATACATTTTTATAGTCACCAGTTTCAATATTTGAAATGTGAGTTCTATAACTGTTGCCATCTTTCTCAATTAAAAACCATTTTTCAATAAAATCGTGGTTTTCTATTTCTTGTCCCCATGATCTCCATAGTACTACTTGTTCTGTTTCTTTTAAATATTCTATTAGTTTTTCTGTTTCAAACCATAGACTGCTCTCATAACCATATACTATACCATCAAATGCTACGACATTTCCCATCTCATCTTTCCAGATACCTTCGTTTACTGAAGTTAGGTGGAAATATTCCACTAATTTTTTCGAAGGATTACATATTCGAATAGGAGCATTAATTGAATAGTCTTGGTTGCTTTCCCAAAAATACTCAAAAATAGCATTCTCACTTAAATCACATTTATCACTATAATCGTAGATTTGCTCTTCAAAAAATCTATAAGCTGGAGACCAAAAAAGCTCATGCATGAAAATATTGGTACTATCAGGGGCAGAAACTCCTTGTCCATAATTTTTTGTATTGATTTCAATTATATTATCTATATCTCTAGTTTTACAAAAGAAGGCTACTGCAGAAAGATCACTAGAAAACTTGTTGTTGTTTCTTACTGTTTTATTTGAATAACTTACGCGTAAGTTCGTATAGTCTTTTCCTTCAAAGTTATTTTCTATAAATTGTTTGTGGCTGCTAAATAACCTATCATTATTTAAACTAGTTTCATACGAGTAAGACATCAATCTCCCATTAGTTGAAGGTATCTCAAATAGATATGTAGGATCAATTGTACGTAAATAACTTTCGTATGCTCCTTGAAAGTATCTGATATTTTCCCTTTTAGTTTCTAAAATATGATCCTCCGCTTTAAGTGGCTTAACAATTAAATCCTCGTTTTTTTGAGTTATTCCCTCTTCGTCATTTCGGCTCCCATTATCTATTAGAAAAAATAAATTCCTCCCTCTTTTTCTTCTGAACTCTTCGTATTCATCATCGTAGATAATTTTCTCTTTATAGATTGGAAAATTATCAGCTAGTCTAGCTAGTAATTCATACAGTGCAATCCATTGATATTTTTTTCCAATTCTTTCAATTCGATGATTATGCCTGTCATATCCTGATACTTCGTCTTGATCAAAACGCGAATGTAACTGAGGGTTATACCCTAGTTCAAAAATTCTTTTGAAAGCAATATTACTTAAATCCTGGTCATCAAATTGATTTTCCCAATCTGATACTATTGATCCGAATGTATATCTTCCAAAGTCCCCATATGCGCCCGTACCACGACCATATTCAGTAATCATTGAACTTTTTATTCTATAAACTGCATAACTATTATCCTTATTTACTGTTTCGTAATACTTTTCTAATTTATCAACATCATCATTAGAAAAAGTGAATTCATACCAAGGTGAGTTATAAGGAGGTTTTATTTTCTCTTGAGTTATTGATTCACACAAATTCTTACTGATTGCAAACTCTATAATCTGTCTTGCATAATCTCTTAACAGTATGTGGGGAACAACTTCCTCCTGCTCAAATATTTCTTTATATACAATAAATGAGATTTTTTCAATTAAGCTATTATCTTCTAATTTAACAATTGCACCAAAGACTGCAGCATACAATCTTTCAAGAATATAATAATCTGTTACTTTTGAGAATTTATTTAATATTGAAATGGTAATTTCCGGCTGCTTTACGAGTATTAAAGAAATTAATTTAGTTGATCTATCTCTGATGTTTCTATTAACTGATGATAACAACCAGATCAATTGATTCAATGCTAACTCCAATTGAACTTCATTCATAGAAGCGTAGTTACGTTTTATCCGTTTTATGAATTGCATTGAAAAAGATGAGTAGCTTTTGGAAATCCGAGCTGTCCAAAGATAATCTAATAAATCATTGCTCAGATTTATCAGCCATTTAGATAGCCATGCTGAATTAAAGGGGCTCGAAGGATCCACAGCAAGTAAAAATTGTCTGTCGAAAAACTCACTCGCTAAATAATCATTTCTTAGTATTTCTTTCAAAATTTGAGAAATAGACTCACTTTTTAATGTATACTTTCTCCACGAAATACTTCCTATAAAAGCTCTGTGGAGATTATATTCTTTTTCTACTGGAGATATTAAATCAGTAATTTCCATATCATATTTGTTAGGAATCATAAAAAACAATATTTCAATTACTCCGTAATCTCTATTAGGGAGCAAAGTATTATTTATTAGATCAACTAATTGGGATTTATCATCCTTGAAATCCTTCAGAATCATATCTGCAATCAAAAAGTCATGAATTTTTTCATAAGTAAAATGAATTTTTTCTTCGCCTTCAAAATTGGAAAATTTACTAAGTATATTTTCACGTACTAGTTCATCTATATACTGTTTACCTGTATCCATATCATATTCTAACTCTTTTGCAATTTTTCTTTTAATGTCTCTATAGTTTAGAAAGTTACTGTTATTCTCAAACATATCTCGAGAGATTACTTGCAAAACTAAAGCTAAGTATTTTCCTTTATAGCTCAATCGTTGTTCACTAGAAATGTCTTTTTCAGTTTTTTTAATATACTGTGATATCAATTTTTCCCAGGTTATCTCATGCTCAAGAGAACCATTTAACGAAGAGGATAATGCTGCAATTTTTAAAAATAGTGGATTAGAGAATTCGGGATATATTTTTAATAGTTCACCCCGTTTTAAAGAGTATTGATTTTCAATTTTTTCAATTTCCTGATCCTCTGCATTAGTAATACCATTGTGATGATATATATTAAACTTGTTTTCTTCTACAAAATTTTGAGGAAGTATGTTTGAAATGTATGTTGATCTAATAGAAAAGATAATTCCGATATTAGGATATTGGGCAATTTTGCTAGTAAATGATTGCAGTTGATTTTTCCAGAAACTGTTCGAGTCTGTTTCATTTAAAGCATCTATTATTATACAAGCTCTTTTCCTTTGTATTTCTGAAAAATTATTGAACTGATATAAAAATTCTTCTACAGAAATACTATAACCAAATCTTTCGACGATTTGTTGTAGCGGATCTTTTGTTGTGAGAAATTGTTGACCTAAAAGAAATATTATAGGATACCCTTCTCGTTGCATCTTTTCAACATTATCTGCCAATAAATGTGATTTTCCAATCGCTGCCTCCCCAGTTATAATTAAATAAGGCTCGTCATACAGTTTTATTTTCGATATTGCTATAAAATCATAAAATTCGCTTAAGCTACGTTTAAATTCATAAAAATGGTGTTTTTGTATATCTCCTAAGGTTTTAATTTCATCATATGTCTTGTCTGTCGACTCTTCTATTTTTTTTACGCTACTTATAATGTCATTGACAAGTAGTTGGTCATGGTTAATTAATTCTACTTCAATATACCTATCATCTTCATGTGCACTGGCAAAATAATTATAATTCACTACTATGTCGTTATAGAGTTGGAACAATTCATTATAAAAAATAGTTGTTTGAAACAAAGTTTCAAAAGGAAAGCTACCCATAGTTTCGATATTAATTTCTGGCGAATACCTTTCACCTAAACTGATTATAGAGTTCTGGTTTTGATTATATAATAGTTGGCTTGTGAACTTAAAGTTTTCATTCGAAGGTTTTATCAATTGTTCTTCTAGTACTGAATTAATCGCGGTTACAACTTTTTCAATTATTTGAGCACTTAACAATTGATTCTCAATCCCTAGTATGTGAGTTCTTTCTTCTATCAAACGATTTGTTAAGCTCATAAAATAGTCCCTTATCAAATTTTCATCTGTGAAAGGCGAAACACCTTGAGAAGCCTTTTTAGCATTAATTTTATTAATAATATCCTGCACTATTTTATCTAAATATTCATTGTCCATTATATTTCCTTCTAAAAACATCTTTGTAAAATAACTAGAAATGAGCGGACTTTCAGTAATAAAGCTTTCAAAAGTGTTCGTATCAATTTCAGTATCATTAAACTCCTCATTAAAAGTTCCTGTTATTGCTGTTAACTTTTTCATTATTGAATGTTCTTTAGTTTTATTCTTTAAAGTTGAAGATACTTCACCTAATCCGAATTCTAATAATTTTTCAAGTAAAATCATAAGCAATTCCTCCTCTTTATTTTTTATTAATTATAGCATTCTAAAAGACGACTAAAGAGAGATTCCTACATTAAACAAAAAGCCTTGTTTTTGTAAATAATTGAATCAGTATCAAAAACAATCGATTATGAGGCAAATTAAAATGACACCTTATATTAAAAATAAAGGAGTCATTTTTTGTATCTTAAGTTGTATTAAAATCAATGTGTCACTTTTCAACCGGTTTTAATACCTTAAATTGTGTATTAAAAGTAATTTTACACTTCAAAATAAAGCATTTTAAGCCATTTTCAAATTTAAGTGCACCCATCTACCCGTCAAATCACCTTGTTTTCTCTACAATTATCATTTCTTCTTACTGAAGATTCCAAATAATCCGGCAACACCTGCTAATCCCGAAATTATCGCAGCAGCTTTTCTTCTAGGTCGATAGTACTTGTAATCATCATATTCATTCAGCCGCTTCAAAGTAACCATTTTTCCATATCTTAGTACTTTTTTATTGGGATCATTATCTCCCCAAGCAAAAAAGAATTCGTTAAAAGTCTTAGAAATTTTTCCCATTTCTAACAACCTCCTTATTTCTGCATGCTTCAAACTCTAAATATGTCCTTAAAGAAACCATAGACTCTTTTGAATACAGTATTTCTATTTTTGGCTATCCATGGGTCTTTAAATTTTCGATAACGCCATTTTTATCTTGCATGTTACCCAACATTATAGGAATAATTCTGCGCACGATTTTTTTACCCACAAAGAAATAAAATATTTTTTCAAAGATTGTTAGACATTTCTGTTCTTAAAAAAAATCCTTAAGCACTTTTCAGTCTCATCTCAATATTAAGACTGTATACCTATCTAAGTAATATCTTATCATATATAAGTTCGAAAATGCTTAATCGTAATGTTACATATCACTTATTTTTCTTTTATTCCGTGTCAAAGTGCTTTTGCTGATTCCGGTCATTTTTTCGACCTCTGTATAAGAGTGTGTCTCTAGGAGCTGCATGGCCAAGTCAACTTGCTGCTGAGAAAATTTTTTCGGACGTCCTTCCCGAAAGTCTGGTCGCTGTTTGGCAATCTCTTTTCCTTCTTGAGTTCGTTCCACAATTAAATCACGCTCAAAATCTGCGAAGGCGCTAAAGATTGTAAAAATTAGTCTACCAGTAGATGTATTCTCAATCATGCCCAAATTCAACACATTAATCTTAACCCCTTTTTCGAAAAGGGATTTAATCGTGTTCAACGCATCTTGAGTGCTACGAGCAAATCGATCCAGCTTTGTAACGACCAGCGTATCTCCAGTTTCGATATTCTCGAGTAATTTCTGAAATTCAGGACGATCGTTTTTTGTTCCAGTAATTTTTTCAAAATAGATTCGGTCACAATGTTCAGCCTCTAGTTGGCGCATCTGTCCTTCTAAATCCTGATGGCGAGTACTCACTCGTGCATAGCCATATTTCATTCTAAAAACTCCTTTATTATGCTCTGAAAATAATCATATTATTATTAGTTGCAAATTCAGAATAAGCTAAAGAAAATAAGTTTAAATCTGATTCTTTAACTAATTCTGTATTTTCATCGACCCAATCAGTCGCTACGGATAAAACATTTTCACAAAAATAAGTAATATCAAAGAATAAAGTAGGATAATCTTCTCCTTGATCAGCTACTAACACTTTTTTATCGAATTCTTCTGGAAAAATAGTTGGCACTATGTCTCTAACTTTTTCCTTACCAAACTTTTGATAGCTTCGATTTGTCGTTGGGTCAGCTGATCCTTCATGTAGCATTGCAGATCTTAAAAACCAAATATTATTAGAAGATAGATAATTATTTGTACTACTCATACCTTCTAATTTTGTAATAAAATTATCGTCAATCCACTTTTTATATCTTTTGTTGCTTTCTTTTACTTTTGGTGAGTAAATTTTTGCGCATATGTCAATTAAGATTAAAGAATTTGTCAGGGAAGCAAAGTAATTATCATTACTTATAGATAAGCTAATGGACTCAAATATTTTTTTTATTCTACTGATATTGTTCATAATTCTCTCCCTATTTTTGACCATAAGTTATGACACCATTGTAAGTATTGATTTTACTAGATTGCGAAATCATAGTCAATACTCTTAAGTTATGACTATATTTATATAAAGTTAAACGTTCATTATATTTATTGTGTTTGATATATCATTTTCTACATATCCTAAATAATGTGCTACTCAAAATAGCATTTTATATAGTTTAAGCAGCCTTTCTTTTAGCATCTTACTTCTGTTATAGTAATATATGACAATCATTACTACCCCAATTATTAAAGCTTTTCATACTTTTATCAGTTCCTTAGGGAAAATCATTAGTATGGTGCCATTTCACTAAAATTATACTTTGAGATAACTGAATATTTTTTGCACTTGTTTTATCATATTATATAGTGTAGCTACTAAATTGTGAGCTACCAATTTAGCTAAAAATATATGTTATAAAGAGAGGTTAGTTATGAACTATCTATTTATCACAGTATTACATAACTTAAAGTTAGAAAACATACACAATAGAGGAATAAAGTTAGGCGCTAATGTACATATTTCTAACGGGGAGGGCCCACTTGCTGAAACTATCCATACCCTTCCCTTAATGGAAACAATGGGTGAACATTCTTTACTGGAATTTGGTGACGAAGCTGCATACTTATATATCAAAGGAAAATTTGAAGGAATAAATAATATTAGTGAGTTTATAAATATTAATAAAAATGGAATAATAGTGTTTAAAATGCTAAGAGAGGTTCAATCTTATACACATAGACTTTGGTTTATGCGGGACAATAGTGTATATATTAGGGATGGCTTTCTTTTAATCTATGATAAAAAAATGAATAATGAATATAGCAATGCTCGATCTTTCAAAGGATCATTATCCGAGATTATCACAAATAGGAATGGTAAAATAGAATCTGTTACTTTTTCTGATAATGAAATTAGAAAAGTATACAACGATTACTCTGACGAGTTAAATTTTTCTGACAGCTATTGGACAACTATAGATGAAAATGATGAGGACACTATAGGTGGTAAATTACCAATACCAGATATATTTATTAAAGAAAAAGATTCTAATCGAGTTGACAGAGCAAAGTATTTTACATTAGCTGCCAGAGCTTCGTCTATTATTCCAACGAAATTACTTAATTACATTTCGGCATTGGAGTGCTTGTTTACTACATCAACAAACGAATTAGCACATCAAATATCGGAACGAGTGGCTATTCTAATAGGTAGTAATATTGACGATCGTCTTCAATATTACTCAGAGATAAAAGTCGCATACAATTATCGATCAAAAATCGTACATGGAGATTCTATCAAAAAATATTATGAGAAGATTGAATCTATAGAAGCTGTTTGTCAAAAGGTTGATTTTGTATTAAGAACGGTCTTCTCTCAACATTCAGATATTTTTTCTAAAACTGATGAAGAAATTGAAAACTATTTTAAAAATAAACTGTTTAAAGATTAAAGTAATAAATAGTCTGATTATTTTCATTCTTAATTAATTATGTTAAAGGAGGATATTAGTTGTACTTTAAAGTAATTGTTTCTTTTATGTTTATTACTATTTTTTTGATACGCTTAATTTGGCCGAATTTAACTATAGATACAACTTCCATCATTCTGTTAGTCTTGGCTTTGGTCCCCTGGTTCATTCAATATATAAAATCTCTCGAAGTTACTGGAATTGGAAAAGTTGAATTAGTAAGTAAAGAAGAAAAAGCTAAAATACAAGCAACTGTTAATGAAGTAGGCCTATCTAAAGAAACCCCTATAAAAGAAATTAAAAATAAATATTCATTTTATAATTTACGTTACGAAGATCCTAAATTAGCATTGGCTGGTCTTCGGATCGAATTAGAAAGTGTGCTAAAAAAACTTCTTGAAGATAACAAGATAAAGATTAGAATGAGCGGAATGCGTCAAATAACAAATACCCTCATTAATAATGAAATAATAACTCACAAAGAACATGCTATTATAAATGATATTACTGCTATATTAAACAAAGCAGTCCATGGTGACTTAGATGAATATGACAGTGATAGTTTTGACTGGGTATTTGAAATTGGTCTCAATCTCCTAGATTCACTAAGTTCAAAATTAAATAAATAATTCGTCTTTAAATACGTTTTCTTTCAAAGTTGTTGAATGTATAGCATTAACAGTATTCTTTAAAATCTCCTCACATAAAATGAAAGCTCGATTAGCTTCTTCTTCACTACAGGTATACCCTTCATGAATTACTTTATTTCTTAAAAGATATACATCTCTTTTATACCCATTTAGTAAAATGTAAGGGTTAGAATTAAAATCAAAATTAAACGTATAATCTACTTCTTCAAAATATTTTTTTAAATGCTCGTTAAGAATATTTTTATAACCTGCTTGCAGCTTATTTTCTATTTTATCCTTAGAAATTTTTTCTCTATTCTTTAAAATTAATCGGTAAAGTGTATACATAAATATCTCTACTGCTGTTTGAACATGAATAACACTCATAGCATAATTTCCACTTTCCAAAAAATTTTTACTTTGCCTTACGTAAAGAACAGAATTTATGAAAGGAGATTTGTTAGATTCATTAACAAATCCTATGAATTCATTTACCTCCTTACTTGTTAACTTACTTTGCTCCTTAGGTATATTGTGGAAATGAGGATTTAGAATACCCCTCCTTATAATAGAACTTTCTTTAAAGTTGGAGGAGCGAATCGAAGTAACTGGAATCAAAGGAGGTAAGTCCTGCCTGGATATTCTATGAATCCCTGGGGAATCATATTTGACCATTAGGCTTTCAATCAAATGTTGTAAAAATTCTAAAGTAAAATTAATGGCGTAATGCATTTTTTCTTCTTCCACTTCTTTTGATAGATACGAATAAGAAAATAGGACAATTTCTATTTCTGCACGCAAATCAGGAATTACCATATCTCTATAAATATATTGTTTAGAGTTGTGATTGTGAATAATTACAGCTAGATCTTTCCCTTTATATCTATATAATGAACGGGTATGATTATCAAACGGCAATCTAAAAGGAAGGTTGTATGTCACATACAATAAACCCTTTTGGTTCTTTTTTTATTTTTTTTAGATGTTCCTTTTTTAATAAATTATACTCATTTTTATTGAACCAACATTCTCCCTTATCTATAAACCATCATCCTTTCTTTTTTGAACTAAACCAAAATAATTAATATGATAAGCGACATTTCAAGTCAACCTAGTCTTATTAACTTGTTACGTTATCATGGTTTATTTGCGCGTTTCCAGATTTTTTCATTTCAATAGTTATTCGACACTCTAAATCTACACGAAGAAGACAACAAATTCAACGTATTGTCTGTGACAATTATGGGTACACCCCATTCAGACAATATCTGTATCGCTTATTTTTACTAATAAAAAGTAAAAAGCTATAACTTCATTCAATTATGGTTGTACAATATTTGACGTTGGTGAGTGAAAACTTGCTAACGTTTTTTTCGTAAAAATAGAAAACAAGTGAGTTCTCCTGTAGAATTAAAGTCACCACAACTTATTCAAAGGAGAGAACTCACTTGCCTACATCAAATGATATGCGAAAAATACTAGATATACAAGACAAAAACATTGTTTTTGAAGAGAATTGCGTAGAATACGGTCAATTCAAGGGGAAAAAATGTAAATTTATTAAAGGTCGTTTGACCTACATTCCTCAGGAATGTATGAAGTGCCATATACCAAACGAGCAGTATACCGTCTATTGTAACGGGACGCAGGTTTCGCGCGCATTACTTTGCCTATAAGTATTCAAACGGAAAAATTGAAGGCATCAACAATAAGATCAAAGTTCTTAATCGTGTGGCCTACGGCTACCGAAACTTCGTGAACTATAAAAATCGTATTCTTCTGCATTTTAATATGAAACCAGCTGCTATTAAACAGAACGAAAAAACACTTTTCATAGCAGCTTAATGCCTACCATGAAAAGTGTTCAAGTTTTTTTAATTAAATAAGGGACTAAAATTCTTTACCAACGTCAGTTTGACGTAGAACCCTTTTATTTAGCTAGGTTTTGTCCCAGCCTCTTTTTTCTCATTTTAAAATGAATTTATTCTAGTCTTGTTCATTAGGATCATTACGTGCATCATCATGTGTTTCATGTATAGTACCTGGAATATGATCTGGACCTGCATAAATCGTGTATAGTTTTAAAGGTTTATCACCTGTATTCAAGATATTATGCCACATATCAGCTGGAACAAAAACAGCGTCATCATCTTTAACTTTTTGTTCAAAATTCAAGTTGTCTTCTGTAGGGCCCATTTTACATAGTCCGTTTCCTTCTTCAATACGAATAAATTGATCAATACCATGGTGAACTTCTAACCCTATATCATCATTAGGCTGGATAGACATAACGGTGACTTGTAATTTTTCACCCGTCCACATTGTTGTCCGATACCTATCATTTTGGACAGTAGCCTCTTCGATATTCACTATATAAGGTTTTTTCCCATATTTTTTATCGTTAATTTCCATTTCTTCTTCCTCCTTAGAATAAGTTTCATTTTACAATCATTACAAACTATCTCTGTGATAACTTTACTAATAACTAAGTTAAAAAGCAAATGTTTAATATTATATTCAAAGGTTAAACAGATCTTAAATATTTATTTATTTATTTTCCTCTCAATCTCGTAAGGTTGAGAGGTTAGCTTTCTTTACCTAGGGTGCGAAAGAACGAAACAAAACAGACTGTTATAACAATGTTTTTGAAGCGTTTTTGAAAACTATGAATTATTCAGGTTTACAATAATTTCTTAAATAGAACAACTGTGTTAGAATTCCAACAACAAATTAAAGAAGCAGTTGTACATTTAAAAAGCAAAGACTTCGTGCTTTTTTTGGCTGTTGGAACATCAGATATTATGGCAAGCTATGGTGCTACTTATTTTTCCTCACTCTCAAAAATGTCTCTATGGATTGAAGCATCAATAACCAATCCCAAAAATTATATTTCAAAAGACTAATGGAAAGTTGTTGTGTAATTGCTATAAGTGTTTCTGGAGAAACAACTAAAGTTGTTAACTATTTGAGTTGGAGCTTGGTTACAAATACTTGACAAAGACGGGAACGTTACTTACTCCTACCAAGCACCCAATGACGCTGCTGATCATTATAGTCCTTTTGAACTTATTCATAAATATAAATACATGGATGATAATTTCAATACGTATTTTATTGGAGAATTTGAGAATTATAGCTATTTAGTGGTTATTCCTAATTCACAAGAAACACGTTCTGTCATTATGCTTAATGTGAAAAAAATATTAATCACTATAATAAAATTGTTTAGCACAATTTTTATCATTAACTTATTGGTTGCTACAATTGTAGGCTTTTTATTCAGCATTACTTTAACGAAACCTATTAATACTATGATAAATCGAATTTATTCTTTAAAAGAGCGAGTTTTTGAAACAGAGAATCCAAAGCGACCAGGTATTTATAAAAATGTATTTGAAAATTTAAATGATGTAGCTGAAACGCTAAATATCTATGAGCAAGAACGTCAAAAAACAGAAAAAGTACGTAACGAATGGATTAGTAATATCTCTCACGATATTAAAACCCCACTATCAGCAATTCAAGGCTATGCGGAATTATTACAAAATAAAGATATTTCGGATTTAGAGTACCTAAAATATACGGAAGTTATTGAGCGACAATCTCTTTATATAAGAGATCTTTTAGACGACTTTAATTTAACGACCAGGTTACGAAATAAAGATTTAGATTTTCAATTAGAACACACAAATATGGAGCGCTTTATTCGTGAAATAATCATTGATTTATTGAATGATCCACAATTCAAAACAAAACATATCAATTTTGATCGTACGCTGTCAATTTACTGGAGTATTGATCAACATCTAATGAAGCGTGCTTTACTTAATTTCATCTATAATGCCTTACTTCATAATAATGATAATACCAAAGTTGAAGTTCAGGTGACAGATAAAGAAATTATAATTACCGATAATGGAAAAGGTATTCCTATAGAAGAGCAAAAACAAATATTTGATCGTTATTATCGTGGAACAAATACGAGTAATATTCATGGTTGGGGCTTGGGATGGCTATTTCACGCGATATTATAGAGGCGCATGGGGGGGGTGTTCAATTAACAAGCGAGATAAACAAAGGTACGACAATCAAGATTAAGATGAATGCTTAATAAAAACGTACTAACTAATTATTAAAAATTAATATTTGTTTACTAGAAGTACAATCTAAATAGACGTATTCAAAAATATTTTTAGAATTAAAAAACTTACAGAAAATATCTTTTAAGATATTTTTTGTAAGTTTAAGATTCTAAGCCAACTGGTGTAGAACTAAGTTTAATATTTTTTTAAAATACTTTGTTAACATTTATATGTTATTTCGAGTAACTAGTGATAATCATTATTACAAAGTAATTGTGTCACTTTTAGTTACTTTCATAAATATCAACAGTGATACGACTGTTATTGCTGTCAATAAAGTTGATAATGCTGCGGCAACTCCATAGTTTCCTCGTATAACCTCTGTATAAATTGCCACCGTCATCGTTCTAGTTCGAACATTATACAAAAGTATAGACGTTGAGAGTTCAGAAATCATTGTGATCCATGATAAAATAGCTCCAGAAACAATTCCTGCGGTCATCATTGGAACCGTAATCTTCATAAAAGTATTTAAGCGACTACTACCTAAGCTCTCGGCAGCCTCCTCAATACTTGGTGAAATTTGCTGTAAACTTGCCACTGAAGAACGTATTGTATATGGTAATCTTCGTATAGTAAAAGATATAACCATGATAAAAACTGTCCCTGTAAGTGCTAAGAATTTAGTTCCACCAATACCTGTATTGAAAGCTGTTATAAATGCAATACCCAGTACTGTTCCTGGAACAATATAAGGAATCATGCTTAAGCTATCAATCATAGATGTAAAAACATTCTTTTTCCTTACTGTTAAGTAGGAGATAATTGTTGCAAAGATTATTACAATTACTAGCGCAATAAGTGGAATTCGTATAGTGTTGAAAATAGCTGATCCCATTCTGCTAAATGCATTGCGATAACTATCTAATGAATACCCTGGAACAAAAACCATTCCAGAAGTTTTTAAAAATGATGTATAAGTTAAGTATACTTGTGGCAATATTGCTAGTGATATTGATCCATATACAAAAAGATAAATAAATGTTTGTTTTATTTTACCTACTTTTTTAGGTTCTACTGGATGAAGGGAGTTCATGCTAAAGCTAAATTTATTTGCCGAATACTTCTGAGCTAAGAAAATAATCAACGCAATTATAATCGCCACTATGGCTAAAGCAGAAGCAAAAGCTGCGTTTCCCCCTACTTCACTGATGAATTCTGTATATATTAATACTGGAAAAGTTCTATATCCTTCACCAATTAACATTGGAGTTCCAAAATCAGAAAATGCTCTCATAAAAACAAGCAATGCAGCCGCTAAAAGAGTCGGTGTTAGCAAAGGTAAAATAACTTTTAAAAATCGTTTTATACCTTGAGAACCCATACTTTCCGCGGCCTCTAATATTGAACTATCTATACTTTTAAATGCACCTGTAACATATAAAAATACTAATGGAAATAATTGTAGCGTAAATACTAGAACAATACCAAAGAATCCATAAATTTCTATCTGTGGGAAATGTAATACATTCATCAAAAATTTGGTAATTACTCCGTTTCTTCCTAATAAAAGAATCCAGGAGTATGCTCCTACAAAGGGTGCAGACATTGACGCAACAATAATTAAAATTTGTAAATATTTTTTTCCTTTAAACTGATACATTGAAAATAAATATGCCAACAATGTTCCTAAAAAAAGTGCAAATATCGTTGCTGTAAGGGATACTTTAAAACTATTAAATAAAGTGTTAAAGTAATAGGTTTTAGAAAAAAAATCTATAAAATTTCCTAATGATAATCTACCCTCCACAAAAAGTGCCTGGCCTAGGATAGTAACAATTGGATACACAAGAAAGATTAAATAAACAATAAAAATTAATAATGAAGAGCCAGTCCAAATGTTGAATTTTTTCCGTTCATTCTTCACTAGCTCACCTCCAAAAGATTTTTTGTCCCGTCGGCATTAAATACATTAATTTTAAGCTTGTTAATACTTAATCTTACCTTATCTCCATCACCTAAATCTTCAGTAAAAGTTGATTCCTCACTTACTTGTATTCTCTTTTTAAATGTAGTCTCCATAACATATTCTGTATTTAGTCCTAAATACACATTATCCATAATAGTTGCTTCAATCTCTCCATTTTCACTACGAACAAATTCTTCCGGACGAATGCTTACTCTCACATCTTGGTCTTCAAGCATGTTTAAATCTGTTAATGTCATTTTATAACCATCTTCAAATATTACTACAGCTACATTATTTTCATGCACTAGCTTAGCAGGGATTATATTAGTTCTTCCAATAAATGTTGCCACAAATTCGTTAGCTGGTCTATGATAAAGCTCTTTAGGTCGGCCAACTTGCTGTATTTCCCCTAAATTCATAACAGCTATTTGGTCAGAAATCGCCATTGCTTCTTCTTGATCGTGAGTTACATATACGGTAGTTATTCCAACTTCATGTTGAATTTCCCGTATAGCTTGTCTCATACTCACTCGTAATTTTGCATCTAAATTACTTAGTGGCTCATCCATTAGTAACACTTCAGGATTAACAGCTAAAGCTCTTGCCAAAGCTATTCGTTGTTGTTGTCCGCCACTTAACTGGTCTGGCTTACGATCTTTAAATTGATCAATCTGCATAAGTTTTAAATATTTATCCGTTTGTTCTTCTAATTTTTCTTTAGATACTTTCTTTTGTTTCAGACCAAAAGCTACATTTCCACGAACAGTTAAGTGAGGAAAAATTGCATAATTCTGAAAAACCATACCTATATTGCGGCGACTTGGTTCCATATTATTGATCCTAGTATCACCAAAATAAAAGTCACCACCTTCTATAGTATTAAAGCCTGCTATCATTCTTAATAACGTTGTCTTACCACAACCAGAAGGTCCCAACAAAGTAAACAAAGACCCATCTGGTATGGCTAAACTTAGATCTTTAATCACTGGAATACCATCATAGACTTTTTTTGCATTGCTTATTCGTATCTCGCTCATAATTACTCTCCTTTCTATTTAGATTCTATTTTCGTGAATATTTCTTTATAACGTTGTACAATTTCATCGTTGTGTTCAATTACATAATCATAGTTCTCTGTTAATACTTTAATATCTGAAATATCTTTCATATTATCACTTGTTTCAGCATCTTGTCGAACTGGTCGATTTGTTGTTGTTGTACCCAAAGTATCTTGTGTCTCTTTTGAAATTATAAAATCAATAAATTTTTTAGCATTTTCTATATTGTTTGCATCTTTAACAATTGCAGAGCTTGCAGGCAAGAAAACTGTACCTTCTTCTGGATAGACAATCTCAACATTAGCACCATCATTCAGTAGTTTCACTGTTGGATCTTCATAAGATAAGCCTACAGCCATTTCTCCATCGGCTACAGCTTTATATACATTTGAAGAACTAGCACTAATTTTACCATCAACTAAAGTAAATAAACTTTCTACATAATTCCAAGCTTGATCATCCTCATAGCCACCATCTGCCTCTAAAATATTCGTTAACTGTGCATATGCACTAGAAGAATTAGAAGGATCTGCAGTAGCTATTTTACCTTTTAATTCATCATTAAGTAAGTCTTTATACCCTTTAATAGTTAATCCTTTTGTTAGATCTGGATTAACTATAAGTACGCTTCCATCTAAAGTATAAGGAGTTGAATAACCTGAATTATTTCTATATTCTTGGATAATATTCTCGTCTTCTGGTGATACATACTCTTCAAATAAATCACCATTTTTTGCGTATTGTGTATAAGATCCTCCAAAAACAATATCCGCAACTGGAGATTCTTTTTCGCTTTCTAACTTCTTAAATAGTTCGCCTGTACCTGCTTGGATTAATTCTACTTTGATTCCATACTTTTCTTCAAAAGCTGGTACTATAGCATTGATTAAACCTTCTGAATTAGGTGAGTAAACAACTAAAGTATCAGTTTCCGTAGACTCCTCTTTCTCTGAATTATTAGAACTACAAGCTGTTAGTCCCAAAACAGTTAAACATACTAAAGATAAACCAACAATTTTTTTATTCATATTTTTTTCCTCCTCTTAGTTTATTAATTAATTATAAACTAAATAAACCGCTTTCATAATGGTGTAATTCTATATATTATGGGGATTATTCTCTAATTAGTTTATCTTTGAAGTCCGAAACTGTCATACCTATAATTTTTTTAAAAACTTTATTAAAATACTTGTAGTCTGAGTATCCGACCATCTCAGCTACTTCATATATTCGTAAACCATAATCACTAATCAGCATATTTACTGACATCTTAATTCTGTATTGATTTAGGTAATCATTAATGGTTATTCCTAACTCATCTTTTACTTTTTTATAAATATAACTTTCACTATAGCCAATATCGATAGCTATATCAGCTATTGTAAATTTCTCTGAATATTTTGTATGAATCCATAATAAGACCTTGTTTGTGACTGAATCATCTGTTTGAGGTAATACTTTGGTATGATTAATATCAGAAAAAATTTTTATTAATTTTTTATTCTTTTTTTCAATATATATATATGAAACTAAACTAGATAAAATTTTTTCTAATTCTTCTAATTCTAGTGGTTTTGAAAGAAACTCCTCAACACTGTAATGAATAGCCTTTTGAGCATTTTCAAAGTCACTATAACCTGAAATAACTATTTTTTTATAATCTATTTCTTGTGTTTCTTTAAACATTTGAAAAGCATCCTTTTTTGGCATATTGATATCTGTAATTACAATATCTGGACTTTTCTCTTTAATAAGTTTAATTCCCTCTTCTCCATTTTCTGCCTCGCCGATTATAACAATATTTAAACTTTCATAATCAACTGCATAAGTTAACCATTTACGTATTAAATGTTCATCTTCAATTATTGCTAATTTATACATTCTTATTCCTCCAAAATAACAAATTGAACAATGGACCCTTCTTTTTTGTTTTCAATTCTTAAGTCTAGAAGAGTAAACATTATTTTTAATCTCCAAAAACTGTTAATTAATCCATGTTTTGATTGTTCTTTATCCTGTTGGTTATAAATATTTTCAATTGTTGCATCTTCAAAACCTGGGCCGTTATCTTCTACTTCAAAAATCACTTCATTGTCAGATCTAAAAATTTTTATTTTAATTTCTAAGTCATTTCTATATCTCATTCCATATTTTAAGGAATTTTCTATAACTGGAAGTAAAAATAATTTAGGAACTTTCATGCTTTCTAACCCTTCACCTATAATGAATTCATAAGTGAATTTTTCAAAACGAATAACATTAATTTCTAAAAAATCTTTTATGATTTCAACATCTTCGCTAAGAATATTATCTTTATTCTTATAATTTATACTATATTTCAAAACACGATTTAATGAAAAAATAATTTTTTGCGTTAACTGGGGATCATATTGACTAGTAATTCGAATAGTTTCTAGAGTATTATATAAAAAGTGCGGTTGAAATTGTGCTTCTAACATTTTTCTTTCAAAATTTATATTTTGCTTCTCCAGCGATATTGTCTTTTTATGTAATTCAGTCAATTCATTCAACATATTATTAATACTTTGAGCTAAATATTCAAATTCATCTCCAGTAAATATATCTATCGTCATTTTACTCCCATCACTTATTTTACCTGTTTCTTCTACTAATATATCAATAGTCTTTGTATTATGTTTGGCTACTTTTTTTGCTATTTTAATTGATTGATAAACAAATATAATAATTAGTATAACTACGGAAATAATTGAAAATATAATCAACACTTTCAATGGCAGAAACATAATATACGAATATAAAGTAATATTGTTTGTGAGTTTCGTTTTTTTAACAGAATATAAATTACTATCTATTATGAAAAAACGATTTTTTACTAACTTGGAACTAACTTTTTCCATTACACCTTCTACAAATTGATTAGAACTTCGTGAAAATATATTGTCAAACTTATCAGCAATTATATATTGTGTCCCGTAAGAAACTTCATTTGGTAAAAAATTATTTTCTCTTACAAAAATCATACTATAACCAATAGTTTCTTTTTCTTTTTTTAATGCTTTAGATAAAATTAAATAATGATTTTTATTATCATCCTTTACAATTCTTTCAATTTGATTTGTGATTTTATTTGTTTCAACCATCGTTTTCAGATAGTTTTTTGCAAAAAAAGGTCGATTCCAAGAAGGTTCTGTTGAAAAAACAACATTTCCTAATGAATCTGTAATAACCAAAATTCTCTGTTGAATATCGCCAGCACCTTCTTGATAAAAATGACTATAAATTTCTCTTTCATTTATATCACCGTCTAAATATTCAGGTATGATAGTTTGATTCATATGATATAGTATTTGGTAATTTTTATTCTTTATTGAAGAAAATTCTGATTCTATTGCTTTGCTTTCTGATGTTAACTGATAATTTTGAATATATAAACTAAATCCTATAAAAATAATTAAGAATATAATAGATATGAAAAAAGAAAGAACAATGAAACGCTGAGCTATTTCTCTTTGTAACTTCTTTTTAAAAGATTTTTCCACTTTTATCTCCCCCACCATAGCAACTTTGATTCTTCTGGTTGTCAGTATAATTTTTTCTTAGAGATAGACACACTTAAAAATATGCATTAGAGATTTTTCATAAGGATAATTTATCATTTTTGCTATAAAAAAACCCATGGTATCTACAGGCTGTATAACTTGGTCTACACTTGGAGGAACTCCCATGATTAACTCAATATTTTTATCTTGTAAAAAAACACTCAATTTTCTCTTCAGTTATTTCTTTGAATCGTTTGCAAACAGCTAACATATTTATATCTCTATCTAAGATTTCTTGTATATAATTATGATTATACTTTATATCATATATAAAGTTATCTATATCCGTTTTTTTCATCAAATTGTTTATAAACTAACTCATCTTCACCTAAATAAATACTCTTCAATTTATACTTATCAAGAGTACACACTTATCCCAAGATCCGTTAATTTCTATTATACTCATATGCCAAATCCTCCAAATTCAGATATATACTTTTATTTATAACATTTCACAATATCAAACAAGCTAAACGTTCAAAAGAATAAGTACGATAAGATAAAAATATTTGTAGAGATTCTTATTTTCTTGATTTTTTTAAACGAATGTCAGAGTAAATAGAAGTTAAAAAAAGTCCATTCAACATTTACTCGAATGGACTAAAAGAATTAATACTTTTTTTAAACTATACGCTATTACTGTATTAAAACAACTCCTATATCAATTTATTGTCATTAAAAACAAGTCATTTCTCTTCTTTTATGAGAAGAAGAGAAATGACTTGTTTAAGTAAGCTAAAAAATAAAATTAAATTTGTTTATCTGTTACTCTCAGTGTAATCGTGAGTAAATAATAATAAATACGTTTTGATTCTATTTTTCTATATCTATTTTTTCAAATAGATAAAAAAATAAAGTATTTTTCGGAAATCGTTTCTAATGCACTTTCTGAAAGTCCCCAGATAGCCTCTTGAAATTCTTCTAACGACAATCTTCCTTCTTTGTAGTCTTGAATGATTCTCTGCGTATTTCCCATACCAACTTTATCCTTTGTGGCCCCCAACCATTCCACTTCTTGAAATAGCTGTTCCACCTTTCGTAAGACTGCTTGCATGTACTAAAGAGGTAAAACCATACTTCGTTCTTATTCTATCTACAACGCTTTCTAATTCTTCATTATTTATCGTTATTTCAGGCAATTCAAATAAATTTAGCTGTAGCTCTTTCTTGAAATCCACTTTTCCGCAACGAATAGAGATTTGTCTTACAGGTTGATTTTTATAATAACTTCTAAAAATATGTAAACACGTCTCGATAATCTTAGCATTTGAAGAAGTAGGATAGACTTTCATCTGATGACTAAAACCTTTTTCTATTATATCCCTTGAATAACCTATAGATAGATGGACAACTCCAGTTTCTGCTTTATGTTTTCTCAGTCTAGCAGCAACATCATCGGCCATTTCTCTTATAACAAGTTCTATTTCATATTGGTTTACATAATCTCTTTTGAGTATTTGGCTTTTACCAAAACCTGTTGATTTTGGTACATATTTTTCTGATAGAATAGTCTGATCTATTCCGTGTGCATGATAAAAAAGTTGCTCTCCAATGACACCATGAATTTTTTTTAATGATTTTACATTATATTGCGATAGTCCATAAACTGAATCAATCCCTAATTTATATAGGTTTTTTGCTGTGTTGCCCCCTATACCCCACATATCAGTAATTGGATGTATGCTCCAAAGCTTTTCTTGAATATCTTCATAATGCCAAATAGCTAGTTGATTTCTATTTCTTTTCGCTTCATTATCTAAAGCTAACTTAGCCAACAAAGGATTATCCCCAATACCTATTGCTGTCACCAATTTTAATCGTTGATAAATAGTCTGTTGAATAGTTTTAGCGATTTGTATCGTTGTACCAAAAAGTGAATGAGAATGAGAAACGTCTAAAAAACTTTCATCAATACTATAAATATGAATATCTTCTTCTGCAACAAACTCTCTAAAAATATCATTTATCATCATATTCACTTTGATATATAACGACATTCTGGGTTCAACGATTTGTATCTTAGAGTTTTTTGGTATCTCAAAACGTCTTGATCCTGTACGTATTCCGTACTCCTCCTTCACTCTTGGAGAGGAGGCTAAAACTAACCCTCCCTCTAGATCAGGATTGCTCATTACGACAATATAAGATTTTAATGGGTGTATTCTTCTTTTAACAGATTCTACCGAAGCAAAAAAAGATTTTACA
>JAGQHW010000089.1 GCA_020431645.1 Carnobacterium sp. | reverse complement strand
ACGTTCTTTTGATGAAAAAGTTTTATTTTTATTTATTTTAATAGGTGTCACTTTTAATTCAATATCTAATTCTTCAAAGTCTGGTCCAGCTTTTGAATTTATATCATAACCAAATAAACTTTCTTCAATAACATGACCAAATTGGCCCTTTGTCGTTTTATCTAGTCTATTATAAATATCAATTTCAGAGAAAGATTTTCCTTTAGCTTCATTAGCCTTATCTATTAACTCTTTTTCTGTGAAATACATTTGTTTTCTCCTCCTATTGTCAGTATAAGATTCACTGTTATTTTAACATAAATAACAAAATTGATCTTGATCTTTGTATATTTTTAGTGTATAATAAAAATTGATAGTAAAACCGAAAGGATGTTCGTTATTTTATGGAAAATAAAAATTCACTTAATGTACTTGAACTCTTTGCTGGCGTTGGTGGGTTTAGAGTTGGATTAGAACGAGCCGATTCTGATTTTTTTGTAACTAAATGGGCTAACCAATGGGAACCAGGACGTAAAGCGCAAGATGCGTTTGATAGTTATAATTCGCATTTTCCTGATAGTCAAAATATTAACGAAGATATCTCAACTATTCCTGATGAGTTTTTTGAGAATAACAATATAAATTTATTAGTCGGAGGGTTCCCTTGTCAAGATTACTCAGTAGCTAGAAGTTTATCAGGAGGTTTAGGTATTGCTGGAAAAAAAGGTGTTCTATTTTGGGATATCATAAGAGTGATTAGACTTTCACTTCCAAATTACGTACTTTTGGAAAATGTTGATCGTTTGTTAAAATCTCCAGTAAAACAGAGAGGTAGAGATTTTTTAATTATGTTATCTGCTTTCAATAAACTTGGTTATTCAGTTGAGTGGAGAGTCATCAATGCTGCTGAATATGGATTAGCACAAAGAAGAAGACGAATTTTCATCTTTGCTTATCGAAATGATGAAAATTTTTATAAAAAACAAATAACTATTGCTGATACTGATTTATTATTATCAAAAGGATTTTTTGCTGAGCAGTTTCCTGTTGAAAAAGATAGTGTTAAAAACAGAATAACTGAAGGGACTATCTCGAATGATATTGTAGAAGTTTCAGATGATTATTCTGCTACATTATATAACTCTGGGATTATGAGAAATGGTAAGTATTTATCTATTGAAACTAAACCGGTGTATGAAAAACCGATAACGTTAGGTGAAATTTTACAGCCAGAAGAAGAAGTACATGAAAAGTATTATGTAAAAGAAGAAAAAGTTGAGAAATTTAAATATCTGAGAGGACCAAAAAAGATAGAGCGTACTTCAAAAGATGGTCATAGCTATACTTTTTCAGAAGGAAGTATGTCAGAAACAGATGATTTAACTAAACCAGGTCGTACAATGTTAACTAGTGAAAGTTCAATAAACAGAAGTACCCACTTTATTAATGTTAATGGAAAATTTAGAGTATTAACCCCTATCGAATGCGAAAGATTAAACGGTTTTCAAGATGACTGGACTAATGGAATGCCAGATAGAATGAGATATTTTTGTATGGGCAACGCACTTGTTACTGGTATAATTGAGAGAATAGGCTATAGAATTAAAGAAATAACGCCTGAAAATGAGTTAACTAGAGAGCCTATTCAAACTGAGTTAAATATATAAGGTAGTTAATAGATAACACTATAAGTCCTCAACCTTTTCTTTATTTGAAGAGTTTTGGGCTTATTTTTTTAAAGTAAGATCTATCTATAAACTTGAAAAGAATTAAAAGAGTATAAAAAGGTTCGAATCTTATCTTTAGAGCTTCTATAAAAATCAGTTTTTACTGTATTTTATAGAAGCTTTTTTTATTTACAAACTTTTTTAAAAAATATTGAAGAAAGGGTTTACAAACGCTTGAAAAAAGTTATACTTAAGATATTAATTCGTTGGTATGAATTTAAAGAGTAGGTATTAAAAAGGAGGAGCAAAATGAAATTTCCAGAAAAATTTCTTATAGGAGCTGCATCAGCTTCATATCAAGTTGAAGGTGCGTGGGATGAGGACGGAAAAGGAGTGTCAAACTGGGATGTTTTTTCTAAGATTGATGGAAAAACTTATCAGGGAACGAATGGGGATGTCGCTGTAGATCATTATCACCGTTACAAAGAGGATATTGCGTTAATGGCTGAGATGGGACTTGAGTCATATCGTTTTTCTATTGCTTGGACAAGACTCTATCCGAATGGTGATGGCGTTTTAAATCAAAAAGGATTAGATTTTTATAATGCAATTATTGATGAATGTTTAAAAAACAATATTATTCCTTTTGTAACTCTGTATCATTGGGACTTGCCACAAGAATTAGAGAGTAACGGAGGTTGGACGAATGTACGAACATTACGAGCATTTGAACAATACGCTGATACTTGTTTCAAAGCTTTTGGTGACAGGGTTAAACATTGGATTACATTTAACGAAACAGTCATCTTTTCTCGTCATGGCTATGTTTTTGGAGCACACCCACCGGGTCGATTAAATGATTTCAAAAACTATTATCAGGTTTTACACCATGTATTCTTAACTCATGCTAAAGTTGTTTTGAATTTTAAACAATCTGGTTATCAAGGAGACATTGGGATTACACATGTGTTCAACCCCGCATTCCCAGCAGATGATAAGCAATCTAGTAAAGAAGCAGCTGATCATGCGAATATGTACGATACATTCTTTTTCTACGATCCAATCTTAAAGGGAACGTATCCAGAATATGTCTTAACTCAATTAAAAGAAAAAGGTTACGATTTTATATTATCAAAAGAGGATCAGGCTACTCTAAAAGAGGCTGCTCCGTTGAATGACTTTATTGGAATCAATTATTATCAACCGATGCGCGTTATTACAAATGAGTCAAAAGGATCAAGAGAGATGACAAGAGAAGCTAGTACGGGTGGAGCTGGAGCGGTATCTTATGATGGCGTCTATCAAACGGTCAAAATTCCAACTCATTCCTATACTAAATGGGGTTGGGAAATTTCACCTGAAGCTTTGCTCGATGGGATGCATTTATTAAAAGAGCATTATGGAGATATTCCAATCTATATAACAGAAAATGGATTAGGAGACGAAGATCCAATTATCGAAGGAGAAATTAAAGATACGGCTCGTATCGATTACATTGAAAAACATTTACATTTTGTAAAAAAAGGAATTTCTGAAGATCTTAATATCCAAGGGTATTTTGCTTGGTCGGTCATTGACTTATTAAGTTGGTTAAATGGCTATAAAAAACAATATGGATTTATTTATGTCGATCATGATAATAACTTAGATCGTAAGAAGAAAGATTCGTTTTATTGGTATCAAGAAGTTATTGCAACAAGAGGAGAAAATATATAAGTATTAGCAATAAAAGATAATAGACTGTTATGAACTTTGGAGGGAATAAAATTGACTAAATTTAATGATTTTTTTAATAAACTTCTTGATCCGTTTCTAAGACTAGTAAACACAAAAGCCATGTTAGCCATTAAAGACGGATTCTTATTAACCATGCCAATCACTCTTGTTGGCTCGTTATTTCTCTTAGTTGCGAACTTCCCAATTCCTAATTGGGATACGTGGATGTCTAGTATATTCGGTGCTGATTGGTCGGCTCCTTTAAATCAAGTAGCTGGTTCCACGTTTGATATTTTAGCAGTAGTTGCTGTTTTAGGGATTTCTTATACGTATGCTAAAAATGAAAAAGTTGATCCAATTAGTACGGCTATTTTAGCTTTAGTATCGTTCTTAATCTTGACGGACTCATTTGTTGTTACTGAAAGCGGTGAGACATTAACAGGTGTGATACCTAAGAGTTGGACAGGTGGAAATGGAATTATTACAGCAATTATTGTTGCGATTGTTGTGGCTAAAACATTTGTATTCTTCATAAAGCGTGATATTAGAATAAAAATGCCAGAGACTGTTCCCGCAGGTGTATCTAATGCTTTTTCTGCTATGATACCAGGTGTAACGGTCATGGTTGGTTCAATGATTGTTTATGCATTAACTAGTAGATTTGTTGGTGTTTCTCTGACTGAATTGATTTTTAAATTATTGCAAACACCGATTCAAAATGTTTCTGACACTCTACCAGGAGGTCTTTTCATTACTTTCTTAATGTCGATTCTTTTCTGGGCTGGTATCCATGGCCCGAATATTGTTATGGGAATTATGGGACCAATTTTAACGGCTAATGCATTAGATAATCAGAAAATTCTTGACTCTGGACAACAACTTATCATAGGTGAAAACACAAAAATTATGACTGTTCAGTTAATCGATGTATTTGCTAAGTTTGGTGGACAAGGCATCACGGTTGGATTATTAATTGCAGCACTACTGTTCGCTAAATCAAAACGATTGAAAGAAATTTCTAAGTTATCTATTGTTCCAAGTCTTTTTAATATCAATGAACCTGTTATTTATGGTTTGCCCATTGTCTTTAACCCAATTATGCTTATACCATTTATTTTGGTTCCAATAACTGCTGTCTTAATTACCTATGGAGCGATTATTGTAGGATTCATTCAACCGTTTACTGCTGTACAAGTTCCTTGGACTACTCCACCTTTGATATCTGGTTTTCTTTTAAGTGGTTGGCAAGGTTTAGTGGTTCAATTGACTATTATTCTTGCCTCTACAGGAATCTATTATCCGTTCTTAATCAAGCAAGATAGACAATTCCTATTGGAAGAGAAAGAAATAGAAGCTACTATTGAAGAAGCTCAGTTAGAATTTGCAAAGTAGATAAAAAGGAAAACTAGTCCAAAAAGATTAAGTCAGTATTGGCTTAATCTTTTTCTTTTCGCTATACTAAATAAGGATAATCACGAAGACGTATTGAAATGAGGATAAATGATGATGAAATATAGAGTAGTAGCGGACCAATTATTAGAAGAAATTGCACATGGAAAATACAAAAATGAAAATCGCTTGCCTACAGAAGAGGAATTAATAACAGAATATGGTGTTAGTAGAAATACTTTACGAAATGCTATTGATGTATTAGTTGATAAAAGTATTCTTTATCGAGTACAAGGAAGTGGAATTTATATTCGTAAACCAATCTATCAGGATACGATTACAATTAATTCAATTAGAGGATTTAAAGAAGAATTTAAAAATAAAAAAATTCATTCTAAAATCATCACTCTGGAACAAGGGATAGCAGATGAAAAAATTAGTAAGAGACTTCAATGTGAACTAGGAACGCCAATCTACTTTATCAATCGTATTCGTTATGTTGAGGACAAACCCTTTTCAATTGAATACAGTTACTTTAATAAAGATGTGATTCCTTATATCGGAAAAGAAATTGCAGAAGATTCTATTTACAACTACATTGAAAATGATTTAAAGCTAACAATTGGCTTTGCTGATAAGTATATTTTTGTTGAGAAGCTATCTAAAATAAATAGTGAATATCTGGAATTAGAAGAAGCAGATCCATCAATGGTTATAGAAGAAACCGTCTTTCTTTCTAATGGTAAGGTTTTTAATCATTCAACAGTTATTCATCATTACAAACAGGCTAAGTTTTTTGCATTAGCTAAGAATTGGTGACAACGAATCAGAAAGCTACTTTCTTTGTTTAGAGAGAATCTAACTAGTGATTCTACGTTAGTCAAAAAAATAGTCTTATTTTTTGTGAGATTTTTGCAAGTTTAAAAGATTTTATCTGATTAAAGATTGTGACTAACTTTGTGGGTAACTTTTGATTTAACTAATCTTAAGTCCTTTTGGTTATCAACAGATTTTTGTAAAAGCTGTTGATAACTTTACTTAATGTAAAAAAATAGATTTTATACCAGTCTTTTTTTTGTGAAAAGATAGCTTTGACAATTTTGTTTGGGTAGTCCATACTAAGTGGAATAGTTTTTTCTACGAATACAGTAAAAGAAATGACTACATAGAGGAAAGAAAGGAAGTATGGGCAATGTTTTTATGTAAAACAACTGGAGGCATTACCTATTATCGTATGACTCATTTTACCTCATCACTATAAAAATTAGGAGTGTAGAAAATGAAGAAATTGTCAATACGAGAAAGTTTTGCTTTACTATTTTTATTATTAATTATGATCGGTGTCAGTATTATTAAATTTAATTTGGATCCACAAACACCTTTATTATTAGCCATTACTGTGCTAATTATCTGGGGAAGGTTTCGTAAACATAGCTGGGAAGAGATTCATGAAGGCATTCAAAAAGGCGTGAAAACCGGTATTATTCCAATGATTATTTTCATTCTAATTGGTGCCTTGATTGCCATTTGGATTGCTTCAGGGATTATTCCTTCGATGATGGTCGTTGGATTTAAGTTATTAAATCCCAGTTTCTTTATTCCATCTGTCTTTTTAATTTGTGCCGTAGTGGGTACGTCGATTGGCTCAGCCTTTACGACAGTTTCTACCATCGGATTAGCTTTCTTAGGGATGGGAACAGCTATGGGCTTTGCTCCTGGCTTAGTAGCGGGAGCGATTGTGTCAGGGAGCGTATTTGGAGATAAGATGTCTCCTTTATCTGACAGTACAAATTTATCCGCAGCAGTAGCTGAAGTAGATTTGTTTAAACACATAAAGAACTTAATGTGGACAACGATTCCGAGTTTGATTCTATCCGCTTTATTATTTTTGTTTCTTGGCATGAACAAGCAACTGGCAACAACGAATCAAGTTGTTGGGTTAACAAAGGTGATAGAAACAAATTTCACGGTAAGCTGGTTAGCAGCTATTCCGATTGTTCTTATTTTCATTAGTTCATGGAAAAGAATTCCAGCCATCCCGACACTATTGATTAACATTGCTGTATCGATTGGATTGTTAAACATTCATTCACCAGAAGTTAGCCTTTCGCAGATGTCTAGTTACATTCAAGAAGGATATGTTTCAACAACAGGCAACGAAATAATCGATGCGCTGCTGTCAAGGGGTGGAGTTCAAAGTATGATGTGGTCTATTTCATTGATTATTTTAGCTCTTGCTTTAGGCGGTTTGTTGATGGAATTTAAGATTATCGATACGGTTATGGCGCCAATCTCTAATGCGCGTTTATCCATAGGAAATCTAATTCTAGTTACAGCCCTTTCTGCTATTGGGGTAAATGCTTTAGTTGGTGAACAGTATTTAGCGATTGTTTTGCCGGGAAATGCTTTTAAGAAAACATACAAAAAGATGGGACTATCTCCATTAGCTCTTTCACGTGTATTGGAAGATGCGGGTGCAGTAATGAATTCGTTAATTCCGTGGGGTGTAAGTGGTGTCTTTATCTCAACCGCTTTAGGTGTTCCAACGTTAACGTATTTACCATACACCTTCTTTTGTCTATTTTCGCCAATTTTAACCGTAATAAGCGGTTATACAAATATTGGGATCAAAAAACTCAAGCCATCAACATTGACTGACTAAAAAAAGTCAAAAGTGCGTTTAATCGTGCTTTTGGCTTTTTTATTTTTTTAGAAAGCAATCCTCTAACTTGACTTGTATAGGTAGAAATCTCTACTATAAAGGTAATCGATTTGTATAATCATATAATAAAGGAGATGGAAATAATGGAAACAGTTACGTTAACAAATGGAACCAACATACCACTAGTCGGAACGGGAACGAATACGTACGGAAAAGTAGAAAATAAGTACAAAGGCGAGTTGAATGATGATTTTAGTGCATTAGAATCAGCAATCCAGGCTGGTTATCGTTTGATTGATACGGCTATTTATTATCGAAATGAAGCAGGTGTAGGCCAAACGATTAAAGATAGTGGCGTTGCTCGTAAAGAGTTCTACTTAACAACAAAAATTCCTGAGCTTGATGAGTATGTTGGGTCTAAAGAAGTGGTTGAACAAGCTTTATTGAAGAGCCTAGAAAACTTACAAACAGACTATATTGATTTATACTTAATCCATCAGCCGATTGAAGACAAAAAAACGCTAAAGAGAGCATGGCAAGTACTGGAGTCATTCGTTGATGCAGGAAAAATTAAGTCGATTGGTGTATCTAACTTTTCTATAAAACTATTAGAAGAGATGAAAGCTTATACTAGAATTCAACCAGCGGTTAATCAGATTGAATCTAATCCGTCCAATTGGAATAATGAATTAATCGATTATTTAAAAGATCAAGCAATTGTACCAGAGGCTTGGGGACCATTAAGTAGATTAACCGAGGAGCAACGAGCTAAGCTGACCGCTATTGGGGATAAGTATGGGAAAAACTGGGGACAAGTATTGCTTCGTTATCAAATTCAGAGAAAAGTCGTGGTTATCCCCAAATCCCATAACAAACAGCGCCAATTATCAAATTTAGAGTTATTTGACTTTAATTTATCCACAGAAGATATCCAAGTGATTGAAACCCTTTAATTACCCATTTGTTTAACACAAAGGCTTTTTAAGTTTTGATACTTAAAAAGCTTTTTTACTGCTCTAATCTAGATTTAAGCGATGGAACGGACCAGTTTGGACATCCAACTACTTCACT
>JAGQHW010000088.1 GCA_020431645.1 Carnobacterium sp. | reverse complement strand
AGTATTAAAGAGATTAATCATGACCAATGGCCAATCCTATCTGATGTTTATAAACAAATGGAACGGATGAAAGAGAATAAAGAAGATAGAGAACGATTTGAAATAATCAAAGATTTTTACTTCATTTTAGACAGTTATGTAAGCGGTTCAACAACATTATTTAACGGTCATACAAATATAGATGTTCAAACAGATTTACTTTCTTTTGACTTAAAATCTTTACAAAATGAAGCAGATATTCAAGGAGCAGCTTATCTAAATACGTTTAGTTTTTTATGGGACGAAATAACTAAAAATAAAACAGAAAACATTAAATTGTTTGTAGATGAATTTCACTTTTTAACACAAAACCCAGACGCTTCTAGTTTTTTCTATCAAGCTTATAAACGTTTTAGAAAATATAATGCAGGAGCTATCGCAGGCACACAACAAATACAAGATGTGCTAGATGGAACGATGGATAACGGAAAAAACGTTGGAGAAGCAATAATTGGAAATAGTTATACAAAATTGTTTTTTGGTTTAGATAGTAAAGGGTTAGACGATATTGAAAATAAACTAAGAATAAATTTTTCAAAAAAAGAACGAAAATTATTAGAAAAGAAAAAACAAGGAGAAGCCTTGATTATAAACGGTTCAAAAAGAGCCTTTATGAAAGTTTCACTCTCACAAGAAGAATTGAGATTAATTGACCCAGAGCAATATCAAGAACAATACGAAGATGTTATACCAGACTATGAAGAAAGAATAAGAATGACCGCTGTTGAAAAAGACGAAGCACGTTCGTTCCAGTTTTAAAAGGAGGAATCGAATTGAAGAATAAATTTAATATTTATCAGTTTGAGTTTGGAACAATCACACAAGAAGAAACGACTATTAAAATTGAAATCGAAAATTCACAGTTCAGTCACGATACATTAAAAGAAATAACGGAACTTCCAACAAAAAAAGATCCACTATTTCTTGATGTAGAAACTGTAAAAGAAGCAGAAAATAGTATTATTTATCACTATAAAAAAAGCAATCTTTTAAAGAATTTAACAACTATCAAAAATGAAGCCTATCCTGTAAAACTTTCCATTGCACAAGAAATATTAAAACAGGATATCCTTCAACAATATATTAAAGAAGATATTTACATTTCACTCAATCCGGCTACAATATATTACCACCCTATGCAAACCGTTCTTTATACCTATTCAGCTAATCGTTTTATGCCAAGAGATAGCCATACAACGATTGAGAGATATAAAGCGTTAATTGTATCTATATTAAGTAGCATAGCCTATGAGAAGTGTTTAAATAGCCCACAAGACGTTAGCAAAGAGGGAAATGATTTAGTAAAAGAAATTTACCGACAAAAAACTATTTTAGATTTATTATTATTGATTCAAGAAAGTAATGATTATACAACCTATAACTATATAGAAAGTCGTAAAAAAACAGAAAATAAAATCAAAAAAAGATATTTCTATCTTCTAACAGGAGTAGTTGCACTCTCATTAGCTAGTCTTAGTCTATTAGGCGTAAAAGTTGCAGGACAAGCAGAAGAACTATCTATGAACTACGAAAAACAATTAACAGAAAAAGATCATTTACTAAATGCTAACGATAATTTTTACAGAGGTAATTATGATGAAGCCATAGCGTTATATGAAAAAACAGACTATGACAAAGAAAAATTATCAGTAGATTTAATTGAAAAAGGAGAATATCAAAAAGCACTCGATATTGACCCTACATCATTAGAAAAAATTATTCAAAAAGCTTACGAAAATGGACAACCAGAAGTAGTTTTAGAACTAGATGATAAAGAATTAAGTGAAGAAGAACAAGCTAAGTTAGTAGATGAAAAAGGTATTATAAACGGAGATACTACATCTATGTTGAATACATTAAATTTCTTGAAAGATGAACAAACAGCTACAAGATTAACAACTAAGTTTTTAGAAATTGGCGATATGAACAATGCTAAAAAAATAGAAGAGAAATATCCTGAAAATACAGAAATAAAAACCATTCTTGAAAATGCAGAAATGAGTCATGCAGAATTAGAAAAAGAACGATTAGACATACAAAAACAAATGGAAGATAAACAAAAAAAACTAGATGAATCAAAAGATGATAAAGAAAAAGAAACGCTAAAAAAAGAAATAAGTGAGTTACAAGAGAAAGTGAATTAAGGAGCTGGAACTTATGACAAAAGGCTTTTTTCTAAGGTACATGAAGCCTATATCGGCTATTGTAATCGGTCTAATCGTTCTAATCGGTCTATCGGTTGCTTTCTTTCAACAAGAAGAAAAGGAAAAAAATAGCTTAGGTAGTTACGGAGCGGGACAAATCCCACAAGCGGTCATGCAATACAAACCAATCATAGAATCAGAATTAAAGAAACATGGACTAGAAGAACATATCAATGTTCTATTGGCCATTACAACACAAGAAAGCGGTGGAACAGCCTCACTTGATATTATGCAGGCAAGCGAAAGTTTAGGTTTACCGCCTAACACAATCCAAGATCCTTTATATTCGATTGAAATAGGTGTTAACTACTTTGCAGAAGTTATGAAACAAGCAGAAGATGCAGGGGTAGATGTTGATACAGCTATCCAAGCTTATAATATGGGCAATGGTTTTATCCCTTTTGTAGCAGAAAATGGCGGTACTTATTCGAGTGAACTCGCACAAAAATTTTCTAACGAGATGAAGGATAAAACAGGTTGGGTTGTCTATGGTGACCCTAACTATGTAGCAAATGTAAAAAAATATATGGGTTCAGCAGATGGGAATACCGTAGCAGTAACAGGAGAATTAGCAGATTTTCAAAAGATGTTCGAAGCTTATCAAGGAATGCCTTATGTTTTTGGTGGAGCAAGTCCTTCTACTTCATTTGATTGTAGTGGGTTATGGTATTATTTATTCCCGGAAATTGGTGTAACTATTCCTAGAACAGCACAAGCCCAATACGATTTTTCTGAAAAAATAGATAAAAGAGACTTACAAGCAGGCGATTTAGTTTTTTTCCATAGTACCTATGCAACATCTGATTATATTACGCATTTAGGGATGTATATGGGTAATGGAATGATGTACCATGCAGGCGATCCATTACAATATACCAGTATTGAAAAACCTTATTGGGAAGAGCATTTGGCAGGATATGGAAGAATAGTAGATTTTAAATCGTAGTAAAGGAGAACAACCAAATGAAAAAAAATATCTTAATTGGTGTAGAAACAGCTTTAATTGTTTTAGCAGTCATATCAATGATTGGGTTATACCAAGATAACAAATCAAAAGAAAGTACCATACAAGACAATAAGACAGAAATTAAAGACTTAAAATATAATGTTACGTTACAAGACAATGCAAACAATACAACCGATATAGCTGAAAAAACTAAGTTTATCAATTCAGGTTTTGCATGTTATTTAAACTACAACGAAGATAATTACCATTCACGCTTTAAAGACGTTGATAACTACTTTTCTCCAGATGTAATAGATAAATTAAGCGGTGCAGGTTCAACCGAGAAACCAAGTGTACCTATTAAGAGTAGTGCCAGAAATTATGTAACTTATGTGAACCCTGCAGAACCCAATTCTTTTGTTCATGTAACGGATATTTTCTATCAAGTAGCTGATAATGAACCCACTACCTTTAAGAATGTTTATGTCATTCATTTAAGCGAACGTGACAATGAGTACATTATTGATAAGGTTGATGTGTTTAGTGGAATACCAACAAACAAATAACTAGGTAGGTGGAAAATGACTAACAAAAGTAAAAAGATACTAAAAAAAATGAGTTGGGTTATTATTTCTTTTATCCTTTTAGAAGGAATACTTATTATAGCTTTAGTGTCTATTAATACACTTTCTCACTATAAATTAGAAATCACAACTAGCCTATTACTAGAAAATATTAAACAGACATTTACTCATTTAGTCGGTTTCGTAAAAAATAATATCGCAGAAAAAAACCCATTTTTTATTATTGGAACAATCTTTTCTATTATCTATTCTCTCTATACAAATAGTCGCAATCTTAATAAAAAAGAGGGTTGGGAAACAGAAGATAGCAATACCTATCATGGTTCAGCACGTTGGTCTAATTTAAAAGAAATTTTTGATACGACTAACTTTATAAAACAACCAAAAAGCAAAGTACAATCTGATTTTAAAAAGTCACTCGAAAAGGAGGGGAAATAATGACAGGAACTATTTTAGGGAAAATAAAAGATGATTACATCATTCAACCGACAGATAGTAAACCAAACCGTAATATCATGGTTGTTGGTGGCCCAGGTTCTTATAAAACGCAAGGATTTGTTATAACCAACGTCTTAAATGAAACAGAAAATAGCATTGTCGTAACCGATCCTAAAGGAGAGGTTTACGAAAATACAGCGGACTTTAAAAAACAACAAGGATATGATGTTCATGTTATAAATTTCAGTAAAATGAATCATTCAGATAGGTATAACCCTATTGATTATGTCAACAGCGACACCGACGCAACAAATGTAGCTACAAAAATAGTAGATAGTTCAAATAAAGAAGGAAAGAAAGATATATGGTACTACTCTCAACGTTCTTTGTTATCTGCCTTAATCTTATATGTTAAGTATGAAAACAAACCAGAGAATCGCAATATGGAGGGTATCATAAACTTTCTTCAAAACCATGCAGAAGCAGATAAAGCAGGAGAAGAAAGCGAATTGGATAACGTTTTTGCCTCATTAGAAATTCAACACCCTGCAAAACGATTGTATGAATTAGGTTATAAAAAATCTAGAGGGGATATGAAAGGTAGTATTATTGTATCTCTGCTAACAACTATTGCTGATTATATTAATTTAACCGTATCAGAATTTACAAGTTTTAGTGATTTTAATTTACAAGATATTGGAAGAAAAAAAACTATGCTATACGTTATTATTCCAGTTATGGATACAAGTTGGGAGGGACTTACAAATATTTTCTTCTCTCAACTATTCGACCAACTTTATGAATTAGCTTCAAATCATCATTCTAAATTACCAGTATCAGTTAATTTTATTCTTGATGAATTTGTAAACTTAGGAAAGTTTACGAATTATGAGGAATTTCTTGCTACTTGTCGAGGATATGGAATTGGAGTAGCGACTATCATTCAAAGTCTTACTCAAATACAAGATAAGTACAATAAAGAAAAAGCAGAAAGTATTTTAGGGAACTGTTCCATTCAAATTTGTATGAACGCTGCTAATAATACAACAGCTAAATATTTTTCTGAATTACTCGGTAAAGCAACAGTAAAAGTTGAAACAAGCAATAAAAGTTCTTCTAAGAATACAAAACAAGAGGGTAGCAGTTCCAGTCATTCAGACAACGAGGGATATTCCGCTCGTGATCTAATGACCGCAGGAGAAGTTACAAGTATGCCAGACGATACAGAGTTAATCGTCTTTGCAAACCGTCCACCTATAAAAGCAAAGAAAGCTTTTCAATTTGAACTTTTCCCAAAAACAGAAGTTCTATTAAATCAATCAGAATATGAATTAAATACCAATCCCAAACAAATTAAACGCTTAGAAGAATTACAAAAGCAATTTGAAGTCGAGAGTGAAAATAAAAAACAACAACAAAAAGAAAGACTTACTGAAATAAAAAAACAAGAAGAAGAAACTAAAAAATTAAAAGAACAGAAAGAACAAGAAGAACAAAAAAGAAAAAAAGACGAAGCTCTTAGAATTTCAGCACTAGAGTTTGGAGAAGCAAAAGAAGAATAGGAAGGAGTTTTTAAAAATGGGAAATAAGATATTAGAAATGTTTACCAACTGGCTAAAAGACTTAGTCAATATATTTATTAATTTTTTATCCAATATTCTTTTTAACTATGATGGTTTAGCAGGGTACGCTTTAAAAGCCTATAACTTATTTGTTTTTTTAGGAGGTATCTTATTAGTTGCCGTCTGTTTAGGCAAAGTTATTACTCAATTACTCTCAGAAGCAGAGGGAAGCCAAGAAGCTAATGTATGGTGGACGATTGTTCAATCTGTTAAAGCAGGAGCATTACTGGTACTTATGCCTTTAGTTATTTCCTTGAGTATGAACTACATTGTAAAGCCTTTTGGTACTTATTTCATTTCAAATATGGGTGTTATAACTTCAGAGAATATAGATAGTATGACAAAAGCTGATAATTTTGTAGAGGTTTTTGATTCTACAATGAGTATCGTTCTTGTGTGGCTCTTTGTTTTAATTGTTTTAGGATTTTTCGTCATAAAAATGACAATCACACAAACACAATTATTAATGGATGAAATTATCTCTCCACTTTGTGCGATATCTGTTGTGACAGATAATTTTAATTTTATGGATAACTGGTGGAGAGATATTCTTTCTCATGTTTTCACAATCATAACATTAAGCTTATCTATGTTATTATTTACAGAAGCTTTATCATTAGAAACAGAATCTATATGGACGAAGCTTCCTGCAATCATAGGTTCTGGTGCTTTAGTTATAAGTGGTCCCTCTATCGCTAAAAGTATTTGGTATTCAAGTGGTGCAGGTAGAAGCGGTATGGGAATGGCTAGAACTGCCGTAAATTACGCTATTCATAAAAAATAACGATACTAAAAGGAGAAAATAAAATGAAAAAAATAGTCATTAGTCTGTTAAGTTTATTAGTTCTTATCACTTTGGGAGGTTGTCAGAGCAAGTTTGATCCTCAAACTTCTTTAGAAGAAAGCAGAACAACATTAAATGAATTTTTAAAATCATATTCTAATAAAGAAAAAATTATCGAATCATACGACAAGAAAACATTAAATGAATTTTTTGAAGTAACTGAAAAAGAATATTTTTCAAAAAACTTTAAAAAAAATATCTTACCAGATAAATTAAATAATTTGAAATATGATTCAAGTAAAGAATGGTCTGACATTGGAGAAGAATTTACCTTTTTAACTGTTAAAAGCGAAGAAAAAGGTGTCCTTTGGGTAGAAACAAAGATTTTAGAAGATACGCTTGATACTAAAAAAGAAACTGTTACATTTTTCGTAAGTCCAGATTCAATAAGCCAACCTAGCAACTATATAGAAATGATAAAAGAAGATGGTAAATGGAAAATAAATAATATGCTTGCACTATAAAAGGAGATTTTTCTTATGAATAAGACAGTTATTTTAGCCGAAAAACCTAGTCAAGCTTCTGCCTATGCAGAAGCTTTTTCTAAAAGTGAACGCAAAGACGGTTACTATATCATTTCTGATAAAGACTATCCCAATACAGTAATCACTTATGGGTTTGGTCATTTAGTTTCTCTTTACAATCCAGAAGATTATGATAAAAATTTAAAAAGTTGGAAACTTGAAACTTTGCCTATCGTACCAGATCATTTCAAATTTAAAGTGGGTAGTGGAAAAAATAAGCAATATAAGATAGTAAAGGAACAGTTAGATGAAGCAGACACCATTATCATAGCAACAGATGGAGATAGAGAGGGAGAAGCCATTGCTCGATTGATTATTAATCTTTCGGGAAACGATAAAAAGCCCTTAAAAAGGTTATGGATAAACTCATTAGAAAAAGACGAAATTAAAAAAGGGTTTGAACACTTAAGAAGTGGGGAAGAATTTCATTCAACTTATAAAGAGGCAGAAACAAGACAAATTGCTGATTGGTTAGTGGGTATTAATCTTTCTAGACTTTACACGTTGCATATGCAAAAGAACGGTATGCAGGGCGTTTTTAGTATCGGTAGAGTACAAACACCAACACTTTATTTAATCTATCAACGGAATAAAGAAATAGAAGAATTTGTAAGCAAACCCTTTTATGAACTGTATGCCAATTTCACACATGAAAAAGGGGCTTATAAAGGTAAATATACTAAACGTTTTGATAGCGAACTTGAATTAGACGAGTTTAAAGAAAAGAATCAATTAATCGATAATTCAAAAGGACTTATAGCAGAAGTAAAAACAGAAGAAAAGAAAACCTATGCCTATAGTGACCCCCAAAAGTTGGACTTTTTCAGAGTAGAGAAATTCTACTCTGTTTTTTTTATTGTTTTTAAGCTGCTAGAGAAGGAGAAGAATGAAGTTCCCGATACTGGACTGGACTCATCCAGTTTAACTTTTCTTTTATCCGCTCATGATTGTAATAATGAATGTATGTGATGATTTCTTGCTCTAATTCTTCGTAACTATGAAAAATTCTTCCATAGTACATTTCTTGTTTTAACAGTCCAAAGAAATTTTCTATTGGGGAATTATCAATACAATTTCCTTTTCTAGACATACTTTGAAATATTTTATTATCTTTTAGTTCAGCGCCGTAGGCCTTCATTTGATAAGCCCAACCTTGATCGGAGTGAAAGGTTCTCCTGAATTGACAATCGTTAGTCACTTCAATTGCGTCGGCTAAAGCTTCCATAATAGTGACACCATTGGGTTGTTTAGTGATTTTATAGTTAATAATCTCTTTATTGTACATATCCATAAAAGGATCAAGGTATAATTTTTTTATCTGCAGGTTACCGGATTGGTCCTGTTCATAATACTTAAATTCTGTCGTGTCTGTCGTTATTTTTTGATGTGGAATGGACGTGTCAAATCTACGATTGATACGGTTAGGAGCGATGATTCCAACAGTCCCTTTGTAGGAACTGTACTTACGAGACTTACGGGAAAAAGAAGTGACTTGTAACATTAGTTCCTTCATGATCCGCTGAACTTTCTTCTTGTTCACAAGGAAATCACGCTTACCTAATTCCTTATGCATACGACGGTAACCGAAATCTTTATGTTTTTTACGTATTGCCAACATC
>JAGQHW010000087.1 GCA_020431645.1 Carnobacterium sp. | reverse complement strand
TGTTTCATTGCTGCAACGTATCGCTGCGACATCTACTAATATAACAGCTTGTTAAACTTTCGTCAACTGTTTTTTGAAAAGAATTTATTTTTAAATCGTACCTTTTTATTTCTTAGTAAGGTTATTGACCTTTTTAAGTACGCATCCTCTTTTTCATTATGATCCTATTTACTAAAGGTTTGAAGCTAGTCATTCGTTTTTTTTAGATCTAATTAAATTGAATAAAAACACTTTTTCAGTATATTTATTCTTTATAAACTGTATAAAATAAATTTGATTTTTATCAAAAAAGAATCCCCTATTTAAAAGGAGATTCTTATTGCTGTTGCTTTATTCTTTAGCTTCTTTCAATCTTTCTTTCAAAACTCCATCTTTCATTACGTATACTTTATCACAGCGATCAATTAAGCGTTCATCGTGTGTAACCATAATCGTTGCTTTATTTTGAGACTTTGTTTCACGTGCCAAAATATCGACTACTTCAAAAGCTTTTTCTGAATCTAGACTTGCTGTTGGTTCATCAGCTAAAACAACGGATGGGTTATGATAAAGTGCCCTGGCAATAGCTGCACGTTGACGTTCTCCGCCAGATAAATCACTTGGATACTTTTTCTTTAATCCAACTATTCCCAATTCATCTAGCAAAGCATCACTTTTTTCTGCATCCATTTTACTCTTATTCACTTTATTAACTAGTTTTAGCTGGTCTTCAACAGTCAAAAAAGGGACTAAGTTAGAAGCTTGAAGAATAAAACCAATTTCTTTAAAACGTAAAGCAGCTCGCTTTTTTTCTGTGACTTCGCTAAACTTATTTTCTCTAATTAAGACTTTTCCTTCAGAAGGTGTTTGAAGGCCTCCTATTATAGTAAGAAGTGTACTTTTTCCTGAACCGCTTGGCCCAATGATTGCTACAAATTCACCCGCCTCAACACTGAAATTAGTCTTTTTTAGAGCTTCAACCTTTGTATGTCCTTCACCAAACGTTCTTGTTACATCGATTAATTCAATTAATTTCATCGTTTATTCCCTCCTTTATCCTATTGCATCTAGTGGATCAATTTTAACAACGGTTCGAACAGAGAACAAAGCACCTAAAACAGCCACAAGAATTAATAATGTTGTAATAACTGCTAAGAAAAGAATGTTCGTTGTATAAGGCACTGCAGCTGGCAAAGCTAGACCTGTCATAATGGTTAATAGTAATCCTATGCCTACACCCACTACAGATAGGATAAAGGTTTGAGCAACAACTGATTTTGAAATATAAAGATTGGAAATCCCTTGCGCCTTCATGACACCGAACAGACTTGATTTTTGTAACGTCAAAACATATATAAAAATCCCAATAACAACTGCAGCTATAACAATTAAGAAACCAATCATTAAACCAAAAGTTAAAACTTGAGCTGTGTAGCCTGGTATTTTATTGATATACTCTTTAATCGGATAAACCGTTAAATCGTCGGTTTGGATATCTACTCCATCAACTGAATCATTTACTCCTCGTACAATAACCGCGCTAATTCTTCCAGCATCACTGCTGTCAGCTTTTTCAAAGCGTACTTCTTGGTAACTCGGAATCGTTGTATACAAAACAGGGGCAACACTGAATCTAGCATCTTTTGTAAATCCAACAACTGTCACTTCTTTGTCATTACCCGCTAATTCAAGTGTATCTCCTAGGTTAATAGCGTCTTCTTCTTTCAGACTAATATCTGCAACCACTTCATTGTCTTTAGTAAAAGCCCTTCCTTCGATTACTTCAGGCATAATAAACTCTTGTGCATCAATTCCAAAAAAAGTTACGTTAACTTTATCTTCTTCTTTTGAAGCTCCCACTTTTCTAACAACACTAGCTGCTTGTCCTAAAAAAGCTGTTTTATCGCCTTTTACTTTCTTAGCCTGCTCTATAGTCATCATTGACATATTGATATTCGTGTTGGATTCATCTGTTAGAACAATACCATCTGCTCCCCACTTATCAATGCTCGTTCGATTATCTTGTGCTAACCCATAAGCTAGACCAATCAAAAAGAATACTAAATAAGAAACTAAAACCATCACACCTATAATCAATGCGAAACGCGTTTTAGAATGCTTCATTTCTCTCCATGCTAAAAACATTTAATCACCCTTTAATTCTTATTTTAATCTTATTCCTTTACTATAAAAGGATAGTTAACCCAATTCATACTCTCTTTTATACCATAAATAAATAAAGAAAAAAACTAATTCTGCCTACAAGTAGTAGATATGAAAAAGTTAAATTCATGAATAAGTCCAGATTTACTTTTGCTTTCACTAAATAGTTTTTATTAAATCTACTAGAAGGTATCTCCATTTTATCTACCTATCCAAGCTATTCTGTTTATCTAACTGCACTAAATTATGCTATACTAAGTACATAAATTTAAAAGGAGTGGATAATCACATGCAACATGAAATAAGTAACTTTAACTACTACAATCCTACCGAAATCATTTTTGGGAAAAATCGTATTCCTGAATTGAAAGACTTGATCTCTACTGACAAAAAGATTCTTATCACTTATGGTGGCGGTAGTGTGATTAAATTCGGTACTCTTAACCGCATTAAATCAGCGTTATCAGAACATCAGGTTGGAGAATTTGGTGGAATCGAAGCTAATCCCACTTTTGAAACAGCAATGAAAGCTGTTGAACTCATAAAAAAAGAAAACTATGACTTTATATTAGCTGTCGGAGGCGGTTCTGTCATTGATGCTACTAAATTTATTGCTGCAGCTGTTTTATTTGATGGCAATCCAATGGATATTTTTTCTGGTGGCATAGGTAAAGGAACACCTATCACTTCTGCTTTACCGTTTGCGACGGTATTGACTTTACCAGCAACGGGTTCTGAAATGAATGCCGGTTCAGTTATTACGTTTAAAGAAAAACAAGCCAAGGTAAGTTTCGGCAGTCCTCATGTTTTTCCTAAATTTTCAATCTTAGAACCAGAAATCACTTATAGCCTACCTAAGCGCCAATTAGCTAATGGAATTATGGATGCTTATATTCACATTATGGAACAATATATGACTTATCCTGTTGGAGCGATGGTACAAGATCGTTTTTCTGAAGGCTTATTGCAGACGTTGATTGAAATTGGCCCAGATGTTATCGATGAAGAAAATCACGATTATAATTTGCGAGCAAACTTTATGTGGACTGCAACAAATGCTTTAAACAAAGTTCTCTCTCCCGGAGTACCTCAAGACTGGGCTGCTCATCAAATGGGACATGAGATTACCGCTTTATACCACATTGATCATGCTAGAACGCTAAGCATTGTTCTTCCTGCTTTATTAAAAGTTCGTAAAGCAGAAAAAAGAGCGAAACTGTTACAGTATGCGGAACGCGTATGGCATATCACAACTGGGACTGAAGATGAAAAAATCGATGCTGCTATTGAAAAAACAACAGCCTTCTTCAAAAGTCTTGGTGCTCCAACATCTTTTAAAGATATTGGCTTAGGCGAAGAAGTTATCGAACCTTTAGTTGCCCAATTAGAAAAGCACCAACAAACAGCTCTAGGTGAGCACGGCACTCATGATTTAGCTAGTAGTAGAGAAATTTACCGTATGGCACTTAATTAAACAATAAAAAAGATAAGGAGTGAGCAGATTTACTTGCTGACCCCTTATCTTTTTTATTCTCTCTTTATTTAATCAATTCATAAATAGCTTCTGCATAAATGCTCATTGCGTTTGTTAAATCATCAATCGCCATGAATTCATTAGCTTGGTGCATGGTATCAATACTATCAGGGAACATTGCTCCATAAGCAACGCCACGTTCAAACAAACGGCCATACGTTCCTCCACCAATAGTTTCTTCTTTGGCTTCTAGTCCTGTTTGTCTTGAATAAACGTCTAATAATGTTTTAACCAATGGGTCTTCAGGTGAAACATAATGTGGTGTTTGGGCTTTTCCACGTCCTAAAGTAACGCCATAATGGCTCAATTTTTTATCTAATTCGATTTCAATTCCTTCGATACTAACCCCTTTAGGGAAACGGAAGTTCAATGCAATCATGCCACCACTTTCAGGTGTGAAAGTAAAAATACCAGGATTCATTGTGACATCACCCATCACATCATCCACATAGTTCAAGTCTAATTTCTCTGCTCTTGAATCTTCATGTAAGAATTCTGCCGTCATTTCAAGATACGATTTAGCATCGCCACCAAATGAGTAGTCATTCAAAAATGTCGCTAGATACGTTGCCGCATTGACTCCACCACGAGGTTCCATTGCATGAGCTGCTTTTCCGTTAAGTTCAATCGTCACTTTATCGCCTTCAACAGATACCGTCCCTGTGACAGATTTATTCTCAACGAAATCATAAAAGTCTTTTTCGATTTTTTCTGCTTCTTGACTATTAAATACTGCTGTTGCATCTTGAGGAACCATATTTTCACGCAAACCTGCATCAAAACTGATTAACTCATTTTTGCCACCTTTGTTGTTACCTTTAGTATTCACATGCATGGTTAAGATACCTTTTTCTCCATTAATGATTGGAAATTGAGCATCTGGCGAGAAACCAAATTCAGGTTTTTCTTCTACTTCAAAATAACGGTCCATACACATCCAACCGCTCTCTTCATCTGTTCCAATAATGAAACGAACACGTTTAGAAACAGGCAAACCTAAATCTTTAATAATTTTTAAAGCATAATACGCTGCTACTCCTGGTCCTTTATCATCACTTGAACCACGTGCATAGATACGGCCATCTTTTATAACAGGTTCGAAAGGATTCGTATCCCAGCCTGAGCCAACCGGCACAACGTCAACGTGTGCTAATACTCCAAGAGTTTCGTCACCTGAACCATACTCGATATGTCCAGCTAGGTTGTCGATATTTTTAGTAATAAAGCCATCGCGTTCTCCTAGTGAAAGAAAAGCTTCTAAAGCTTCTTTGGGACCAGGTCCAACAGGTGCTTCGCTTGTTGCTTTGCTGTCATCACGAACGCTATCAATTTTTAACAAAGAAACTAAATCTGTCAAAAACTCATCTTTACGAGCGGATACTTCTTTTTTCCAATCTATAACCATGTACTCAACACTCCTATCTTTTTATTAACACCTTTATCATATCATTTTTTATCGTACTTACCAATGTTCCAGCTGTTTTTTTATTATTTCGTTCCTCTTTCAAAAGTGATTTTATGACGCGTTGCCTTTATACTGAATGAAACGAGTTATAAGGAGGATCAGGATGAAGAAATTAGATAAAGCGACTGTTCAATCTATTGTGCCTAAACGTAAAAATACGAGCTACAAAGGAAACTATGGAAAAGTATTATTAATTGGTGGGAACGAATCAATGGGTGGAGCCATCATTCTAGCGGCCTTAGCAGCTGTTTATAGTGGTGCCGGGCTAGTCACGGTCGCTACTGCTAAGAGTAATCATGTTTCTTTACATGCTCAACTTCCAGAAGCCATGGTCATCGATTGGGATGACCAACAACAACTCAAGCATCAGCTAAAAGAAGCTTCTGTCATTGCTGTTGGACCTGGAATGGGGACTTCGAGTCATTCTCTTCATTTGCTTTGTTTTATTTTAGCTGAAATCACTAAAGAACAACGGGTTCTCATCGACGGCTCTGCCCTTACTTTAATGGCTAAACATAATCTAGCTGTTGTGAATGATCAGACGATTTTTACTCCTCATTTAGGGGAATGGGAGCGACTAAGCGGATTAGACCCTGCAAAACAAAACCCCATTCTAAATCAAATCAAACAAAAGCAATTACACGCAACCATCGTTTTAAAACAGCATCGGACAGAAATTTATTTTGAAGAAGACACTTGGCAAAATCAAGGTGGCAACCCTGCGATGGCTACAGGTGGAATGGGAGATACTTTAGCCGGGATAATAGCTAGTCTAATTGCCCAACTGCCCGATTTAAAATCAGGCGTATTAGCGGGTGTTTTTTTGCATAGTTATATTGGTGATCAACTAGCTCAAAAGCAATACGTTGTCTTACCCTCACAACTAATCAAGCAGTTGCCCGTTACGTTAAAAGATTTTTCTACTCTCTAATACAAAATAAAGAAGGTTGGACAATTGTCCGCCTTCTTTACTTTGTAAATTCTTTTAATTGCGCTAGTTCATCGGCCGTTAAAGCTCGATAATGGCCAAGCTTTAAAGAGTTATCTAACTCTAGCGGTCCCATTGATAATCGTTTTAAATACTGGACTTTTCGATCAACCGCTTCAAACATCCGCTTAACTTGATGAAATTTACCTTCATGAATAATGACTTGAATTTTAGCAGTTTGTGCAACTAAGTCTGTTGAGAGTACTGTCAGTTTGGCAGGACGACAGCTAAAGCCATCTTCTAATGTAATGCTTTTTTCAAAAGCTTTAATTTCTTTTTCCCCAATCAACCCTTCAATTATCGCTTCGTAGCACTTATCTACTTCTTTTTTAGGCGAAAGCAAGTCATGAGCTAGTACGCCATCATTTGTTAGCACTAACAATCCCTCAGTATCTTTATCTAATCGCCCAACTGGAAAAGGATGAGATAGTCGATCTTCTGGTTTTAATAATTCGACAACGGTTTTGTGCAGATTATCTTCTGTTGCACTAATAACACCTTGTGGTTTATGCAGCATAAAATAATAAAACTTTTGGTAGGTAACTCTCTCTCCTAAAACGTGAATCTTATCTGTTTCGGGTTGAACATGAGTCTTTGCGTCTTTTACTACGAGCTCATTTACAGTAACTTTTTTACTTTTTATTAATTCTTTGACCGATTTACGTGTCCCGTAGCCAGTATGTGCTAAAAATTTATCCAAGCGCATCTCTTTTATTTCACTCCTTCCTCCTAAAACAACTAGCTGACTATGTTTTCCACATGTCCGCTCGTCTTCGTTATCCATTTATTATTTTATCTTCAACTTTGTTCTTAACTGCTTAACTCTACTGCCTAGCAAGCGATCGGCTAAACGTGTCTTTAATGATGCATAAAAATAAAAGATGCCCCCTAAAGAAGAGGATACCGCCATATTGATTAACGCACCAAATCGATCTGTTGGTTCAAAGAAAATCGCTATCCCTTTTTGAGCAACAAAAACAATCAATGCCATCCCTGTTGTAATTAATACCATGAGTAATAGGCGTCTCAATAAGAAGTTGATATTTAATTTAGTCATCTTCTGCATAGCCCATAACATTAAAAAGACTGTTACACCAAATCCTATTATGTTAGAGATCAACATGCCGTATGTGCCAAAAATCCATAAAGCCGGATATTGAAAGGCTAACTTCACAACTAATCCAATGCCCATTGCGCTCAAAGCAGGCTTTGTTTGATCAGCTGCTTGAAGCGTCGAACCTAACAAAACAAATAATCCAAGAAAAATACTCATGAAAGAAGACAACTGTAAGATTCCCGTGCCAAATGAACTATAGCCATAAAATACGGTATACAATGATTCAGAAACAACTGCCATTCCTATTGCTGCTGGCAACATAATAAAGAAAAAGAGTTGAATGCTATCACTTAACTGTCTTCTCACATCTTCCATTTTCTTTTTTGCTAATAAGTCAGCAATCAGTGGAACAGAAGTAATCGCCATTGATCCTGCTAACGAAATAACAATCATAATCAATTTATTGGCATTCCCTGCTGCAATAGCGTAACTATTTTCTATTTGTTTCGCTGTTAATTCTGATACTGTCTTCATAATCGGTGCAAAAGTAAATTGATCAATAATTTGAAACAACGTAATACCTGATCCAATAATAATAAATGGAATAGCCGTCTTAATGATTGACTTAAAGATTTCATTTGTTGATATTTTCAAGTTATTTTTGCTATGAGCTAAATTGTAATCTAATTCAGGCTTCTTCTTTCGAATAATAGTAAATAAATAGACGATACTGAATAAGGCACCAATAAACGCACCAAATGTTGAGGCGGTTACAGCATCAACAATTTCGCCATTAAATACGATTCGAATCAGATAAACAGCCGCCAACATAAAGATGACCCGAGCTAATTGTTCAATAAATTGCGAAATAGCTGAAGGTGCCATCGTATGATGACCTTGAATAAATCCTCTAGTGACACTCATACAAGGAATAATCAATAATGCCCAACTTAATGAACGAATAACCTGTGTTCCATCACTTAACGAGGCTGTTGGACTATTTGCAGCAATAAATGGAGCAATAATATACATCAATGCTGCTGCTACAACTCCTGTGACAGCCATCACTTGTAATCCTTTTTTATAAATATCTTGGCTGATTTTGTACTCACCTAATGCATTATAATGCGATACTTGCTTTGCAATTGCAGAAGGTACACCGGCCGTTGCAATATTTAAGAATAGTGCGTACGGAGTATACCCAATCGTGTACAGTGCATTAGCAGAGTTGGCTACTTCTTGATTTCCCATCCATGCCATCCAAGGAATAATGTACAACGCGCCTAACAGACGGGATAATATACTGCCTCCAGTCATCCAAGCAGATCCACTAACCATTTTTTCTCTTGAACTTTTTTCGCTGACTCGCTTTTTGTTTTCAACTCTATCCTTTGACATCTTCTTATACCCTACTCTCATGCTTTTATGTATTACTATCTATTCTACTTCTTTACGATTTTGGTTGCAATCTCTTTACTAAGACACTTGTCCTATTTTATGAAATCTTACGTTTAACTTTAGGTATTCTCAAGATAACAAAAGAACTAAAATGACAAGACTCTGCTGTCTCACCATTTTAGTTCTTTGGTTTTTACTATTCGTTTGCTACAATATTAACCAATCTTCCAGGGACAACAATCACTTTTCGAATCGTTTTACCTACTAATGCTTCTTTCATTTTTTCATTAGTTAAAGCTAACTTTTCTAATTCTTGTTTTGTTATCTCTTTTGGTGCTTTTGCTTTTGCTTTTAGTTTTCCGTTTAATTGGAAGAC
>JAGQHW010000086.1 GCA_020431645.1 Carnobacterium sp. | reverse complement strand
CGCTATTTTTAGGTGTATTCTAAGCTCGTTTCAGTTTTTTTCGTTGGTCTATCTCTTTAGTTGTTATTATAATTCACTTTAACGTAAAATACTAGAGCATAACAGTTATTGTTTGCTCTAGTATAGATGCAATGACTATTTGGTCAGTACTTTTGTTAACTGTGGTACAATTTGTTTCTTTCTTGAAACGACACCTTTTAAAGTTGCTTTGTTATTCTCAAGTTTAATCTTAAATGCTTCCTCTACTGCTTCGATTGGATTCCCTGTTGCTAGAATAACTGAATCACTATCTAATATATTAGTGACAACTAAAATAAATAAATCGTAATGATTTACTACACTCAACTCTACCATAGTTGCTTCTAATTCTTCTTGTTTAGAAAATACATCGTTTACGTCAACAACATTGACTTGCGCAACGCGTACATTCTTTTCTCCCATTGGAAAACTTTTTGCATCCATATCTAATAACTCAACTGCAGATTTATTGCTGAGATTTGTACCAGCTTTAAGTAAATTTAATCCGTAAGTGTTTAGATCTATCGCTGCAAGTTCGGCTAATTCATTAGCTGCTGCTACATCTTCATTGGTACAAGTTGGGGATTTAAATAATAAGGTATCTGAAACAATAGCAGATAGCATTAATCCTGCTAATTCTTTCGGGATAACGATGTTACTTTCTTTAAATAATTTTAAAATGATTGTATTTGTGCAGCCTACAGGCTCGGCACGGTAATACAACGGATTAGTTGTTTCGAAATTTGCGATTCTATGGTGGTCTACTACAGCTAGCACCTCTACCTCGCTGATGTCTGCTACGCTTTGTTGCGCTTCATTGTGATCCACTAACATAACTTTCGTGACTTCATTTGCTGCTGTTTCTATCACACGTGGTGCTTTAAAATTAAATTGATTTAAAGCGTATTGTGTTTCTTCAGTAACGTCACCTAATGAAACCGCTTCAGAATCTACACCCAACTGATTTTGTAAATAGGCAAACGAAATCGCAGATGCGATTGCATCTGTATCTGGATTTTTATGACCAAAAATTAACACTTTACTCATTAATAAACGCTCCTTTATTAGTTATATTCTCTCTCTATTATTCACTAAAATTCTTTTTTAGTCTACTATAATAATTCTCTTCTTCTAAATAAATAGTAAAAAAATCTAAAAAATTAATAATACGTGGGACTTGTTCTTTATCAAATCGATAAACATAAGATAATTGGAAAACTATTTTCGGATCAAAACTTAGTACTTTAGATCCTATATCTACTATTTTTGTTTCAATAAATGAACGCGGCAATGCAGTATAACTGTTAGTTGTTTTACTAAAGCGATAAAGCTGTTCTGGAGTCGTTAAATAAGCTGAAATAGATGGTAAATTAGTTAATTGGTTTTTAAATTCTTCTCTTAGTAATTCATTAACATAGTATGTATCGGGGTATAAAGTCCATTTTTCATCATTTGTTTCACTAAGTTTTATAGAGTTTTGATTAAGTTTATCCACTTTATGATGTAAGAACATTAATTCTTCATCTATTATTTTTTTGCTTACATAGGACTGCCAATTCTCTATTTTATGATCTGGCAAATACATGATAGCTAAATCTAATAGATTGTTTTCTAACTTATTCCAGATATCGTCACGATTTAGCTTGTATAATGTTACTTTTGTATCCGGATTTTTTTTATAATAGGTACTAATAAAATCGGTAAACACTTTATCTTCTATCGATGATAATAAACCTATTTTTATTTCACCGTTATTCGAATTAATCGTCTTTTGAATTTTGTAGGCGGTATTATCAAAAATGGTATTTACAGAATGAGTCATTTGTAGAAACAAATAGCCAACATCTGTTAAATATAATTTTTTCCCACTTGAGTAAAATAAAGGAGCACCTATCTTTTTTTCAATTTTTTTTATTTGTTGTGTTAGAGCAGGTTGAGAAATACCTAAAATTTGAGCTGCTTTAGTATAGTTCATTGTTTCTGCAATTTGCAAAAAATAATCTAGTGCTTTTGAAGAAAACATATTACTTTTCTCTTGATTCATCCTTCACCTCATAGTTTCAAAGATTAGCTTCTAGTAGTGTAATAAACAAAAAAAGAGCAACTATAAGTTACTCTTTCGTTAAGTTTTTAAAGTAGGGTTACATTGTTTTGAAGGCTGTATATCGATCTGTATTTAGTAATCGCTTAGCGTTTTCAACTCGTTCTGTGGTTGGTGTTTCAATTCCCTCTAGCTTATAAGGTATATTTAAAGCTTCATACTTATAAACGCCTAACTTATGGTAAGGCAAAATCTCAACTTTCACAACATTAGTTAAAGATTCGATAAATTCATTCAATCTTATTAAGTCTTCATCAAAGTCAGAACGTTCTGGAACTAACACATGTCTAATCCAAACTGGTTTACCAATATCTGATAAATAACGAGCCATGTCTAATATATTCTTATTTGACATCATTGTCAATTTTTTATGCTTTTCATCGTCAATATGTTTCACATCAAATAGTAATAAATCTGTATAACTCATCAATTCTTCAAAACGATTGAAGAAAGGTTCATCATAAGTGAATGGTTGGCCACAAGTATCTACTGTTGTGTGTACACCCTTCGCTTTTGCTTTTTTGAATAATTCTATTAAAAAATCAATATGCAAAAGTGGTTCACCACCACTAACGGTGATACCCCCTTTTTCTCCCCAGTATTCCTGGTAAGCTAATGCTTCTTCCAATAACTCGTCTGCGGTATAGGGTGTTCCTCCTCCCATATTCCAAGTATCTGGATTATGGCAAAATTCACACCTCATACGACATCCTTGCATGAATGCGATAAAACGAATTCCTGGACCATCAACTGAGCCAAAACTTTCAGTTGAGTGCACATAGCCGATAGCTGAATCAGACATGATGTTGAGCTCCTTTATTAGTTAGTCTCAATTAGTAATCTCTCAGTTACATACTTTCATGCATTGTACGATTAATAACATCCATTTGTTGCTCGCGTGTCAATTTGATAAAGTTAACAGCGTAACCAGATACGCGAATAGTCAGTTGTGGATAATCTTCTGGATGATCCATAGCGTCTAACAATGTTTCACGATTAAAGACGTTTACGTTTAAATGATGTCCACCTTTTTTAACATAGCCATCAAGCATACTAGCTAAGTTAGATTGCTGTACGTCATCTTCTTTACCTAAAGCTTTTGGAATAATAGAGAACGTATTTGAAATTCCATCTAATGAATATTTATAAGGTATTTTTGCAACAGAATTCAAACTTGCTAATGCTCCATGTGTGTCTCTGCCATGCATTGGGTTTGCTCCAGGAGCGAAAGGTTCACCTGCACGACGACCGTCAGGAGTATTACCTGTTTTCTTACCATAAACAACGTTTGATGTAATTGTAAGAATAGACGTTGTGTGTTTTGCTCCACGGTAAGTTGGATGTTTTTTAACTTTTGCCATAAATGTTTTTAATAGCCAGATGCCAATTTCATCTGCACGATCATCGTTGTTACCAAATTTAGGGTAGTCTCCTTCAATTTCGTAATCTACAACTAAGCCATTTTCATCTCTGATTGTTTTAACTTTAGCGTATTTGATAGCTGAAAGAGAATCAATAACAACTGAGAAGCCAGCGATTCCTGTAGCCATAGTACGCATAACATCAGTGTCATGTAGAGACATTTCTAGTTTTTCATAAGAATATTTATCATGCATAAAGTGAATAATATTTAATGTGTTTAAATACAATCCAGAAATCCATTCCATCATTGTGTCATACTTATCCATAACTTCATCGTAGTCTAAATATTCTGAAGTAATTGGTTGGTATTTAGGTCCAACTTGTACTTTAGATTTCTCATCTACTCCACCATTGATTGCATACAATAATGTTTTTGCTAAATTAGCACGAGCACCAAAGAATTGCATTTGTTTACCAATACGCATTGCAGAAACACAACATGCGATTCCGTAATCATCGCCCCACTCAAGACGCATAACGTCATCGTTTTCATATTGAATTGCACTAGATTCGATAGAAACTTTTGCACAAAACTTTTTGAAGTTTTCAGGTAAGCGTGTTGACCATAATACAGTTAAGTTTGGCTCTGGAGCAGGTCCTAAGTTTGTCAATGTGTGTAAGAAGCGGTAACTACTTTTCGTTACTAAATGACGTCCATCTTCACTAATTCCACCAATTGCTTCTGTTACCCATGTTGGATCACCAGAGAATAGGTCATTGTATTCAGGTGTACGAGAGAATTTGACTAAACGAAGTTTCATAACAAAGTGGTCAACAATTTCTTGAGCTTGCTCTTCAGTTAATGTTCCAGCTGCTAAATCTCTTTCAATATAAATATCTAAGAACGTTGATGTACGTCCTAAAGACATAGCTGCCCCGTTTTGCTCTTTAACAGCTGCTAAATAGCCAAGATACAACCATTGGAAAGCCTCTGTTGCATTGCTAGCTGGTCGTGCAATATCAAAGCCATAAATATTTCCTAATTCTTTTAATTCTGCTAACGCACGAATTTGTTCATTAATTTCTTCACGGTCTCTGATAACTGTTTCGCTCATTGTGCCGTAACCAGTAATAGATAGGTCGTGTTTCTTTTCTTTTATTAAACGATCGATTCCGTATAAAGCTACACGACGGTAATCACCTATAATACGGCCACGGCCATATGCGTCTGGTAAACCAGTGATAATACCACTGCGACGAGCAGCACGAATTTCAGGAGTATAAGCATCAAAAACACCTTGGTTATGTGTTTTACGGTAATCACGGAAAACGTGTGAAACTTCTGGGTCTATTTCGAAACCATAAGCTTCAGCAGATAGCTCACTCATGCGGATTCCGCCAAATGGTTGCAATCCACGTTTGAATGGTTTTTCAGTCTGGAATCCTACAATTTGTTCTAATTCTTTATTCAAATAGCCAGCTGCATGAGAAGTAATGGTTGAGACAACTTTCGTATCCATGTCTAACACTCCGCCTGCTTCACGTTCTTGTTTATTTAAATCCATTACCTGTTCCCAAAGTGCTGAAGTTGCCTCAGTGGGACCTGCTAAGAATTCATCTGTACCGTTATATTGACTAAAGTTTTGTTGAATAAAATCACGAACATCAATTTCCTGTTGCCATACTTTGCCTTTAAATTTCGCCCATTGTTCCATTTTTAATGAACCTCCTTGTTAGTTGACTATCATTTGACTGTAACAGCTTCTTCTTGCTCATTATAACACATGAATAAATTAAAACAAACTAATTATCACTATAAAATGAACTTTTTTTTATTTTTTTAGTATATATTATCTTTAAATCCATTTAAATAAAGGTTTACAAGATTTTTCATTTCCTAATTGAGAATGATTATCAATTCACATAATTCTGATTTTTAAAAAAATCGAACCTACCTTTATCAATCTGTACTAATACATACTAACTATTAGATGGTTTCTTTAGTACACAAAAAAGGCGAACAGATTAACCTGTTCGCCTTTTTTATTATTCTTTATTCAATTCAGAAAAGATATCTGTTTGGCTATCTATCGGATTGCCATCCATTCCTTGATCTAAAATAAAGGAACCATTAGAATAACGGTCACTTACTTGATAGGAAGAACTTGTTAAATGAATCTCTTTTCCTTTTTCTGTTCGTATAGTATATTCTTTTCCTTTGCTTCCATCTAATAAAAAGGTAACTCTATGTGGGTTACTTTTTAATTCTCTTAATACTAATAAACCACGCTTGGCTCTTCCTAAAGTATCAAAATCACCAATAGCCATTTTTTTAACAGATCCTCTTTGAGTAACGATTAAAACATCTGTTTTCGCAAACATCTTATCAAAAACGATACCGTTTACCACGTAATCGTCTTTTTTTAAATTAATGGATTTAACTCCGCCCGCTTTAGCACCTACTAATGGTACTTCACTTAGCGGATACCTCAATCCAAATCCTTTTCGAGTAATAAGGAAAACATCTTTGTTTTGTTGATTCTCTATATAAAAAACATTCTCAACTTGATCTGTTTCTGTTTTTAACTTCATTACTACAAATGACTTTGTTAAATAACTACGACCAAAAAGATTGTCGATAGACGATTGCTTGATAAAACCTTCTTTACTGATAAGAGTGACCGTTGCCGAAGGATCGATTGTTTTTAACCCTAATACTTTTAAAATGGTTTCATCTTGTCCAAAAGCAATATGTTGAGAAAGATGTTCGCCACTATCTTTCCATTTGATATCAGCTATTTCATGAACTTGGCGATAGATAATATTACCTTTAGTTGTAAATAAAAATAAATGATGCAAAGTATTTAGCTGTTCAATAAATATAGGGTAATCCCCTTCTCTGACACCAATTTCTTCAGGTTTTGATGCGCCATAAGAACGCAAGCTCGTCCGCTTAAGGTAGCCTTCTTTAGTAACAGATACCATCACTTCTTCTTGAGTAACAAGCACCTCTGTATCTACTTTTAATTCCTCTATTTCATTTTCAATCACTGTTCGACGTGGACTGCCATACTTTGTTTTGATTTCAGAAAGTTCTTTTTTCATCACTCGCTTCATTTCTGCTGGGCTTGTTAGAATCTTGTTAAAAGACGCAATAGCTTTTTCTAACGCACTTGCTTCACTTTCTAAAGCCGTAATATCTGTATTGGTTAACCGATACAACTGCAAAGAAACAATCGCTTCTGCTTGTTCTTCAGTAAAATTAAATTGTTCGATGATGTTGTCTTTTGCATTTTTTTTATCTTTACTGCCACGAATAGCGGCAATGACTTCGTCTAGTATTGAAAGAGCCTTGATTAAACCGACAACGATATGTGCTCTCGTTTCTGCTTTTCTCAGATTAAATTGCGTCCGTCTCACGATAACCTCGTTTTGGTGTTCGAGATAAGCCTCTAGCATACGAACGATTCCTACTTGTTGTGGTCTTTTCTTATCAATGGCTACCATATTAAAGTTATAAGATACTTGTAAATCTGTACTCTTTAATAAATAAGTCAAGATTCCTTGCGCATTAACGTCTTTTTTTAATTCGACCACAATTTGCAAACCGGTTCGATCTGATTCATCACGAACTTCAGCAATGCCGTCTATTTTCTTATTTAAACGAATTTCATCCATCTTACGAACAAGAACAGCTTTATTTACATCATAAGGAATTTCGTTGATAACGATCTGTTGCTTACCGCCTCTTAATTCCTCTATGTGTGTCTTAGAGCGAACAATTACTTTTCCTTTACCTGTTTCATAAGCTTTTCTAATTCCGTCAATTCCTTGTAAGATTCCACCTGTTGGGAAATCAGGTCCTTTTAAATAAGCCATTAAGTCAACTGCTGTTGCTTTTGGATGGTCAATTAAATAAACTGTTGCATCAATTACTTCACTTAAATTATGAGAAGGGATATCAGTCGCATACCCGGCAGAAATACCAGTTGCACCATTAACCAATAAATTAGGGTAACGAACAGGTAAAACAGTTGGCTCCTCATCTGTATCATCAAAGTTTAAGACAAAATCAACGGTTTCTTTGTCGATATCTTTTAATAGCTCTTCTGCAATTTTAGATAAACGAGCTTCTGTATATCGCATCGCTGCAGGAGGATCGCCGTCCATACTTCCGTTATTCCCGTGCATCTCAATCAATTCTTCTCGTTGCTTCCAGTTTTGGCTTAAACGGACCATTGCTTCGTAGACACTGCTATCGCCATGCGGATGATAATTGCCAATAACGTTTCCGACTGTTTTAGCAGATTTACGAAATCCCTTATCAGAAGTATTTCCTTCTACGTTCATCGCATATAAAATCCGACGTTGAACAGGTTTTAGTCCATCGCGAATATCTGGCAATGCCCGTTCTTGAATGATATATTTTGAATAACGACCAAATCGATCGCCCATCACTTCCTCAAGCGTTAATTCTTGAACATCCGACCTACTCTCCATCTTTAACACTTCCTTCATCTTCTAATTGCGATGTTTCCATAAGTTGATCATTATCTAAGAGACTGTTTCCCTCTTCAAGAGAAAATTCTACGTGAGATTCAATCCATTTACGACGAGGTTCAACTTTATCGCCCATCAACACAGAGACCCGACGTTCTGCTTGAGCAGCATCGTCAATTCTGACACGTATAAGCGTTCTTGTGCCTGGATCCATAGTTGTCTCCCATAATTGGTCAGCATTCATCTCACCTAGTCCTTTATATCGTTGTAAGATGTAGTTTTTCCCGAAAGCTTCCGTTACTCCTACAAGTTCATCATCAGTCCAAGCATAGGCAATTTTTTCCTTTTTACCCGTTCCTTTAGAAAGTTTGTATAAAGGTGGCATAGCTAGGTAAATCTTACCGGCTTCGAACAAGGGTTTCATGTAACGATAGAAAAAAGTTAATAGGAGCACTTGGATGTGGGCTCCATCTGTATCAGCATCGGTCATGATAATAATTTTATCGTAATTACAAGCTTCAATATCAAATTCAGCGCCAACTCCAGCGCCAATCGTGTAAATCATGGTATTAATTTCTTCATTTTTCATAATATCTTGTAATTTTGCTTTTTCGGTATTAATAACTTTTCCACGTAAAGGTAAAATAGCTTGGAATTTACGATCACGACCTTGCTTAGCAGAACCGCCAGCTGAATCTCCTTCGACTAAGAATAATTCATTGCGTTTAGCATTTTTACTTTGAGCAGGTGTTAGTTTACCAGATAATAACGAATCATTTTTCTTCCGTTTTTTTCCATTGCGACTTTCCTCACGCGCTTTTCTAGCAGCGGTCCGGGCTTCTCGTGCCGAAAGAGCTTTACGGATTAGCTGTTGGCTAGTTTCACCATTTTCTACTAAGTAAAAACTTAATTGTTCACCGATAACCGCTTCAACGGCTCCACGAGCTTGTGCCGTTCCAAGTTTACTTTTTGTTTGTCCTTCAAATTGCAATAAATCCTCAGGAATACGCACAGAAATAATGGCCGATAAACCTTCTCTAAAATCACTGCCTTCAAGATTTTTTTCTTTTTCTTTT
>JAGQHW010000085.1 GCA_020431645.1 Carnobacterium sp. | reverse complement strand
CGCTACCAATGCCCCACTGTTTAAACAACTCTTCACTATAATTTTCTATTGCATCGCCATCTAAGCTATCAATAGTTGCGACAACAATTTGAGGTTGTTCGATTGTATCTTCGTACTGTTTATTTGTATCAATGATAAATTTTTCTGTTTCCGGTGATAATAAACTTGCTTCATCAAAAACATAAAAATTTGTTGATGGTTCGGGATATTCAGTAACAGCCCTTACGTTTAGCGGACTAAAGTAAAGGAAAGTTAAACTGAATGCGACTAGAAAGTATAGAAATTTAGTACTCTTCTTGTCTATTTCCACATGTTTTCCTCCTTTAAATAAACGATACGATTGAATAAAATAAAACGATTTAGTCGAAATTTACTTCCGGAGCCACTTCAGCACCATCTACAGCTTCAAAATAGGGTTTAGATTCGAAACCAGTAATACTTGCAATAATTGATCCAGGGAAACGTTTAACCTTGTTATTGTACCCTTGAACAGCTTCATTGTATCGTTTTCTTTCAACTGCTACTCGATTTTCTGTCCCTGCTAGTTCGTCCATTAATGCTGTAACGTTTTGATTTGATTTTAAATCGGGATAATTTTCAACAACAACTAATAAACGAGATAAAGCTGAAGACACGTCATTATTTGCATCAATTGTTTCTTCTACTGAGCCAGCGCCTGCTAACTTAGCTCGTGCATCAGCGATATCCCCAAAAACAGTTTGTTCTTGTGTCATAACACCTTTTACTGAGTTAACAAGATTAGGAATTAAATCATTTCTTCTTTGTAATTGTGACTCTACTTGAGACCATGCAACATCAACATTACTTTCTTCTTGTACTAAACCATTATAAGAACCAATAAATGGTACAACCAATATCGCCAACGCTAAAATAACACCAATAGCTATTTTCATTCCTTTTTTCATAAAAAATTCCCTCTTTCTATTATTATTCATTTTTGAATTCGAATTACTATGAGCACTCTATCATTATACGTTAAAAAAATAAAAAGTAGATGAGACTTTAGTCGGAAAATAGGTTAAAAATTAATTTTAGTACCTTCTTACTCAGTCTAATTACACAATAAAATTAGTTATAAAAAATAAAAAGACACAAAATATCTGAATACTAAACTTTTTGCTATAAAAATCATTCACTTTTGTTTAATCGTTTAATAGTCTTTTTGATTTAAAATATCTTCTAATAAATTAGGATTAAACTCTTGCGACCTTAACATCTTTATTTCGTGCCCATAAGGTGCTGCTTTATTTTTTTTATCTTCTCCAACAAAAGGAGTTTCCAATATTTTCGGTAATAATTTTAACTTTGGATGATGAACTACAGCATTTAAAGCCTCAAAACCTATTGTTCCAAAACCAATATTTGCATGACGATCTTTATGACTACCTTGTGGATTTTTTGAATCATTTACATGAATGACCTTTAATTTATCTAAGCCTATAACACTATCAAACTCTTGTAAGACACCATCAAAATTAGTTTTAACATCGTATCCTGCATCATTTATATGACACGTATCCATCGTGACAGAAAGCTTGTCATTCAGTGTCACTCCAGAAATAATCTCAGCTAATTCTTCAAAAGAACGGCCTATTTCTGTTCCTTTTCCAGCCATTGTTTCTAAAGCAATTTGTGCCAACTGATCTTTATGAAGGACTTCATTTAATCCTTTAATAATTTGCTTGATGGCTGCTGGGGCTCCTTCGCCGACATGAGCGCCTGGATGCATTGTAATTTGTCTCGCACCCAAAGCTTCTGCACGTATTATTTCTGCTTTCAAAAATTCGATACCAAAGGCAAAGTTTTCAGGTTTCAACGTATTTCCTAAATTAATAATATAAGGAGCATGAACAACTAGATTTGATAATCCGTGTTCTTGCATGTAAGCAGTACCTACTTCAATATTCATCTCTTCAATTGCTTTTCTTCTCGTATTTTGAGGTGCACCAGTATAAATCATAAAGGTAGTTGAACGGTAGCTCGCAGCATCTTCTGCCGAACCTAACAACATCTTCTTGCCACTCATTGAAACATGTGATCCTAATAAATCCATATTCTTTACTCCCCAATCTTATCTTTAAACTCTTATTCATTGTAATGGAGTTCGGCTAAAAGAACAAATTAAACAGGTCATTTATATCTATATATGAACAGATTTATACCAGTCTTTTACATGTAGCGTATTTTCTAATACAACTGATGTATCAGTAAATAAATCAACAATGTGTTGCTTTCTTTTTGTAAAGAGAACGGATAAATACAAAAAACTGATCGTTTTTAAAATGTAACGGCCAAAACCCTCACGAATAATAACGGTCATCCAGCTTAATTTTTCTTCTTTAAAACAAACAACTCTTAAACCAAAAACCATTTTCCCAATAGTTTGTCCATTAGTTAATTTCGTAATCAAAATAAAATAGAGTAAAAATACAATTAATTTACTAAGTGAATACAATGATACATAATTTGTATCCATTGGTGTTTGAGTTAATACAAAGGATGGATAAACAATTAAACGATTTAAACTTCTAACAATTATTAAATCAATCAGGTAAGCAAAAAAACGAAGCCAAAAGCCACCATAAAAAAAAGTAGGGTAATAATTAAACGGTGTTTTCTCTCTTTGTTTTTGCCTATTTTGTTCTTTCCAATAAAGTCTTCGTTCCTCTCTCAATTCTTCAGGAGTTTGAATTTTTTCGTATTTTTCTTGCTCTACTACTTTTTCTCCACTATCCAAATACTCACTATTTTCGTTTCTTTCTTTTTCGTGCTGAATGAAATGCTTTTCATGTTGTAGATTGGTTTCTTCTTTTATCAATAAACGTTTTAATTCACTTAAATCTAACTCTTTTGTTTCACCTTTTTCAGTTAGTTCCTTTTTAGTAACCATCTTATTTACCTCCATAGAGGTACATCATTCTAGGAGTTTGACTATCACTAAGTTGTTTTGTTATTTCTGTAATCATTTCTTCTGAAAGCGATTTTTGAGTAGCTACCTCACTCACTTTAGAAGATAAAAGTGATTTAAATGACAACGAACCAGAAGAGTACTGAAAAACTTCTGCATCTTCTATGTTATTTTCTTTTTTTAGTGCATCTAAAGCATTTTCTTGGTAACCTATTTGATCAACCAATCCAATTTTCTTTGCTTGTGCGCCATCGTAAATTCTTCCATCGGCAAGTATTTTTACTTCATCGATTTTTTTGTTTCTACCTTCTGCTACAACTGTTACGAAACGATTATAAGAATCATCAACTAGACTTTGTAAAATTTGTTCTTCTTCTTTTGTCATTTGCTTGCTTGTAGAACCAATATCTTTGAATGGGCCACTTTTTACAGTTGTATCTTCAATACCAATTTTTTCATATAACTCACTTACATTGAGACTGCTCATAATTACACCAATTGATCCAGTTAATGTCTCGTTTGACGCAAAAATCTTATCTGCAGAAGCCGCTATATAATAACCACCACTAGCTGCCACATTACCCATTGAAACATAAAGGGGAATAGTTGTAGTTTTTTGAATATCATCTATTTTATCTTTTATTTGAGCACTTTCATAAGTACCGCCACCTGGAGAATTAATAGATAATACTATTCCTTTTATTGAATCATCTGCTTTTATGGCCTCTAACTGCTCCATGAAAAAAGTGTGATTGTAACCAGATGTGTCTAAAAAACTAGCCGTTTGATTGGCTACAATTGCTCCGTTAACTTCAAGCAATACAATGCGTTCTTCTTGATTTCCTTCGAAAACAATTGATTCATCTAATGTTTGTTGTCCCAAAAATAAATTAGCTGTTTCCATTACTGTATTAGTTGACTCCCCAGTTGGATTAGTTTTTGATGTTAAATCACTGATGATAAATGAAAGGACAAAAAGTCCAATTGCGATTGAGATAGCCGTCCATCTTTTAGTTGTCATTCTTTTTCCTCCTCTTAATTCTCTTTCTTTAATTTTACAACTATTGTAATGTATTTCAAGTAGCGATTTAAGAAAAAATAAGCATTAAGAAACTTTTTATAAAAAGTTTCTTAATACCTATTTAACAATGAGCTAGAACAAGCGTACATTATTCATGGCTTACTCTTCTATTTTTAACGTTTTAATCGAAAGATCTTCTAATTGTGCTTCACTTACTAGACTTGGCGCTTTCGTTAATGGATCAACTGCCCGACCATTTTTAGGAAAAGCAATAACTTCGCGAATATTTTCTTCTCCTGCTAATAACATTGCGAATCGATCTAGCCCTAGAGCGATTCCTCCATGAGGTGGAAAACCATATTCTAATGCCTCTAATAAGAAACCAAATTGTGCTTGTGCTTCTTCTTTTGTAAAACCTAATGCTGAAAACATTTTTTCTTGAATCTCACGAGAATGAATTCTTAATGACCCACCACCCAGTTCATAGCCATTCAAAACAATATCATAAGCTTGTGCATGGACTTTTTCTGGTGCTGTTTCTAATAAAGCGACATCTTCTTGTCTAGGCATAGTGAAAGGATGATGAGCGGCACTAAAACGTTTGGCTTCTTCATCGTATTCTAATAAAGGCCAGTCAACAATCCAAAGAAAAGCAAATACAGATTTATCAATTAAGTCTAATTCTTTTGCTAACTTAGAACGAAGGGCTCCTAATGCATCCGATACGACTGATTTTTTATCTGCAACAAATAATAATAAATCACCAGGTTCAGCTTCTAAACGATTAATTAAGTTTTGAGGATTTTCTTTAAAGAATTTAGCAATCGGTCCTTTTAATTCATCTTTTTCTACTTTTAACCAAGCTAGACCTTTTGCACCATAGATAGAAACAAACTCTCCAAGAGCATCGATATCTTTTCGAGAAAATTTGTCTGCTGATCCTTTAACGTTTATTGCTTTGACTTCTCCGCCATTAGATACCGCTCCACTAAAGACTTTAAACTCAGAATCTTTAACTAAATCACTGATTTGAATAAGTTCTAAGCCAAAACGAACGTCCGGTTTATCGCTGCCAAAACGGTTTATCGCTTCTTCATAACTCATTTGTGGAAAAGGCCTTGGTATCTCAATTCCTTTTGTATCCTTCATCACTTTAACTAACATTTCTTCTGTAAAACGTTGGATTTCATCTGCTTCTAGAAAGCTTGTTTCGATATCGATTTGAGTAAATTCTGGTTGACGATCTCCACGCAGATCTTCATCTCTAAAACAACGAACAATTTGATAATAACGATCGAAGCCTGCGCCCATTAATAATTGTTTAAATAATTGTGGGGATTGAGGCAAGGCGTAAAAATGACCAGGATGCACACGAGAAGGGACTAAATAATCACGAGCACCTTCAGGGGTCGATTTTGTCAAATAAGGTGTTTCTATGTCAATAAATTCTTTATTATCTAAATAATTGCGAACAGACTGAGTCATTTTGTGTCGTAGCATGAAATTTTTAGTCATTTCTGGACGTCTTAAATCTAAATAGCGGTATTCTAATCGTTTATCATCCGAAACGGACACACCATCTTCAATATAGAAAGGAGTTGTTTTCGATTCATTTAAAACCGTTATTTCCTCTACTTCAACTTCTAATTCTCCAGTAGCAATATTTCTGTTGATAACATTTTCATTACGTGCAACCACTTTTCCCTTTATCTCAAGAACATATTCATTTCGAACCGTTTCTGCAATAGCTAATGCTTTTTTTGAAAAAACTGGATTAAAAACAACTTGGATAATGCCTTCTCTATCTCGTAAATCGATAAAGATTAAATCACCTAAATCGCGTCTCTTTTGAACCCAACCTTTTAAGATTACAGTTTGACCTAATAAATCTTTTGAAATTCTTCCACAATATTCTGTGCGTCCCGCCATTTCACTCAACTCCTAGTATCGTCTATTTTTCTTTATTAAAAAAATCGTTAAATGCTGTCATATCTGTTGTTTGTATATTAAACACTTTTTCAAAATCTTTATAAATGTCTTTTAATTTAACACTTGATTCCGTATTATTTTTCATGACTTTAAAGTTAACTTCCCCATTGTTTAACTCTTCTTCGCCAATCGTCAAAACAACTTTGGCTCCTAACTTAGAAGCTGTTTTAAATTGGGCTTTTGCTTTTCGATCAAAATAATCCCGATCTGCAGAAAATCCTGCTTGGCGAATTGTTTGCACTAATTTTAATGTTTCAATGCTTGTTGACTCACCTAAGCCAACAACGTAAACATCTACTTCATGTTCATTAGGTATCTCAATCTCTTCTGCTTCTAAAGTCAATAATAATCTTTCTAAGCCTAAAGCAAAGCCAAATCCTGGAGTGGCAGGTCCTCCAATTTCTTCTACAAGACCATCGTATCGCCCACCCGCACAAATCGTTGTAATGGCTCCAAATCCGGGTGCATCACTCATGATTTCAAAAATAGTATGATTGTAATAATCTAATCCCCTTACCATATTGCTATCAATTTGGTAAGGAATAGCTAAGACATTAAGCATTTCTTTGACTGCTTCAAAATGGTTTTTGGATTCTTCATTTAAATAATCTAAAATAGATGGTGCATCTTTAACAATTTCTTGATCATTTTTATTTTTACTGTCTAAAACGCGTAGAGGATTTTTATGCAATCTAACTTGTGACTCTTCACTTAATTGATCAAAATGTGGCTCCAAATAAGCAATTAGTGCTTCACGATAAGCTTTTCTACTTTCTATATCTCCAAGTGAATTAATCACTAAAGAGAAATGTTTCAGGCCAAGCTCATTAAATAGATCCATTGCTAGTGCCATTGTTTCAACGTCAATAGCTGGATTCATACTACCAAATACTTCCACACCTAATTGATGAAATTGTCTCATGCGACCGCCTTGTGGTCGTTCATAACGAAACATCGGTCCCATGTAATACACTTTATAAGGTTTTGCGTATTCTGGTCCGAACAGTTTATTTTCAACGTAAGCACGAACAACCGGAGCTGTTCCTTCTGGACGAAGAGACATATGACGCTTGCCTTTATCGTGAAAGTCATACATTTCTTTAGAAACAATATCACTTGTCTCCCCTACGCCTCTCGAAAATAAGTCATAGCTTTCAAAAATAGGGGTTCTAATTTCATTGAACTGATAATCTCCTAAGATTATTTTTGCTGTTTCTTCTATATATTGCCATTTTAATGAATTAGATGGCAGTAAATCAGCTGTTCCTTTTGGTCTTTGAATTTGCATCATATACACTCCTTAGTTTAATAAATAACTTAATAATAATCATAAAAATAAAAAAAGCCCTTATTCCATAACAGAATAAGGACGAGTTTAATTTTAGTTCTCGTGGTACCACCTTTTTTTGAGAGCATAACTCTCCTCAACGATTAACGCTCGCAACGTAATAGCTTTTCACTATTAGCCCTCCAGAATGTCATTCAGATTTATAATGGGAACCATTTTCAGCCAAGATGGTCCTTTCTGTTTGCGCATTATTAAACTTACTTTTTCTCTCAATGGGTAATTATGTTCTAATAGGGTTACATTACAAGAAAGCCATGTACTTGTCAAGTTCTCTAAAATAGGATTTTCTACTAACTCTTTCATTTCTTATGTGAATGAGCCATTCTTTCATTGCATAACAAGTCATTTAATTGCTATAATCAAAGAGAATCTAAATTATACGTTTGCACTTATTTTTCAATAAGAAGGTAGTGAATGATTACATGAAAAAAATCAATAAATTAAAGCAACCAAAAAATTTAGTTTTTTTTCTAGCTATTCTTTTATTTATTAGTCTAACAACTTTTTCCACATTTGTCCTTGCTAATCAAAATACGATTAAAGTTGATGCAAGTGTTGTAAACATCCGTACTGGTCCTGGTTTGTCTTATGATATTATGACACAAGTTGTCGGTGGAGAAAAAATAAATATTCTATCCGAAGAAAATGAATGGTATAAAATCCGATTAAGCAACGACCAAATTGGCTGGGTTGCTAGTTGGTTGATAGGAAATACAGAATTCAGTGTTGCATCAAATAAAGTAGGTACTATTTCTACTAAAATAGCTAATATTAGAAGTGAAGGAAATCTGGATGCTACTATTATAGGTAAAGCTACTCAAGGTACTGAGCTAACTATTCTTTTTCAGCAAAATAATTGGACTCAAGTACAGTTTAATGGACAAGTGGCTTGGGTTAGTTCCGATTTAATCGAAATAAAAGCTGAAAAAAAATCTATTATTCCAATAATTGCTTCAACCAAAAACGATGAGGATAATTCTATTGAAACCATTACTGCACGATTCGAAGATACAAATATTCGAAAAGGTCCTTCTACTAATGAAACCATCCTTTTCAAGGCCGCTAAAGGCGATAATTTCACCTATTTAAGTACTGAAGGTGAATGGTACAAGATAAAAAATAATGATGGTCAGATCGGTTATGTCGCTAACTGGGTAGTAGACCTATCAGAAAGTCAATTAGCTGCGCCTCCAGCTAATATCACATCTTTAGCTGAAGCAACAATTGTTATTGATGCTGGACACGGTGGTGAAGATCCTGGAGCGCCCGCACCAAATTATAATGAAAAGGAAGCTACTTTAAAAACAGCTAGTGCCCTTTCTGGTAAACTCAAACAAGCTGGTGCTAACGTTATTTTAACCAGAAGTTCAGATGAATTTGTTAGTTTAGAGAAACGTGCTAGTATCAGTAATCAGGCTTCTGCTGATGTATTCATCAGTCTTCATTACGACTCAACAGAAATCCCTAATGAAGTTAGTGGGACAACAACTTATTATTACCATGAAAAAGATGTGGGTTTAGCTGAAACTATCAACGAACAACTTCAGATAAATAATCCACTACCAAATAATGGGACTCGATTTGGAAATTTTTATGTCTTACGTGAAAATACTCAACCGGCTATCCTTTTAGAACTAGGCTATCTAAATAATACCGTTGATCAAGCAACTATTTACACAAATTCTTATCGTGCATTCGTTGTTGAAAGTCTCTACCAAGCCTTAAATACCTATTTCTCTTCCTAACAAAAAAAGGCTCTATGTCAAATCGTGTGGGTGAGTAAAGTTATCCA
>JAGQHW010000084.1 GCA_020431645.1 Carnobacterium sp. | reverse complement strand
ATACAGAGGATTAAGGAACAAATCATCTTACTTCACAATGCTGAGAAATAATCTTTTTTAAATATGATTTAATGCCTTCGGTCTTCGATAAATGGATTGGATAAGATGCGATTTCAGGATTGTTCAAAAAAAAGATAATGAAGTTCTTGGAGAACTTGAGCCAAAAAAATCGAGGAATTAAAACTTACCAATAAAATGGAAAGTGATATTTTAAAACAAGTGGCATTAGTGCTATGATGAGAGCTTTAGTTGTCAAACATTATATTAATCTTTACCCAATATAAGAAATATGCTTAGTACAGTACTCCCATAGAGTACTTAATACTATTATCTAAAGTAAGACCTAGAAAAACTACAGTGCGACTATATTCAAGCTATTATAGAAGATTTCATAGCAGCCGAAAAAAGTTATAAAACTAGAAAAATTAAAGCTTTACTTCTAAAATGAAATATCTTATCATCAAGATGAAGAAGTAGGAAGGTTATAACAGATAATAGATTAGTATCTTCTTATGCACTTGCTTAGTTTAAACCACAAAAGACATTAATAAATGAGGCAAAGATCCGTAACTAGTTGAACCGCGAATTCAATCAAACTGAGTCTCTATGGATAGTCGTGAGTGACTTAACTTATGATTGAATTGATAATCAATGTTACTATGTTTGTTTATTTGTAGATTTATTTAACTGAGAAGTTAATGTCTGCAGCGCAGGTTACCGAAGGATTGCTCTAGTCTATCAATCACTTTTAATCATACAATTTGATTTTGAAAAATTAAGTAATTCTACAATTATCGTGGAAGTGTATTTGATAATTGATTGATTAAGGATGTTCTTGATACGTCATTATTCAATGTTCTTTGGGTAACTAAGAGACGCCTTATGATAATGCAGTACAAGAAGCGCTATTTGAAGTCTTTAAAATAGGCTTTAATAAAATAAAAGCTTTTCAGATTTATTTGGTTGTTAATCTGGTTTAATGAATTATGTGCAATAGTTTAATAATATTTGAATATACGGAACTCTTGATTATCTGTCACCGCATGGTTATAAAACTGGACACTTTATAAAAACTGTCTAATAAAGTATTATCAATTTATAATCAAATCGAAATTCAATAAAATTAACCATATCATTTAAAGTTTACGATATGAGATATTTCTAAATAAGACTCAACTCTGATACCCATGGAATATTAGTAGAAAAACTTATAGATTTAATTAAGAATGATATAATAAATAGACATGGAGAAAAATATGAAAAAAACAGCATTGCTTGTAATGATATTAACAGTTTTATCTAAGATCATCGGATTCGCTAGGGACATAACTCTCTCTTACTTTTATGGGGCATCTGATATAACAGATGCCTATCTAATATCTATAACTATACCTAGCGTAATATTCGGCTTTATTGGTGCTGGTATAGCTACTGGTTATATTCCTATGTATAGCAAAATAGAAAAATTAGAAGGAATTGAAGAAGCCAATAAATATACAAATAATCTTATAAATATTTTGGTGGTTATGAGTACACTATTATTTTTTTTCGGACTTGCATTTACTGTTCCACTTGTTAGGTTATTTGCATCCGGATTTGAGGGTGAAACATTAGAATTAGCTGTTAGGTTTACAAGGATAGGTTTAGGGAGTATTTATTTTGCAGGTATTATATCCATATTTAATGGATTCTTACAAATTAAAGGTAACTATGCTATACCAGCGTTAATAGGATTGCCATTAAATTTAATTACTATACTAGCAATAATAGTAAGCTCTAAGGGTAATGTAATCTTTCTAGCTATTGGTACTGTGATAGCGACAGCTTCACAACTACTACTTATACTACCTTTTGTATATAAAAAAGGTTATAAATATAAGCCAGTATTTAATCTAAAAAATAAACATATACAAAAGATGGTATATATAGCTTTACCGGTAATTTTTGGAGCGTCAGTTAATCAAATTAATATCCTTGTAGACAGGACTATAGCTTCTAATGTTGCAAAAGGTGGAATATCAGCCCTAAGTTATGCTAGTAGATTATTTGGAGTTGTTCAGGATATTTTTGTTCTATCAATAACGACAGTTTTATATCCCGTGATATCCAAAATGGCTGCTGAAAATAACATGTATGGACTAAAAAAATCAGTATCAGAGGCTATTACCAGCATTAATCTTCTAGTAATACCGGCTACAATAGGATCTATAGTATTTGCAAAGCCAGTAGTAATGTTGCTATTCGGACGTGGAGAATTTGATGGTAGTGCTATTTCTATGACTTCGGTGTCTTTAGGTTTTTACTCACTAGGAATGATTGGTTTTGGACTAAGAGAAGTGCTATCTAAAGTATTTTATTCACTCCAAGATACAAAGACGCCTGTAATTAGTGCTCTTGTTGCTGTAGTAATAAATATTATACTCAATGTAGTGCTGTCTAGATTTATGGGGATTGGGGGTCTTGCACTTGCAACTAGTATTTCTGCTATTATCGGAACCATATTATTATTTATAAGTCTTAGAAAAAAAATTGGATTATTTGGGATGAAGCACATTACTGTTTCATTTATAAAGATTGTAGGAGCATCTTTTGTAATGGGATTATTAGCAAAATTATCTTTTAATGGTTTAATAAATATAATAGGCCAGAGTTTAGCTTTAATAGCAGCCGTAGGTATTGGTATATTTATTTATGGTATAATTATCTACTTTATGAAAATAAAGGAAGTGGATGTTTTAGTTAAAATATTGAGAAAGAAACTAGTAAGAAATTAAGAGATTTGTTCCCCTATCATCTAAGTGTATTTGGATAGGTTACATTTTACTGGACAAAAAAGATAAGGTCTCTACCATTAGAATCAATAGAAACTAAAAAGAAGATTTTTAATATGACCAGGAGATAAAAAATTAAACTCATAGATAATTATAAAAAAATTCTGCTTTTAATAAATGGTTTTATTCCTTTAAGTTAGAAAAACTACCGATTCTTATTCAAAAGAAAAAAATTTCTTCTGATAAATACCATAAAATAAATACTATAAAAAAGTTAGTTTCTCTCGAGCTATTCAACTCCTTCTTTATAGAATCAACGATGAAATAAGAGTCTCAGATTTAATAAAAGATATTTTTTTTCTTTTTCATCCTGTAGTTTACGTACCGACAAGGTGTGTAAGAAAGTATTCTATAGAATATTTCAGATATCTTTCCTTTTATTTTACTTCTTTAGAAAATTTTTCAATGAAATAAAAATTTTTATGTCTCAATTCAATATAAATTTAATACTATGAAAATGATATATGTGAGAATTTCATTAGATCCGGTTGAGGCAACTATAATTCTAATGAAAAATATTCTTGAAATTAAAATTGTTATTTCGATCCTGAATAATTCATAATTTTTTAAAAATCTTATTTTAACAGTCTGTTTTGTTTCGTTTATTCGCATTCTTTAGGTGTAGAAAAAGAACCCATTTCTTTGATTAAAGCGACTAAACTTAACCAAAAAAATGGGTTCTCTCAATAGCAACTTTACATAAAAATCGTCTATTTATCAATTCAAACGTTACAGTATCTCACTCTAGTAGAAATTTCCCCTCGGATTCTGGCTTAATATCAGCAAAATAATTCATGGGAAAATATAAGTTTAGCCGAATCCTACGTAAAAACATAGAGATTCAAGAGTATTCGCTATGATGTTGGAGATGAATTTGGCTACATGACAATTAATATTGAGTATGGTCTAGAACTCCCTGAAGTAAAAGACAATCTAAAACAGTACTTAATTCAATTGAACAAAGAACTACGTAAAATGAAATAAAGAGTAAAGCGTGGCTAAATTTTAAGGGTTAGGCTTTACTTTTTAACTAATTTAATTAAAGAAAAGATGCATTCAAAATGAAAAATAAAAGTGATGACTGTTTTTGGGTAAGCACCTAATAGAATGGTATCTTTCAAATAGATAGTCTTTTGATAAAATTAAACCAATTTAGTGTTTACAGGAGGTTTTATTAATGAAAGCAAAACAAGATATTGTCCCAGTTACATCAGCTAATGATTCTAAATCTTCAGTTTCACAACTTTTTAAGCCTAATGTCTCTACCGCTACATCAATTGCTCGGGTTAAGTTCTCCCGAACAGAATTATTTTTATACGAAGAAATTAAAGCAAATTCTCTTTGTATTATCCTATCAGAGCTGAGTTCTTATAAAAGTAATTGATTTTATCGAGGTGAATAACGTGTTTATTGTTTGTGAAAAAACCGATATACGTCGACCAATTGATGGATTAGCTGCAACAATCTTAGAAGAATATGATATGAATATCTGTGATGAGTCAGTCTCCCTATTTTGTGGAGGAAGAAAAGACCGGTTTAAAGCTTTGTATTGGGAGGAGGATAGGTTTTTACTCTTGTATAAAAGACTTGAAAATGGGCGTTTAAACTGGCCTAGTAAATAGTAAAAAGTTAAATAATTGACCTCCCAACAACTACGATGTCTACTAGAGGGGTTATTAATTGAACAGAACGTCACGATTCAGCCTGTGGCTGAAGGAATTATAACATAGGAAAACTAGGCTGGATTGGAGAAGAAACCCTATTCCAGGTTATTTTTTGACGAAAATCACTTATAATTATTGTAAGCACTATCATTAGGTGTGCCAGTATTAGTACTAAGAGAGACCACTGAGCGTCCAGAAGGCGTTGCTGCTGGGACCTTGAAACTAGTCGGAACAAAGACAGAAGATGTCTTAGATGCGATGAAACAATTATTAGAAAATTCTGAGACACATAAAAAAATGGCAACAGCAAAAAATCCTTATGGTGATGGTACAGCTGCTATGCGTATTTTAGATATTCTAGCATATGAATTTGGTCAAAATAATGAAAGACCAGAAAATTTTAAGGTAGTAGATAATTGATGTCTTGAAATTAAAAACAAACTAGTCAACTTAATTGAAAATTGACGACAAAAAGACTAAGTACTATGTTATAATAACTTAGTCTTGATTTTATAGAAAAAAAGATGAGATGTAAAAAGGTCTTTGTAGGAGGAAACAATGGAAGAAGAAATCAGCTTAGCGGAGCTATTCGCTATTTTAAAGAAACGAAAAATCATGATTGTAAGTGTCGGATTAGTGATGCTATTAGCAGCTGCAATCTTTACTTTTTTTATTGCAACACCACAATATAGTTCAACAGCTCAGATATTGGTTAATCGTAAAACAGAATCTACTGAAGGGATTCAGTTAACAGATATCAATACAAACGTACAAATGATCAATACATATAAAGATATTATTAAAGGGCCAGTTATTTTGGATCCCGTTAGCAAGAAATTAAAGTCAGATTTGACTCCTGCACAATTAGCAGAAAAAATTGAGATTTTGACACAGGATAACTCACAAGTCTTTTCCTTGAAAGTAACAGATGTTAGTCCTGTCGCTGCAGCAGAAATAGCTAATGAAGTAACGATGACTTTTCAAAGTGAAATAGGCAACATCATGAATGTTGAAAATGTTACGATTATCTCTGAAGCTATCCCAAATGAAAATCAAATCTCACCTAATAACCCTTTAAATCTAGTCATTGGTTTACTAGTAGGTCTAATGCTGGGTGTTGGAGCAGCTTTCTTATTAGAATTTATGGATAAAACAGTTCGCGATGAGCGCTTTATTACAGAAGAACTTGGCTGGGCGAATTTAGGGAATATTTCTGAAATGACACGCGATGAGTTAGTATCGGAAATAGATACAGCTAAGCAAAAGAGTAAAATAAGAACACAAAGCAGAGTCTAAGAGGTGAAAAGATGTTTAGAAACAAAAAAGTAACAGTAAGTGCAGAACGTCCTAGTCTGATTACATTGACACGACCGAGTTCTATTATAGCAGAACAATTTAGAACGATTCGTACGAACATTCAATTCTCCATGGTAGACACAGAATTGAAAACACTAGTGGTAACGTCAGCTGCTCCAGGAGCAGGAAAATCGACGGTATCAGCTAACTTAGCAATAACGATGGCTATGCAAGGGAAAAGTGTTTTGCTGGTAGATACAGATTTGCGTAAGCCAACTGTTCATAAAACGTTTAAATTACCAAATAAAGAAGGATTAACAACACTATTAACAGAAAAAGAAGCTGTTATTAAAAAAATTGCCCATCGGATGCCAACAGAAGGATTGTATGTAATCACAAGTGGCATCATTCCTCCTAACCCCTCAGAATTACTTGCTTCCAATCGAATGAGCTTGTTAATAAAAGAATTAGAAGAAATTTTTGATTTAATTATTTTTGATACTCCGCCAGTTATTGCTGTAACAGATGCCCAAGTTATGGCCAGTAAAGTAGATGGAACACTTTTTGTCATTAATAAAGGTGTAGCAGATAAAGAAATGGTAAAAAAATCAAAAGAATTATTGGATATGGTTCATGCTAATGTTATTGGAGCGGTATTTAATCGAGTAGAATTATCACCCGATACGTATTATCATTATTACGGAGAATAGGAGAGATTCATGTGATTGATTTGCACTGTCATATTTTACCAGGCATCGATGATGGTGCAAAAACAATGGATGACTCTATCGCAATGGCTCGTTTAGCTGTGGCTGAAGGTATCACTCATATACTAGCTACTCCTCACTATAAAAATAACCGCTGGTCAAATGAAAAAAGTGCTGTTTTACAAGGGGTTCAAGCTGTCCAGAAAGAGTTGGATAAGAGAGAAATCCCTTTAATCTTATTTCCTGGACAGGAAGTTCGAATTGTTGGAGAATTAATGCAAGATATTTCAGAAAACAAGATTCAATTTATCGATGAAGAAAACCAATACCTTATGATTGAGTTCCAGACTGCGACGATTCCCGCATATACGGACTTTTTATTTTTTAATCTTCAAAAAAAAGGTGTAACCCCAATTATTGTTCACCCAGAAAGAAACTATGCTTTACTTAAAAATCCAACTATACTCCTTAATTTGATTCAAAAAGGTGCTTTAGCTCAGTTAACAGCTGGAAGTTATGTGGGTACGTTTGGGAAAAAAATACAGCAATTTAGCGAACAATTAATTGCCGCAAATTTAGTCCATTTTATAGCTTCTGATGCACATAATATAACAACACGAGCTTTTCATATGAAGGATGCCTATCAAAAATTAGAAAAAGAGTTCGGTAAAGAAAAAGTGATTCATTTTAAACAAGTAACTAAAGATCTAATTAATGGTGAGAGAATAAACTCTATATTGCCAAGTGAAATTAAAAAAACAAAGTTCTTAGGCTTATTTTGATAAAGAAAGAAGGGATAATAGTGAGTAGAAAAATAAAAAAAAGTATCTTAATCAGCTACGATACTCTAGCTATCGTAGTATCGGCTATTCTAACGTATTACTTTTTAAATCCATATATTGGTCTGTCTTTTGAAAATCTAGGGATATTGGTCGGACTCATTATCTTTATTTATCTAAGTTTAGCTGTTTATTTTAATTTGTTCTCAAAAATTAATCGCTTCACCAGTATTAAAGAGGCACTAACGATAGGTGTCTGTCTGTCAATTGCCTATCTATTATCGGCTAGTATCTATTTACTTATGAAGCAACCTGTTAGCTTTCGCTTTATCCTATTAGGCTATCTCTTTTCGGTTTCTTTAATTATGGGCAGTCGAGTTGGCTGGCGAATTTACCATGAGCACCATTACCGCAAGTTGAATGCCCATCGAATTGAACGTCAAGTCCCTACTTTAGTTATCGGAGCAGGTCATGGCGGGAGTATTTTGATTCGAAGTTTAAAACGAAGCGATACAAACGTAAAATTAGTCGGTATAGTGGATGATGATCCATCTAAACACAATATGCTTCTATATGATGTGCGTGTACTTGGCCAAATAGCGGATATTCCATTGTTAGTGAAACAACACCATGCAGAACAAGTCACGATTGCAATCCCCTCATTAAATCCCAAAGAATATGAGCGAATCATTGATTTATGCAATCAAGTAGACGTTCCTGTCAATCAAATGCCCTCTCTTGAAGATGTCTTACAAGGCAAATTATCTGTTAGCCAGTTTAGAGAAATTGATGTGGTCGATTTATTGGGCCGTGCAGAAGTTAAATTGGATATGCAACAAATCTCAACTAAATTAGCCGGTAAAACCATTTTAGTCAGTGGTGCTGGTGGATCAATCGGTTCAGAAATTTGTCGTCAAATAGCTCGCTTCTCACCAGCACGAATTATTTTGTTGGGCCATGGGGAAAATTCTATTTACCTGATTGATAAAGAGTTAAAGAATGCATCTGGCAAAACGATTGAGATTGTGCCTATCATTGCAGATATTCGTGACCGTAAGCGCATCTTTCATATCATGGCAGAATACAAACCAGATAGAGTCTATCATGCTGCAGCGCATAAGCATGTGCCAATGATGGAATACAACCCACGCGAAGCGGTAAAGAATAATATTTACGGCACGAAGAATATGGCTGAAGCCGCCAAAGCAGCAGGAGTTAGTAGTTTCGTGATGATCTCAACGGACAAAGCTGTTAACCCACCAAATGTGATGGGTGCTACGAAACGAATTGCCGAAATGATTGTGACCGGTTTAAACGAAACGGGTAAAACAAAATTTGCAGCGGTACGTTTTGGGAATGTTTTAGGCAGTCGAGGAAGTGTGGTGCCTTTATTTAAAGAACAAATTAGAAATGGTGGACCTGTTACCGTGACTGATTTTCGCATGACCCGTTACTTTATGACGATACCCGAAGCAAGTCGTTTAGTGATTCAAGCAGGAGCACTGGCTAAAGGTGGAGAAATTTTCATCTTAGATATGGGAGAACCGGTTAAAATTTATGATTTAGCCAAAAAAGTGGTCAAATTGAGCGGCTTTACAGAAAAAGAGATTAAAATCACGGAATCTGGTATTCGTCCAGGAGAAAAACTCTACGAAGAACTTATGGTTGACAGTGAAAAGACAACAGAACAAGTTTCCGAAAAAATATTCGTCGGAAAAGTAACGGATATGACCGTTGATAAAGTGATGAGATTTGTGGAACATTTGGGTGATTGTACAATTGTACAATTGAAGAATTGAGAACAGAGATCATTGCCTTTGTGAATGAAAAAACAGAAAATGAATTAAATAATGATAACAATATTAATTATAGTGAATGTCAATTAGTGGGGGTACAGAAATGAAAATTACAGTTGTCG
>JAGQHW010000083.1 GCA_020431645.1 Carnobacterium sp. | reverse complement strand
CAATAAACAAGCGAAACTGGGATAATAAAATAAAAACGATAATTTAAATACATAAAAAACTTAGATAAGGCAAACGAAAGGTAACCGCTATAAAATTACTGGTACTTATTCCTTTTAGATTTTTCTTTTGAAAAAAGTACATCTAAAAAAGTTAGACTAAAGGCAAGACCTATACTGCTAGAAAAACTTTTTAATAAATCAACTTTTGAAGATTCAATCACAAAATCAAAGAGAGAAGTTAACGCAATAAATAAGAGCAATAAGGCTATAAACTTAACGAATCTTTTTCTTAGTTCACTCCAGCTATGCTTTCTTGCATTCATAATAGTTATGAATGGAACGTATAGCAGGAGAAAGAATGTGAGACATAGATATCCTGTCAGAAAATAAAAAGAAAAAGGATGATTGCTATCTGTATAAACAATAAAAAGCGAAAAGATGGTTGCTAAAGTGAATAGGCTAAACAGAATTTTTGTAAAAAGAAATAAGTTGTTTTTTTTCATTTATAACTCTCTCTTTCATAAGAATTAGTTAGTAATGTCTATTGAATTGTCTTAAAGGTAGATTCTTCAATTGTGGTGAAATAATGAATTAGAACGAAGGTCACTATTCGTGTGAATATATGTTGAATAACCACTAATAACAGCTCTTGTTCTTGATAATAATACTACTAAAAAAATACTTTAGTGATTTTTAATGATTTCTGTGGCCACTTCTAATAATCTAATAGCCATCCTGTAATTATCACCTATCACATCAAACACTGGATCTTCACCTAAAACAGAATAATTATGTCCTTTGGGCAGATTACCCTCATCATAAGACTTTATGTCTTCAAACCATGTTTCAGAGCCATAGTACTTACTTAATTGTTGTAAAGATTTCTGCTTTGCTTCAAAGTCATCCAGCTGTATTTCAAATTCATTCATTCCTTTTTCTAGTTCGCTTAATATCTTTTGCATCTTTTTGATTTGTTTAAATTGATCACTAGTTAATTCGTCTTGTGTCATCTGTATCCACCTCCAATAAGATTTAATTCAACTTATTTGTTAACGAATAGATTCTTCTTATTTTCCTTTTTGATTGAATAGTATAAGATTTTAAATGGATTCTCTAACTAAATTAACGCTATTTTATAATAATAAGAATGAAAAAGCGGGGTACCTTAATAATTCAGTGCACTGCTTTTAAATTCATTCAGAGTAGAAAAAAGGAAATTTTTTTAGATTTACTTTAAAAACTTTTTATTCTTTCTGCTTCTAAAAAATCGGTAGTAATAGTGTAACCCATACTAGAACCGATAACTGAATCTATTTGACAAAATGGGCATAGCGCTGTTTGACCAAGATCAACGTAGTCTGTTATGAGCTTTGGAGAAAATATCTTTGTACAATGGTAACAACCGCAATAGTCACTATTCTCCAAATAAGCTTTATTTTTAAAGGCACTTTGTATGACGTTATTTTCTTTTCGTTCCATTTTAGTAGATTCCTTTCGTAATACCTGATTAGTAGTAATTACTATAAATTTTTTAAATAATTTCTGTACGCTGCATTTACCTGACTATATTCTCGGTCAGATTCTTCGTGTTGCAGTCTTAACTCTTCCTCGTACTCTTTATTAGTCATACCAAGATCTGAAGCCAAGCTTGAGGGAGAAGAATCATTTTCGGATTCTGAAGACAAGTCATTCAATTGATTTCGTTCTTGTGTATAGGTGTGTTGCATTTCTTTCATAGCATGAAATTCTTTTAGGGTCATGTTATAGTCTTGTGCTTCTTCTGGAGCAGATAAATCATGTTCTCTATAAAAGAGGGTTCTTCTTTCTAATGTATCTAATGACCGATAATCAATAGCCTGTGAAAAGGCAGTATTTTGATCCTCAAAGAAAGAATGGTAGTCAGAGTTGCCGATGTTTAGGACAATTAAATTGGTTACGCAACGAGAGAGACCAGTGTAAATCAAATTATTAAACGTTTCGCTTTGATTTTTTTGAGGTTTATTTATGATTAAAACCAAATTTTTAATTTCCCAGCCTTTGTATGAATGGATAGTAGACATCTTAATTTTGCCACTATTCATATAAAAAGCAAATTTTTTACTTCTTTCAAATGATTTAATTGAATCCTCAATGGGTACAGTATCATATTGAGACAATTTAGCTTCGATTGCGGCTAATTCTTTTATACTAGCAAAGGTTGTAATAAACTGTTCTTCTAATTTTCCTTGAGAAATTAAGTGTTCTTGTAACTCTCTAAGAACTTGTTTATTTGTACCTAGAAAAGCAACATCATTTTGATTAGGAAAACCTTTTGAGCGAAAGGATTGAAAAATCGTATCCGTTAATTGTTTGGCTAATAACTCTTTAGTAGACTCGAGATAATAATAGTTAAAAGAAGCTTCTTTTAAATTCAAAGACAATTGAATGGGATTAAGTTCTGTATATTTTTTAAGATACTGAGCTTGAAAATCAATCAATAAATGTCCTAATGCATTAGGAGAACGGTATTCTTCATTTAGTGAAACCCATGTAGTCAAGTCCTTCGTTTCATGATCATAACTATCTTTATAAATAGTTTGATTTCCGTCTTTAAAACAGACGAATTCACCATTTTCTGCTAAAAAATATTTTTTAATTATTTTTAACCAAGAGTCATCATAATCTTGTACTTCATCTAATAAGATAACAGGATACTTTATTATTCTATTTTTTACATGTTCAAACAGATGTTCATTCTCAAAGTCATAATCAAAATCAACTTCATAATTCAAAGCGTTGGTGGTGATGAATTGGTGGTAATGATTAAACTCAAAGTATTCCCAATTAAAATTTTCTCGAACATTACTAATTTGATCTTTAATGTACTGTCTTAAAGTAATATTGAAGGTTAAGATTAAGATAGGGCCGCCTGTTCTCTTTAGTCCATTCACAGCTCGCTTAGCAAGGACAGCTGTCTTACCAGTACCTGCAAAGCCATGAATGTTTAGATTTTTAGAAGGACTACTTTTTGATAATTGAAGTTGTTTTTTAGAATAATTTAGTTGTTTGCCAATTCTTAGTTCGTGATAAGAAGGACGAAGCATATCTTTTAAGGGTTCGTATATTTCTGGTGTGAAATAACTAGAAGTATAACCTGTATAAAAATAAGATTTTTTTAATAAATCATGTAACTTAATTTCGAGGTTATCTTTTGAAAATAAGGTTAGGTGATTCGTATCATGAATACCCAGATTCTTTTTAATTTTTTCTAAGTCTTTTTCAGTGTAATGATGGAAGTAAACCAAGCACTGTATAACACCAAAATTATTTTGATGCTCGATCAATTCTCTACGATAAAGCTCAGGTGCATGAAATCTTATTGTATTTTTTTTGTATCTGTTTACTTGCTCGATTGGCGATAAGATAACGCTTTTATTTTTTGTCAAACACCACTGTTTTTTTTCGTTTATGCAATAGTGCTGTGGATTATAATCTTTCACTTCAATGATAAGGATGCCAGCATTTTTTTTCATAATAAATAGATCGGGTCGATCACTATTCAATAAGGGTTGAAAATAAATTTCGATGGAGTCATCTTCAACGAATTCATTTTTTAAAGTATGAAGTAAGTGAAGCTCTCCTTCTGTTGGTTTTACTTTTAATTGAGTAATTTCGTTAAGTGTAGGGAAAAATGTGGCCATAAAAATCCTCCTATTTAATAGAAACAGCTTTTAAAAAGTGTAGTTTTAATCTACTCTACTGATAGCGTTTATCTGTTTTTTCGTTGCAATTGAAGAAAAGATGAGAGAAGAGTAGAGTAGAATATGATAAAAGCCTACAGTTATATTATACCCTATCTCAAATAATATAACTCAATCTAATTCAAAAAAGGAACAGAAAGTAACCTATCCATTTTTTGAATTTCTTATTGTATGCTACTATTTTTTGCTGACTAGTCTTTTTCTTCAATAAAATCTAGCAATAAGCTATTAAATTTTTTAGGGTGGGTTTCCATTGAACAATGAGCTGCATCTTTGATAACGTTTACTTTAGTTCTTGGAATTCGTTCTTTAAGCTTTTTATATTGCTCTTGGGGAACCCACGTATCGTTTTCTCCGGTAAGAAAGAGAATAGGAACTTTATTCTTTTGAAGTTTTTCAAGAGGCTTGCTTTTCGTTGTTTTAAGAAAATCTGGAATAAAACTAGGCGAATCGCTTAATTTCAACCCATTTAGGTAACAGTCAATTTCTTTTTTAGAAGGGTTTCTGCCATAAGCTGAAGAAAGAAAAGAGTTTATTCTTTTATTTGTCAGGATAACATGACTATAGACAACGTCTATGGCTCTTTCAATTGGAGCATAGTAGATTAAATTTGGAACGGTTGATGGATTATTATCAAACAAGGCTCCTGAAACTAAAACGAGCTTTTCTGTATCTTCTGATCGATTCATCGCCATAGCTGAAACAGTTCCACCACCCATGGAATGTCCTACAAGTGTCCAATCCAAATTTCTAGTATCTGCTGCCAAAGATAAATCAATCGTGTCTAATAAACTCCATAAAAGTTCACTTCTCGCTTCTTGGCTATGATCGATACCTGGTCTTTTGTCACTGTATCCAAAACCCGGCAAATCTACTGTTACTACGAGATAACCGGCATCTTGTAACTGCTGAACGTTGTTTCGCCATGAGAAAGTGGAACCCCCAAGACCATGAACCATGATTATTTTCCCTTTTGTTTTATCTATCAACGGTAAATAAGAACGATAGTGAATACTGGTAGTACCTATCGTTTGGAAACGGCTTTCGATAAACGGCTTCTCATTTGTTGGGCTAGAGGTTTCAACCGTAAATAAATAAGGTAAAATACTTATCAACACAAAAACAAGTAATAAAAACAGAAGAATTCTTTTCATCCATTTTTTCATTGTTATCCTCCTCATCTGTTCTCAAAATAGTAGCAATTTTATCTTAATAACTCTGGTATGAGTTGTCTAGTACTACCTGATGACTCCACTTAAATAGGCCATATTCCAAATCAGCTAAAGTATTTAATAAAAGAGTCTAGGTTAATAACGAGCTACTTTTTCTTTTCTTCATGAGTAAACCAACTGCTAACAAAAACAGCAATGTAGACAATTAAACTCAACAAAAAATATGAGATTAAAGACACAACTAATCCGGCATAGAGAGACAGAAAAAAAATAGAAAACAAGCTTGATTCTCCACCTGAACTGAAAAAAATAGCGAGACTGTATAAGAAAAAAATGAGTAGACTAACTTTTTTTATTTTTTGTTTAGCAGTGGGATAGATCATTTTTAAAAACCTCCTAGTCAACGGTAGAACAATGAGTTAAATCTACGTTCTATTTACAGTATACTAAAAATTTAATTAAACTATAGGGAATAATGAATAATTATCAGTGGTAACGTTACTAGCTAAAATAAGCAATGATACGCTCTATTTTTGTAATAACTTAATTAGTTAATCTATTTCATCAGCTACATTGATAACGCTTCCTATTCTTGGTAAGATGACTCTGTTAAAGGTTTACATTAGAAATATAGTCTATTTTTTTAGGAGAGATGAATGATGGTAAAAAAAAGAATTTTTGTATGTATTTTTAATGATCAGTTTATTCAGTACGGGATGTTCTGCAATCAGTCATGAGCTTTATACAGGAAGAGATTTAAAAATAGGGGTTATTGGAGACGCTCCAAAAGTAGAAGAACCGATTTTTTTTGCTGATATGACTTTTGAGGAGTTAGAAAAAGATCGTATGACTATTCATTCCCAACACGATGCTATTTTTATCATGCCGGAAAAGTTAACAGAAGCTGATGCTGAAAGATATGTTGAAGTTTATAAGCAGTTGAAAATCCCAACTTTCTTTATAGGAACAACAAAAGCTACTATACCCTTCACTTTTGAGGATGCTAGCTATAATAAAGTATCAGATGTTTCGCCTAAAAGTTATGCTGCTGGCTATTTATATGATCCAGATAATCAGTTAGGCCAGCAATGGCGGTTCATGAAAGAAAAAGAGGACAATAAAAAGATAACCGAAAAAGAGATCAAAAAAATATATAGTGAGATATTCAATACCATTAGCTCTATCAATTAAAAAACGAGAAATGAGGGAGATTGAAATGGTTAAATTTAAAAAGACTTTTGTGATAGTAACTTTCATTTTAGCTGCTTTTTTGCTCGTAGCTTGTAGCCAAACTGCTGTAGAAAAAGAGGAGGATTATTTTATGCGCTAAATTATATTGAGGGCGGAACAGGTGACAAAGAAGAAATTTACTTCTATGTCATTAAACCTTTTGAAGAAAAAGTACTAGCATCAGTTCTAGGGGAGAATGAGTCTGATGCAATGTACGACTTAGAAGACTATGAAGATAAAGAAGATACATTAACGTTTAAATACAATGGGATAACGGAAAGATTAGAAAAGAAATCTGATTCACTTTGGCATTCTTTAGAAACAGGAATAGACTATGATGTAAAAAAACTTACTGAAAAAGCGGATAATAAAGAGATAGATTAATAGTAAAAAGTACTATAAAAGTAGGTAGTTAGTGTACATTTGAACTATGAGATAAAAAGTTAAATAAACCCAATCTTTTAAGTAGAGAAGATAGGGTAGTTCAACTGGTTTAGTCTATTGATAATCAATGGACATTTATATCTACTCTTTAAATAGAGTTTTTATTCCTAAAATAAAAGAAAAAATAGCAATAAGAATATATCTGGTAGCATTTAATACGGCTTTTAGTAAATAGTTACTAGTATCTATTCCATCGTCATAAATTTTAGGATAGATAGTATCTGGTAAAATGAACAATACTCCAACAGCGATTAAGATTAAAGAGCACCCTAAAAATCTTCTATAATTTTTCATAATTAACCTGCCTTTTTAGTCATGATTTTCTAGCATTTCTTCTTCTTCTTACAACCTACTGTTAGTTTTTTCTGTACAGTAGATAAGAAAAAAGTTGGTAATCTAATAATTATAAGCAATAGAAAAATCAACTAGATCTAATTTAATTTAGAGATTAAAATGTGAAGTATCGTTAAATGTATTTATAACATGTTGACCAAAATCGTTTTGACTCAAGGTGGAAATACCACCTACTGATGAAGAAAAATAAGCAGATACAATCATTTCTGGTTTGAAATTTAACCACCAAGCCAGTATATAGCCTAAAGTTCCACCATGAGTTACAATAATAAGCTGTTTTTTTGGGTTTTCTTTAGATAGAGAATCCATACACTGACAGACTCGCTTATAAAATTCTCTCCAAGTTTCCCCATCTTGAAATTCCCGATAATCTAAATCGAATTTGTTTCCAAATTTAGGATTTCTATTTTCGTTAGACCATTTTTTAGTTTTACCTGCTGCTATACCTGTATTTATTTCACGTAATCCACTATTGGAGATAGAGGGTAATTTTAAGTGTTCTCCAATAATTTTAGCTGTTTGAGAAGCTCTTAATAAATCAGAAGTAAAGAGGATAGAGTCATTGATGAAGGACTGTTTTCCCAATCTTTTCCCAATCATTTCAGCTTGCTTTTTCCCTAAACCAGTCAACGGTGTATCTGTCCATCCTCCAGACATATCGTTTATATGGTGCTCGGATTGACAATGCTGTATTAAAATTAGAGTAGCCATTTTTCCACCTCTTAATGATTATTTTGAGTAATAGAGATTTACTATTAAAAGAATCCATTTAGCGCTTAGATTATTTTTTATCCTTACTTTCATTAGAATGTACATAATAAAAGACAGCACCCATAAATAAAGAAATAAAACCAACTAACGCAATAAAAGTATTAAATTGAGTGTAAGACAACTGTTTCAATACATAATTGCTAATGAAAATAAAAAACGAAGCGATAATAAATAACGTTCCAGAAATTAAATACATACCTATTCTCCTTTTAACTTATAATAGACTGATAAAAAAAGTATACCTTATTAATAATAAAAAATGTGTTTTATTTAAACGAACGACTAGTAATAAATCTAAAAGAGAACAAGTACTTATCTGAACTTACTACTAGTCGTTACCACTAAAAGGATAAGTTAACTCTTATTTGACCTATACTCATCAGTAAAATTAAATTAGTCAGCTATTTTTAAAACAATTTTTCCTGTTTGCTTAGCTTCTGTTAGACGTTCAAAAGCTTTTTTGTAATCTTCAAAAGGGTAAACAGTGTCGATTAGAGGTTTAATAAGATGCTTTTCAGAGAATGCAATCATATCTACTAGTTCTTCTTGGCTCCCCATCATACTGCCTTTTAATGTATATTGTTGAACAAAAAAGTTGCGTAAATTGAATTCTACTAAATTGCCAGTAGACGAACCGAACAGAACCATTGTTCCACCAGGTTTTAAAGTAGCGAGTGATTTATTGAAGGTTGCAGCGCCGACAGACTCAATAACGACATCGACTTTCTCGCCAAAAATATCATTCCAGTCTTCATCATTAAGGGCCGTTTTATCTGCGCCAGATAATTTAGCTTTATTGAGCTTATCTTCTGAACGAGAAGTCACATACACAAAAGCGCCAGCAGCTTTAGCAAAGCTAAGTAAAAAATTAGCTACACCTCCACCTATTCCAGGAATCAAAATTTTCATACCTTTATTTACTTGTCCTTGTGTAAATAAAGCTCGATAAGCTGTCAGACCTCCTAATGAAAAAGCACCTGCTTCTTCCATCGTGAGGTAACTTGGAACGTTAACGACACTTTCAGCCGGGTACACTATTTCTTCAGCGAATGATCCGATTCTTGTATTGCCAATTACCTCAAACTGTTCAGGAGGTGCCGCTGAATTTTTATTCCAATTTAGCCCACCATTAATCATAACCTTATCCCCTATTTTTATTGAGGTAACACCAGATCCGGTTTCTATTACAATACCGGCTGCATCTTCTCCCATATAAAGTGTTTTGCTTAAGTCTTTATGGCCCTCGATGTTGATTAGATCTCGATGGTTCAAGCCAACGTATTTTATAGAAATTTTTACTTCGTGTTCTTTCATTTTTTGAGATTGCACATCCTTAATTTGTAGCCCATCTATTCCCGATTTCTGTTCATGAACCAATGCTTTCATTTCCTCAGCCCTTTCCTAATCAACTCCGCTATTCATTAAAACTATACCAACCAAAAGCTAATAGTGCAAAACGAGAGTATTAAAAGATAGTGTCAATCTATTGTTGGAAAAAAATAATGATACCTGGTCAAAGTATTTTACCTTCATGAAGTAAT
>JAGQHW010000082.1 GCA_020431645.1 Carnobacterium sp. | reverse complement strand
CAAACGATCTTGTTGGGGGAACGCTGCGCACCCCCAAACCCCCTGAAAAGACCATTCAAAACGTCACCGTTTTGAACCAAAAAAAGGGACCGAAATGGACACATTTCCGGTCCCTTTTTTTGGCAAGATCAAGTCGTTTTTTTCGTCGTTTGCGTCGAAAAAAATGTCCATTTATTCGCTGTCTTTTTTCGGTTGTTGGTCCGAAAAAAGAGGGGCTTATTCAAAATAAAGTTACCTCCTACCTGTAAGTTAATTTTAGATTTTTCCAGCGTTTATTATCTGTATTTTTCATAAACTGCGTATTCTGATACTTATGACGAACTCAAAATATAAAAAGAAAAAAGATAGAATATTAAATCTACTCTATCTTAATCATACCAGTCCTTCTAGCACTTTATCTCAGTTTATCTTAATTGAGATTAAGACAAACTGAATAATAACAATAACATCTATTCTTTTGCTAGAACTTATAACAGATGATTAAAAATATTCTTTCTGATAGAATAAATTTATGAATTAAAAAATGATTAAGGGAGTGGAGAAATGAATAAAAATTATGCGAAATTTTTGGGAATGATTGCGACCTCTGCTATTTTAATGTATGCGGTAATGTATTTAAATACTTACGAATTAGACCATATCTATTTCAGTGAGATGAGAATGTATATGACTATTCTTTCAACGGCAGTAATGGCAGTTGTTATGTTAGGATTTATGTTGCATATGTTGAAAAATAAAAAAATTAATTTAGCCATTGTAGGTGTTAGCATTATTGTTTTTGTTGGATCATTTTTCTTAATGCGTAATCAAACAACTATTGACGAAGTTGATTATATGGAAGCAATGATTCCCCATCATTCAATTGCTATTTTAACTAGTGAGCGTGCAGATATTGAGGATCCACGTGTTCAAGAATTAGCTGATGATATCATTGACGCACAAGAAAAAGAGATTGCAGAAATGAAAGACCTTATTGAAGAACTAAAGAATAAGTAATCATAATTTATGCAATTAAAAAAGGGACTTGAAATTTCAAGTCCTTTTTTATGTTCTTAATTTTAGTTGAATAATTTATATTTTAGAGTTTTACGTATTTAGCATTAAGGCAAGCTCATTATTTCTTATTTTTTTATTTGAATCTTTAGATCTAAAAATAACTACAAAAATTGCAAGCCATATACTCCAATGCATAATTAATTTCCTTTCTTTTATCTGGGTTTTACTCAATTCTTATTGTGACAAACTCGCCTTCATTTTAGGATACACTATTTTAGATAAAGTAGTGTATCGAGAAAATTGCTTTAGCAAGGTTGTTTTTATCTCATATTTTTAGTCAAAAAAGATAGAAAAAACTTTTTAAAAAGTTTTTTCTATCTTTCATAGTGCGTCCAAGTAGACCAAATAATGACTTCTTTGGCGTCATTATCCACCGAATAAACCACCCGGTGCTGAATATTTAAACGACGTGAATATTTATCTTTTAAATTTCCGACTAACTTTTCATAAGGCGGGGGATTTTGGAACGGATTCTCTTTTAAAACTTCCATGAGATTTTTAAATTTTTGCTCTAAATGAGCCCCTTTTAAATGTTTCAGGTCTTTCGTAGCTGATTTTGCTAACTTTACAGAGTATCCCAATCGATATACTCCAATGCAACAAACTCATTTTCTTGTTCACGCTGGTGGATCACATCTGCTACGCCAGCAGATTGAAGGTATAATGTTTCTTGAATTGCGTCCCAGTCTTTTTTACTGACCATAACCGCTTCACTTTCTTCGTTTTTGCCAGAGATATAAATGGGTTCGTTAGTTTTGTTGACGTCTTTCAATAGTTGATAAAAGACTTTTCTAGCTTGGCTAGGGTTTACGATAGACATAAGCTATTCCTCCCTTTAACATCTTTTCTACTATTGTAACGTACTTGTTTAAGTACGTCAAAGATGTTGTGAATACATGAAATTGCATATAATCGTGTATCGAAAAGGAAAGGGTCACAAAACTCACATAAAACATATGTGAGTTTTGTGACCCTTTTTATTGTGTTTATCTACTACTAGTCTTATTTAATTACATATCAGATTAAACTTTTTGTAGGTGTTATTTTAGGAATCGTGACAAAGTTAAACGACTACTTCCATTTTTAGTTTTCCGCCTACAGATTCCACGATGTCACTTAATGTTTGTACACTAATGTTTTGTGACCCTTTTTCTACTCGAGAAATATAAGATTGTTTTTTTCCAGTTAGAGTAGCTAATTCAGATTGAGTTAGATGTTTTTCTTCTCTAATTCTTAAAAGAATGTTTGCAGCTTGATAGCTAGCTTCAGTTTCTTTCCACGCTTCAGCAAACTCTGGTGTTTCCATTTGGGTGTCGAAGTAACTTTTTAGTTTATTTTCCATCATTTTCACCCTTTCTTTCTAGATAGTCTTTACGATACTCTTTGGATTTAGTAATTTCTCTTGAAGGAGTTTTTTGTGTTTTTTTCGTGAAACCATGTGTGATAATATATTTATTATGACTAAAATGAAAATATAAACACCTAAAAATGTTGCTTGAGAATTTTACTCGAAGTTCGTAAATGCCATCATCTAAGTGATCGATATATCCTGGTGGAGAATGGACTCCAAAATCTTCCACAATAGTTATTGCTCTTAATACTTTAGCTCTAGATTTTACATCTAAACTATCTAAATACTCCAAAAAGGGAGCTTCACCGTTTTCTTTTTCATAGACATCGAAATTATATTTTTTCATACTTTTATTATAACTTATAAGTGATAATGTGTAAACAATCTTATTTAGGAAATCGAATACTAGGTACTATTGATTTTATGAGAATACATAAAATTGTTTAAAAACGTGTATTGATAAAACTACAGTTTCATTTAAAAATTTATAACTGAAGTACTTTTTTATTTGATTTTTAGTGTATGTAAACCAATGGTTGCTAATTGTAAACGAATAGGTGCGTTACTTTTTAAGCGGAAATTGAGAGAATATAGTTATTAAGTTAAGGAGGATAGTAATGATTTAAACTTGTGTTTAAGAGTTAGACATCCAATTTCATGTTATGAATACATGAGATTCTATAAAATAATATATTGAAGAAAATAGGTAGCTGCTAAAAACAAGCGAGCGACTCTCTTAAAATTAGATCTGTAAAAGATTTTTTATTTCAATTTCAGAGATACTTTTTTTAGCGGTTAAAAATACTTTTTTTCTTCTCTTTTACCAATGGTAACAATCTCAATAATTTCTATCTGATTATCTGTTGGTGGTTTAAAGATGAGACAAATGCCTAATTTTTGGTTCTTTAACAAAAAATTAGGACTTAAAATATCAATCTGCAATCGCTTAAAGTGATTGCTATTCGAAGATAATAGCTGTACTCTCAATTGTGGAATTTAAAAATACTAGACTTTTAATAGTGCTTAATTAAAATCTATTTTTCACTAATCAAAATAAAAATACATAAATTCGAAAATGTCGCTAGTTTAAAAGTCTTTAAAAAATTTTAACTAGAAGAACTAATCAATAAAAAGGAACTCAAAAAGAGGAGAATTGATATGTGCGGATTTGTTGGGTATATTTCCAATGTGGAAAATGCAATACAAAAAACAATAGAGAACAATATTAATGAGATGAATAAAATGATTGTACATAGAGGACCAGATGAAGAAGGGTATTATAAAGATAATACGATTGCTTTAGGTTTTAGAAGATTAAGTATTATCGATATTGAAAAAGGGCACCAACCATTATCTTATGAAAATGAACGGTATTGGATTATTTTTAATGGGGAAATTTATAATTATATAGAGTTAAGAAAAAAACTAAGTGGTCAAGGGTATTTATTTAAAACGGATAGTGATACCGAAGTTATCATTGCAGCTTATTCAGCCTATAAAGAAGAAGTAGTGGATAAATTAAGAGGAATGTTTGCATTTGTGATTTGGGACAAAGTAGAAAAAACATTCTTTGGAGCTCGTGATCATTTTGGGATTAAACCTTTTTATTATGCAGTAGAAGAACAAGGCCTATATGTGGCTTCTGAAAAGAAAGCTATTCTAAAAGTGGTTCAAGACCGACAATTAGATCAAATTGCTTTACAAAATTATTTAACTTTTCAATATGTTCCAGGATCAGAAACGATGCACCAATCAATTAAGGAACTACTTCCTGGTCATTTTATGACAAAGAAATTAAATGAGACAGTAAAAATTACGAGATATTGGCAGGCTGATTTTTCACCCATTAACAAATCAGAAGATTTTTTTACAAAAGAAATTCGAACAAGCTTATGGGATTCCGTTGAAAAACATATGAGGTCAGACGTTACAGTTGGTTCCTTCTTATCAGGAGGAATTGATTCGTCAATCATTGTAGCAATGGCACGCGAGTTTAATCCTAAGCTTAAGACATTATCCGTTGGATTTGAAAGAGACGGATACAATGAAATTAATTTAGCTGAAGAGACGGCAGAAGAGTTAAAAGTAGAAAACTTTAGTCATACGATTACTGTAGAAGAATTCATGGCTGAATTTCCACGTTTTGTTTGGCATATGGACGATCCTTTAGCTGACCCTGCAGCAATGCCGCAATTCTTTTTGTCAGCATTAGCTCGAAAGCATGTAAAAGTTGCGTTATCTGGTGAAGGAGCTGATGAATTATTTGGAGGGTATGGTATTTATAATGAACCACATGCGTTGAGAATGTTTAATCTTACTGGTAAGTATACCAACCAAGCTATCCATCAGTTAGCTCAGCTGATGCCTGATGGAGTAAAAGGGAAGAGTTTTCTTCTTAGAGGAACCGTTCCTTTAGAACATCGGTACGTTGGAAATGCAAAGATTTTTGAAGAGCTTGAAAAGAAAAAATTGTTAACCAATTATAATGCTAACTACCCGTTCAAAAATGTGACTGATTCATTTTATCAGCAAACAGTAGGGCGTAATCCAGTGGATCGCATGCAATTAATTGATATTAATACTTGGCTAAATGGAGATCTACTTTTAAATGCAGATAGAACTACAATGGCCCATTCATTAGAATTAAGAACACCATTTTTAGATAAAGAAGTATTTAATGTTGCTAGAGAAATACCTGCACATTTAAGGCTTGCTCATGGGACTACTAAATATATTTTAAGAAAAGCCGTAGAAGGCATTGTTCCAGAAAATGTTATTTACCGTAAAAAATTAGGTTTTCCAGTTCCAATCCGTCATTGGTTAAAAGATGAAATGTATGATTGGGCATTGACGATTATACGGGAATCTCAAACAGAGCATTTATTAAATAAAGGTTATATTGAAGACCTCTTAATTAATCATCGCATAGGTAAGATAGATTATTCGCGTAAAATATGGACAGCTTTAACTTTTATGGTTTGGCACCGTATTTATGTCGAAGAATCACAAGAATTTTTAACAGAACCGCTACAATCTTCTGTACAGCAATAATTAATATATGAAATTAGATAAAAATTTGTATTGATAAATATAGACCATAAGTACACAAGTATCCTGTGTACTTATGGTCTAAAATACATTATTTTACATAGAAATATGTATCTAGAACCTTGTTAATACAGGGTTACTTTTTTACAATCATTATTTTTCTTATAGAAAGAAATAATAACTAAAATAGCAGTAGCAACCACTGGTTGCTACTATGGAAACCAATAAGTTCTATTAAATTAGGACTATTTGGTAGATAATAAGGTGTCGACAATTGCGCTATATTAGCAAAAATAGTTTAACTTCAATAGACTATAAAGAAAGTACAATAGCAACTAAACTCACGTGTGACTATAATTAAGGAGCGATATTTTATGGGCAAAAAAAAATGGTATTCCGGAGGAAATGAACGAGCAAAACAAGCAGCAAATATTATTACTGATCTATTAGATGATTTAAAAACAAACTTAGAAAACGAGTCGCTACAAAATGTATTAGAGAATTATTTTGAAGAATTAGAACAAAAGGGCGCTTCTATTCCTATGATTTTAAGTCGTATGAACTTAGATATTTCTAAAGCAATCAGAAATGATGGAGTTACTCTATCAGACTATCAATCTAAAAAACTAAAAGAATTGACTTCCATATCCAATATTAGATATGGATATTAACAGTGTACAAAAATAGATAAATTCAATTATTCCTAATTAAATTAATTTATAAGGTCACAGTAGTTATAGTGACCTTATTTTGTTTAGTCAATATGGAAAGATCAATTAAATTATATAGCCAATCGTTCCTTTAAGTTATCTAATGCTTTTTATAAATATTAAATACATGAAATTGGATAAATTAATGTATCTAGAGTCTTATTAAATCAATAGTTTAAAAATTAAATTATTTTTTAAATACAAAACCATCATAATATTTATCTATAATATTTTCTACAGTTGTCCCGATTTTTTCGATAAATGTTCTACTAAAAACTTCTGTAAAGTCATTTGCTCCAATTGAGTCTATAATTTCAAAATAATCTACTGTCAAAACAATACTACTTCGAATTGTTTCTCCATAACTATTCTCATATTCTAGTGGTGGTATTTTTTCATTAAAGTATTTAATTAAATATTCTTGAGAATTATTTTCAAAAAATTCTTCTTCTGTTTCGAGTAATATTATACTTTCCTCAAATATTTTTGTATTATCCATATTTTTTTGTTCAAGGAGAGTAGACTCTTTCAGTAAAACTACAGAAAATAAACGATCTTTATTTATCATTTTTTACTCCTTTATTTGAGTTTTACTCAATTCTTATTGTGACAAACTCACCTTCATTTAAGGATACACTATTTTGTATAGAATCGTGTATCCTGAAATTTGTTAAATCAATGTTTTTTTTCAGTGTATATTCATTACTTTATAATATAAACACGCATAGATTTTGATATTGAGTCTATTTTTTCTAAAAGGAAATATAAAAATCTCTTTGCCTTTTTGGCAGAGAGATTTTTCAAATAGTAATCTATTTACCTTTAAATTTTTTGACTACTTTTTCTATGTCTTCTTTATCGACAATCCATTCTTCCATGAAGCCACATTCAGAACATAAGTATCTTGATACATCTACTAAAGTAGGAATAACTGAGCCAATAGAAATATTATTACCGATTCCAACCGCACCTGTTTGACCTGGAATTCTTACGATATTTCTTGAAGCACACTTTGGACATTCACCTGTATTTTTCATACTCTTCCTCCTCTATACTGATTAGATTTATTGTAACCCAGCTAACTTAAAAATTTGATATATGAAATTCTATAAAAACATGTATTTAGAACCTTGTTGAATCAAGGCTGATTTTAAATAATTATAACCTAATCTTGCTGTTTGATACGTAGGTAATAAATGTAAATATAGGGTGTAAGGATGCAAATAAAAACTATTCCGCCTACGATTAATCCATTTATTGGACCAGATTTACCCGTGAAGGGGACAAAAATTCCAATTGCCATAGAAATAAGGGCAATAATAACAATGGAGATAATAAGGCTTCTTTTAGGAGCTTTTTTACGAACTTCATGATCTACACTAATGTCCATAGAGAATAATGCTAATGCAGTAGTCGAAATGATAAAAACAAGCCATAGTGGGCTTTCGTGCATTACTTCTGATCCTTTAGTAATCCAGTCATAACCTAAGATACCTAAGATACCTAGAGTTTGAATAACATATGCATTTCTGACATTTTTCAGATTTTTTAATATTAAACGTTCATCTGTAATTCTTTTCATTTTATATCAGTTCCTTTCCTTCCAAAATAGTTCATCTAGTGTTTTATTGACGGCGTGGCATATGTTAAGACATAGTTTTAAAGAGGGATTATATTTGCCTTTTTCAATTAAACTAATTGTTTGACGAGTGACGTCTACTTTTTCAGCTAATTGTTGCTGCGTTAAATCAACCTGAATACGCGCAATTTTTATTCTATTATCCACGAATACTATTGACCTCCTTTATCATCTCTTATAGGGAGAGTGTAACATATAAAAAACATTATTCAATATATATATTACATATTTTACAATCCTAATCCTTTGTTTAAACATACAAGTTAATACATGAAATTACATAGATTCATGTATTCGTAAAAATAAATCAAAAAAATAACCGTTAAATTATATGGTTACTTTTTGATGAATGTAAACCAATGGTTGCGTTATGTAAACTGTTGGCAGCTATTTATAAAGTATTTTTTGTTATATAATTAATTCAAATACTAAAAATTCATGTTTAGAGAGATCACCCATTTCTAGATATGACAAGGAGAATCCACATGCTGTTTCCATTAAATATTGTCGTTGCAGTCGTAATCTCTGCAATACACATTTTAATCTCTTTCGGCCTTAAATTACCTAGTAAATACAAAAAAAAGTTTCGTATTTACTCTGTTGTAGTCAATTTAATCTTTATTGTATTCCTATTAGGCTTTTCTCTATTTTTCAAAACATCTTTGCCTAATCAAGGAATAAACATTTACTTTAATGGTTTATCTACATTGTATTTTTTGTTATTTATCCCTTTGGGAGCAGTTTTGATACTACTGTTTAGGAAATTAATAATGAACGCAGATATCTATTTAGTTTTTTTGAAATATGTGATAATTATTGGAGCTATCGTTATATTTACAGGACTAATTACTATAGGATATATCCTTTTCATCTTAATTTTTTACGGTTTCGCTCCTTAATTTACATAAAAAAAGTAAACTTAAAGAAAATGGTCAAGTAGAATTAGAAAAAATAACTAAAGATGTTTACCAAATTGCAATACATGAAATTACATAAGTCATGTATTGAAAATCTTATTAAATCAAGATATATGTATATGGTTTTTAATGGGCAAACTTTAATCAATACTTATAATAGACAGCGAAAAATCAATCAGATTAATACTAGGTAAAAATATATCCTGGTTAGACTCTTATCAGATAGTTGATTAGTTTTAATTATTTTTTTTGTTCTAAAAGTATCGGAATTATATTTAATAAAATCGATACAATCGTTAAACCCCATAGGACTGTTGTCATAGTAGGTACTACATCTAATAAAGCAGCCCAATCTTTTACCTTTACCCAACCGGATATCATGCTGTACCCTGCAACAAGCGTCAGTGCTGTGAATGACAATCCCATGGCCATTGCTAATTTATAATCTTTGCCTACTTTATATAAATAAAGATTTAAAACAGTTGCTACTATAGCAATAACTCCTAATACTAGAAACATAATTATTCTTCCAATTTTTTTAATTTTTATTCAGTGTTATAAGTATCT
>JAGQHW010000081.1 GCA_020431645.1 Carnobacterium sp. | reverse complement strand
GATCTACTGTTTCATAGTAAAGACAAATTTGAAGGGACTGATCAGGTGATCCATCATTTACTAAAATCAATTCTATATTTTTGTAGGTTTGGTTCAAGACACTCTCTATCGCTCTTTTTAAATAACGTTCAACATTATAGATTGGTATAATGATAGACACATCAATCATGATTTAAACTCCTTTTTCGTAAAAATACAGTTAATTTAAATAACTGCATCATTATAGCATAGTCCGTCCTTTTCAGTCAGACTGAATCACATTGCGGACTGAATCTGTAAACACGTTAAAATAGTAGAATAAACCAGATATCTGATTTTTCCTACTATTTTATTTTTTAGAAAGATTTAAATCAGATTAATTAAAAATTATTTTTTTTTGTATTCTGAAACTAATAAAAAACAATAATGAATCTACAACTAGTTTAATAATTGTTTCATTTATTTGCAATGTAGAATAAAATGAGGCTACTAAAAGTGCTGAACTGAACATTTGAATGAGTACTAATCCAGCATATTTCCAAAAAACGCTAGTATGATTGGATTTATCTTTAAAGACCATTTGTTTATTTGTTAAATAATTAAATAAAGAAGAAATCATTCTCGCTCCGATAGTTGCAGTTATAATTTTATTGCTTGCTCCCATATTGAGTAGAACAATCAATAGTTGAAACATCGCTATATCAATACTAAAGGATAGTACAGAAGAAGCCATATATTTAAAGAATGTTTTGAATAATGCGCCATATATTTTTAATGAATCATTTATTGGGTCAAAATGTGTTTCGCTATTATCATCTATATAGATTGTTTCAATTTCTATCTCTTGTATCGGGATTTTTGCATGTGCAGCTTCTATCAACATATTTGTTTCATACTCAAAACGTTCGCCTACTAATGGGATAAATGAATCCACACAATTTGTCGTCAACGCTCGTAGACCCGTTTGAGTGTCCATTAACTTTATTCCATAAAGTAGTTGAAAAACGCTACTTGTTAGTTTATTACCAAATTTACTTTTAAATGGTACCGTTGATTGGTCAAAATCTCTGGAACCTAGTATCAATGAATTAGATGATGCGTTTAAAACTTCTCTAATTCTTATGACATCTTTAACTGCATGTTGGCCATCTGAATCTACCGTTATCACTCCTAAGAAATCCGTTTCTTCAACTAGATTCATAAAGTAATTAAAGCCATTTTTTAACGCTCTACCTTTCCCTAGATTAATCACATGTCTAAGAATTTCCACTTCTTTTCTCTTAGCCAATTCAATAAAGATAGACTGATATTTATTTGAACTGCCATCATCAATCACTAAAATACGTGTAAAATCCGCCTTAATTAATTCGTCAATATAGCTAATCAAAGAGTCAGTAGGATTTAATGTTGGGATTAGAACTAATGTATTTTTCATTTTTTTCTCCTAATTCAAAATGACTATTTCTTTGTATTCTATTATGCCTTTACTTTTTAATTTTTCGTTCATTAACTCATCATCTCTTAAAATAATGAGATTAGTTTTAACAGTAGCAAAATCTATTTCATTAATTGTCTCATTTGTGATCATTTTTATATCAGCAGAGTACAACGTATAAAGTGATACATAATAAAAATAAGAAGCCCAGTTTATTTCAGGTTGGTCTGAAAGATAAATAAAATATTTTTCATCTTCCAGAAATTTATTTTCATTAAACACAGTCTCTAATGTATTTCTATCGTTTTGACTATACTCCTCTTTGCTAAACAAACTCTTTTCTATCGGGGACTTCCAATAAACAGGTAGTATTAGCATTACTATACAAAAAGTTAGAACCAGTTTATTAGAGAAAGATTTTGAAGGCTCTGTTTTATTTTCACTCAGCAATAAGATTAGGTAAATTAATGAGATACCATAGATATACATTACCATCGTCATATTATATCGTTCATATGACGCTAGTACTAGCGCTTCGCCTATAGGCATGGAGAAAAGATACGTAAATAGTAAGCCTAGTTGATAAATATAATACAAGATAGAACTGCTAATAAATAACTTAAGCCCTAAATTTTCTTTGCCTTTAAACTGTACTATATTCCATTTTATAAATAAGAATGTTGTTAAAAAGAATAATAGACAAAGTACTCCTATTTTAATTTCATTTTGACTAATGTCTATTGACCTAGCTATAAATTTTTTTAGAATTAATTGAATGTCAGTTACTGATTTTTGATTAACAATCGTCTTGTAATTTTCAGCTGACATAGCGTGCTTAGATTCAAAACCATTAGAGAAAACCAATTGGACATGTTTCCCCCAAAAAACCTTAACTAAATAGGGTATGCCAAGTAAAAATAACGATTTCTTTATCGATTCCAGCTGAGTTTTTTCAGACTTAAGTGTACAATAGAAAAATAAGAGTACATTTATTAGTACAAAAAGAATGCCACTGTTTTTTATTATCATTAAGAACGACAATATCGGCATTAGCTGCGTGTAAGACCATTTACTTTCTTTATTAATAAAATAGTAAATAATTATCGCTGATGCTGCTAAACTTAAAACAGATAAAAGTGTATCTACTGATAAAGCTAAAAACCCTACATTACTAGTCAAAAAGAACGTTGTTGAAAGATATAAAACACTGTAACTTATAGCTTTATTCTTTTTGATAAAGGCAAATAGAGGGGTGATACCACTTATAATAAGTATACTTTGAGCAAATAACATGACTCCTTCTGTATTGCCTATTATTTTACTCACAAAATAAATAAAAGAAGCACTTCCAGTTGGATAAGATTGAAAGACAATCAATGACTCAAAGTTTGGAAATTTATTATTTGTTATTATCTCTCTAGCAACTAGTCCCCAATGAGAAAAATCATCGTAGGCTACAAATCTAGCTCCATTAAGGAAGTAAGCTAAGTACGCAATGAAAATGAAAAAATAATACATTCCTGGTGTTAAAAAACTAACTGTTAATTCTTTATTAATAAAAGCGTAAATTAAATAAATTAAACTAGCTAGCACCAACAAAACTAAGACTTCTAAAAGAACATTCAAAAGTCCTGCAAAAAACATTATTAGTCCAATAGAGGAAAATACAATTATCGGTATAAACTCACTCTTTATTTTTAACCTGACAAAATAAAATTGAAAAAAGCCCATTAAAAATAATAAAAAATATAAATCTCAAAACTAGAGCAATCACTTGTATTCTCCTATTCTAATTTTCTTTTTCTATAGATTACTATCTGATTACTTATCATATAGTAAATAGAATAATTTTTAACTAGCAAGTTGAATTAATTATAGTAGACTAAACACAGAAAACAGTTCCATCTTCTTATCTTCTTTTAAATTTCCTTTCAACGTATTTTCCCATTCGGCTACTTGATTGTTCAATCGTTTTTTCTTGGTATGCTGTAATGGTTGCATTCACAAGGGCACCTAGCGTTAGTAAAGCACCTAATACATTCAACCACAACATAAATACAATCAATGTGCCAACTGAACCATAACTTAATGTACCTATGGCAAAGTAAGCAACATAGACAGTAAAAGCTTGGGTAATTAAAATCCACCCTACTGTAGAGAATACTGCTCCTGGCAATACCATTTTTAAATTAAGTTTAGCGTTAGGAACAAAATAATACAATAGTGAAAAAGAAAAAAATAAGGTAAACATCGTTACCGGCCAACGCAAACTAAGAAATGTGTTAATTAAATCGGCGGGCAATTTTAATAGGGGAATAAGTTCTTCTAAAATCAATTGGCCAAAACCAAATACTGCTACTAATAAAACCAGACCGGTTATCAATACCACGGTAAAAGCAATGGAGGCCAAACGAATCAAAATAAAATTTTTACGAGCTTCGACATCATAAGCTTTATTCATGCTAATTTGCAACGCATTCATCCCGCGACTTGCAGACCACAATGTACCAATCGCCGCAATAGAAAGAACCCCACTGCTACCTGATGTTAGAATTTTATCCATAATTGGTTTTAGATTTTCTACTAAATAAGCAGGAACAGCTTTATCTAGATACGGGTAAACCGTCTCAGGGGATAAGTTCAATAATGGCAATAGGTTTCCAATAACAATCAGTAATGGGAATAGAGACAATAGAAAATAATAAGCAATAATCGCTCCTGAATTTGTTATTTCTGCTTCTTGATATTTTTTTCGAAAAATACAAAGAAAATTTTTAATTTCTTTCTTTTTACTCATGTGTTGAGCCATTTTTAAACTCCTTTTTAACTACTATTTTTCATTATACTGATTCTTTTGTAAAAAAACTAGTGTTGGTTATCTGTTCTAAAGATATAGGTCTGAAAAATACAATGATCCTATTGTCTAACAGACTACAAACTAGTAGATATTCACAAATTTATACGAATAGCAAAGTAGAATGATATAGTGTAAAATAACATAGGGTAAAAACGAAAGGGGTAATCATCACATATATGTCAACTTTGAGAAAAATGTTTAAAACACATAAAGAAGTAATAAATTATTTAATTTTTGGAATTTTAACTACACTCGTTAACATGGGTGTATTCTATCTACTAGATACAGTACAGGATGTTCCATACTTAATTGCGAATGCTTTTTCTCTTATTGTATCTATCCTTTTTGCTTTTCTCACAAATAAAAAATATGTCTTCAAATCTGAAACAGCCACTATTAGTGCTTGGCTAAAAGAGTTCTTTTTATTTTGCAGTTTCCGCTTAATTTCAGCTGGATTCGATATGGCAAGTATGCTATTGTTAATCGGGTTTCTTCAATGGAATTCTAATTTTGCTAAGTTAGCCACTCAACTAGTCGTTGTATTGTTAAATTATTTTTTCAGTAAATGGTTTATCTTTAAAAAATAATAATCTAGTATACTGATAAACAATAAAACCAATCAGACAGAAATAATTCTGTCTGATTGGTTTTATTGTTTAAACTCTAGGTATTAAAAAACAGAGTTCTCCGCATCTTTATTAATTGAGTTACGTACCAAAGTTTCTCGTCAAAATAGATAATCTTTTTGGAAATGAAACATTTCCGGCAAGATTCCTGATTTTGAATCGAAACTACACGTGGCACTCCACATCTTAATCCTTTTGCATGGTTAGGATTCTTGGGCCTTCTTTTGTGATAGCTAATGTATGCTCAAATTGACAGCTTAGTCCACCGTCTTTTGTGCGGGCTGTCCAGCCATTTTTATCCATTTTTGACTTCCATGTTCCGGTATTCACCATAGGCTCGATAGTAATAACCATTCCTTCTTTTAGACGCAACCCTTTACCGGCTTCGCCATAATGAGGAACAGCTGGTGATTCATGCAGTGTAGGTCCAATTCCATGTCCAATAAATTCACGAACAACAGACAGATTTTCTGATTCTACATAGGTTTGGATTGCATGGCCAATATCGCCAATACGATTGCCAACTTGGGCTTGCTCGATTCCTTTGTATAAGGCATTCTTTGTCACTTCCATTAGATGATCAATAACCGGTGTTGATTCCCCTACTACATAGGTCCAACATGAATCGGACATCGCGCCTCTTAAATTAACAACGGTATCTACTTTTATTAAATCATTGTCTTTTAGTGGTTTATCTGTTGGGAAACCATGACAAATTTCATCGTTTACACTCACACAAGTAGCGTACTCATATCCTTCAAAACCAATTTGCTCTGGAATTCCACCAGCTGCTTCAATGTGGTCTTGGAAAAATTTATTAATCGCTGTTCCAGTTACACCTGGTTTAATAAAGTCACGTAATTTCTCATGGATACTAGCTAATAACGCGCCAGACTCTGCCATTGCATCTATTTCTCGTGTTGATTTTAATGTAATCACTTCTTATTCCTCTTTTCTTTTCATTTTGCGTTTAAGCCAATTCTATTATAAGCTTAAATTCTCAAAAAGTGAACCTTTCTTGTTTTATTGCTTATCAGGGCATCTCTTCAAAGGCCATCTTTCTTCTTTATTTGATTGAATTAGCGTTGCGAAATGGCGTTGACGTTTGGTATACTTTATGTAAATAAAAGAACGTTTTTAGAAAGGAAGTGAATCAGTAGTGACTACTGCAATGATTGTTTTTGCGAGTTTAACCGGTAATACAGAAGAATGTACCGCTATCATTGAAAAAGCTCTTGAAGAATTAGATGTCGACGTTGAAGTTGTTGATTGTATGCAAGCTGACCCTGAGGATTTCTTGGCTGTTGATATTTGCCTTGTTGGGACCTATACTTACGGAAATGATGCTAATTTACCAGATGAAATTGTTGACTTTTATGAAGAACTTGCTGAAATCGATTTAACTGGAAAAGTATTTGGGACTTATGGTTCTGGAGATACTTTTTATGAAAAATTTTGTCAGTCTGTCGATGACTTTACAGATCAATTTAAACAAATAGGAGCAATCGAAGGCGCCCAGAGTGTCAAGGTCGATTTGGATCCAAATGAAAAAGATAAGCTGAATTTAGAAGCTTTTGCAAAGGCTCTCGTAGATAAAGTTACTTCTTTATAAAATAATAACCGCAATCCCTGTTAGAAGGATTCCGGTTATTATTTTTTATTTGACTAACTCGTTAATCTCTTTTTCTAAGCTATTCTTTAAAGCAACTTCATCTAATTCAATTAAATCTTGTGCTACAAGAGCAGCTGTACCGTAAACACTAATCCAAATACTCTCAAATAAGCTTCTTTTTTCAGCTTTATTTAGAGAGTCTGTTTTTGGATTTTGCTCAAATGCTGCTAGCATTTCCTCATATGGGAGGTTATGCATTTTTTTAGGTTCCAAATGATCTTCTAAAAATAATGCTCTGAAAAAGATTGGTTCATCTTTTGCAAAATGAACAAAGTTGAGACATATATTTAAAATAGAGTCCTCTGATCGATTGTTTGCAAAAATTGTTTCAGTCAAATAGTCTTTTATTTTTGCATAAAGCTCATTTTTTAGATCATCCATATTTTTAAACTCTAAATAAATTGGCTGAGTTGAACAATCCATCGTTTTAGCAATATTTCTAGCTGTAAATCCTTCAAAACCTTCTTTTTTTACTACTTCGTATGCAGTATCAAGGATATGCGATTTTAAAATTGTCTTTTTTCTAGCCATCTTGACTCACCTCTTTTTTCTTTTTATTATCATTGACCCTAGTTCTATTAGCATTTGCTTATAGTTGGACTTCAATTTTTTAAACCAACTCGATAGACATTGAAGGTGGCTATACCTATTAGTGAGTGACCTGACAACCAGTCATGCTGGTATTTTCTATCTAACTTTATATACTTACTACTTTCCCTCGTTTTACTCAACGGCTATTCACGGCATGTACAATATTGTTTTTTTTACTGAGCAGCTTCCCCTCTGTTCAGCTCTACCTTATTTTATCACTAATGTCATAAAAAAAAAAGTATTTTACTCCATATGTTATCTACAATACTCTTTCGTCATCTCTAAATCAATACTCAATCAAACATTTTATTCCTTTTATTAAAAAATTCTCATAAAACATAACTTATCTTGTTTTTTTGGTTTTATTTGTGCATAGCTGCTTTTAATGCAACAATAAGGTAAGATACAATCTTTTTACGCATGATAATTACTCACAGGAGGTTAGGAACATGCTAAGAAAAAAATTAAAATCTATTGGATTTGTGAACAGCTATAAAGATGGTGAAAAACGAATTGCTTTGTTGCCGAAAGACATTGCTCCATTAAGGCACAAGGAACTGTTGTTTTTCGAAAAGAACTATGGAAGCGATTTAAATATCTCAGATATTGAATACGCTGCTTTAGGTTGCCAAATTGTCTCAAGAGAAATCGCTTTGCAACAAGATATTATTTGTGATCCTAAAATTGGCGACTCGACTTTTTTGAAAGATTTGCGTGTTGGTCAAACTCTCTTTGGGTGGATTCACGCTGTTCAAAGCAAAGAAATTACGGATATTTTAGTAGAAAATAAACTTTCTGCCTATGCTTGGGAAGATATGTATGAAGATAACCGGCATTGTTATTGGCGTAGCAATGAATTAGCTGGTGAAGCAGCTGTTATGCATGCTTATCAATTAAACGGGATGATGCCTTATGATACTAAAGTTGCTCTCATTGGACGCGGCAATACGGCTAAAGGTGCCTTGCGTATTTTAATTGGCTTAGGAGCAGATGTAAAAGTCTTTAATCGTCGTCAAGAAGCTTTATTTAGAAAAGAAATGGCTGAATTTGATGTTATTGTTAATGCGCTATTATGGGATACAACGCGAACTGACCACATTGTATATCAAGCAGATTTAAAAAAATTAAAACCGGGTACAATGATTATTGATGTTAGTTGTGATGAGAATGGAGCTATTGAATCGACTATTCCTACTTCTTTAAAGCACCCTATCTATGAAGTGGATGGCGTGGTTCATTATGCCGTTGATCATACTCCAACTATTTTTTATCGTTCAGCTTCAAGTGCTATTTCGCATGAAACAGCTAAATACATCGATGACCTCATTGAAAGTCTTCCAACTGTTGTTTTAACTGATGCACTCATTATAAAAGATGGACATATTATCGATGAACGAATCAATGAGTTTCAAAATAGGCCTCACGTTGACTCATCACTAAAATTGGATCGCCCAGATTCATCTTCTATTTTTTAACCATTTTTTATTGTTTTTTAGAATTCAACAAATTGTATGAACACGCTTCTTATGCTATGATTGTTAAGATAAAAAAATAAGTGACTATTACACTATAGGGGGAATAAATCAAATGACATTAACAAATTTTGATGAACTTTTAACTAAATACGCTGAAGCGATTGTTCGAACAGGAGTCAATGTTCAAAAAGGACACACAGTTGTCTTACAGGCTGCAGTCGATCAAGCTCCGTTGGTACGTCTAATCACTAAAAAAGCTTATGCTTTAGGTGCTGTTGAAGTCATTGTAAAATGGGTCGACGACATCATTAATCGTGAGCAAATGGAACACACACCAGAGGAAATCCTAACTGATATTCCACAATACAAAATAGATGAGTCTTTAGCTTTAGTTGCTAAAGGGGCTAGTCGTATCAGCCTAATTTCTTCTGATCCGGATGCATTGGCTGGTCTAGACAGTAAAAAGATCGCTGCTTTCCAAACAGCAAACGGCAAAGCTTTAAGTGAGCAACGTAAAGCAACACAAGCTAATAAAGTGAGTTGGGTTGTTGCAGCAGCAGCTAGTGATAAATGGGCAGCAAAAGTTTTCCCTGATTTAGCAACAACTAGTGAACAAGTTGACGCATTATGGGAAGCTATCTTTAAGGCGGTTCATATTTTTGATGAAGATCCTATTGCAACATGGGAGAAAAAAGATGTTACGTTAAATGAAAAAGCTAATGAATTGAACAAAGAGCAATTTACAGCTCTACACTATACCGCTCCAGGAACTGACTTAATCGTCGGTTTACCGGCTAACCACCTTTGGGAAGGCGCTGGTAGTGATAATGTTCGTGGCGAACGTTTCATGGCCAACATGCCTACTGAAGAGGTCTTTACTGCGCCTGACGCTAATCGTGTTGATGGTGTCGTTAGAAGTAC
>JAGQHW010000080.1 GCA_020431645.1 Carnobacterium sp. | reverse complement strand
AAAAAGAATGCTAACTAATTATAGATTTAAAAAATTATCATTTTAGTAATTTGATTAATAATAAGAATTTTGGGGTTTGATTTTAGCCAATGTATTGGTTCATTTTCCCCAAAAAAGAAATAAAAAGCAAAAAACAGTGGAGTAACTTCACTGTTTTTGCTTGTTTAATTCTTTCGAAGGGAGGAAGAAATCTATTAATATTTCTAAAAGAGAAAAGAAAATTATTGAGTTACTTTTAGAACAAAAAAATGGTGTTACGTTAGACTTCCTAACTGAAACACTTCATGTTAGCAATCGGACAATATATCGAGAAGTATTAAGTTTAGAAAGTACGTTAGCTAAGTATCAAATTAAATTAGTCCGAGAACCGGATAAAGGCTACCGATTGATTGGAAATTCTGTTGCATTTCAAGAGCTGCAAGAAAGCTTATATCATTCATCAAAAGAGCTGACTGTTCAACAACGTCAAAGTTTACTAGTTATTCAACTATTACTGAGCGAAGAAGAAGTGAAAATGGAAGCTTTGGCTATCGATCTTCAGGTAAGTATTGGAACAATTCAGTCAGATTTATTATCAATAGAGGATATTTTTAAAGACTATGAAATTAAGATTGAGAGAAAAAAAGCAAAAGGTATTAGTGCTGTAGCAAAAGAAAGCAACCGTAGATTAATTGTTAGTGGTTTAATTAGTAGCGAAATTAATGAATATGATTTTACTAAATTATTAAATAATTTATCAAAAAAAAGTGAAGATAATTCATGGATGAAAAAAGATAACCAGTTCTTAAATATTTTAGATAAACAAGTGTTGAGCAACGTAAATCAAGTCCTCAAAGAGTTTAATCAAGATTTTTTCAAACGAGTGACAGATACTCAATTTCAAAAATTAATTATATTACTAACTTTTTCTATTATGCGCATTAAACAGGGTAAAGAATTAGAAGTAGTTAACGCAATGCTAGAAACAGTTGAAAATTCAATAAGTCTTAATAGTTCTAAAGATATCTTTACTCTCATTAAAAAACTTGATCCTTTCGAAATGAAGCTTGAAGAAATTTATTTTTTAGCTATACAGCTCGAAGGATTAAATGTTCATATTCGAAAAGAATTTTTTTCGAAAGATTACGATGCTAATTTAAGTTTTAAAGTAAATGAATTAATTACTAGAGTTTCTAAACAAATGGATTGGGATTTTAATCAAGACGAAACATTGTATAAGGACTTACTAACTCATATTTCTGCGGCGGTAAAACGTTCAGTAGCTCCGATGCCCAGTAATTTAAGTTTACTATTGCAAAAAGTTCATTCACAATACAATCAGTTAAGCTTAGTAGTAGAGAAAAATTTAAAACACGTTTTTTTAGGAATTGATTTTTTACCTGAAGAAATTATTTATGTAGTGATTCATTTTGCATCTACTTATGAAAAATTGATAGCTAGAAAAGATATTTCAGTTCTTGTTGTTTGTTCAAGTGGAATTGGGATGGCAAAGATATTGCAGAATCGTTTAAAGAAAAACATTTCAGAAATATCGAGTATCACTACTGCTCGAATCTCTCAATTAGAAGATCTGAAATTAGAGAACTATGATCTAGTTTTATCTACAATTTTCTTAAAGGGTTTTGAAACTGAGTACAAAGTAGTCACACCACTATTAATGGACGACGAAATTAAAAGTATTCGCCAATCTATTAAACAGTTAAAAAAGCAGCCTACCCCAATTGAAGATTTAGCATCAATATCGCTAGAAGATCATGAATTTAAAAATTTTTACAAAAAAATAATGACTGTAAATCAGTTGTTAGAGCGCTTTAATCTAAGAGAATGGAAAGAGCATGAAACAATTGATGCATTACTATCGTCTATTTGTTTTGATTTAGAAAAGAGTGGAATTCTTTCTAATCCAGAAAAAGTCAAAAAGAAACTATTGGAGCGTATGAATACAGCCCCTATCGGCTTACCAGAGACGAATATGGCTCTATTTCATTGCATTGATCAAGAAGTGATGGTGCCTTACTTTGCCATTTATGATGTTCCGAATTCTTTTATAATGGATTCGATTGATAAGGAAACTATTGAAATGAAGCGGGTACTAATGATGATTGGTCCAAATCCATTAAGTGAAATTGATCAAGAAGTATTAGGCTTAATTAGTTCTACTATTGTTGAAAGCAATTTAAACTTAGAAATTTTTAATACAGGTTCTAAAAAAATGATTACCAATTATTTAAATATCTTATTTCTAGAAAAATACAAAAAATAACGTAGATAGGAAAGAGGCAAATACAATGGAAATTTTAAAAAAAGAAAATATTCGCTTAAACCAAGCTGTTTTAACAAAAGAAGAGGCTATTCGTAGAGCAGGTGAAGTTTTAGTTGAAGCTGGATATGTTGAAGAAAAATATATCGAAGAGATGCTCCAACGTGAAGAAAACTTAACAACTTATATGGGAAACTTCATTGCAATTCCGCATGGTACTGAAAATTCAAAAGATATGATCAACCATTCAGGTTTATCTGTTATTCAAATTCCAGGAGGAGTTAACTTTGGAACAGAAAAAGATGAAAAAATAGTTACAGTTGTTTTTGGAATCGCTGGTATAGGGAATGAGCATTTGGATATTCTTTCAAATATCGCTATTTATTGTTCGGAAATAGAAAATGTAGTTAAATTAGCAGATGCAACAACAGAAGAAGAAATTTTGGCAGCTTTGGAAGGGGTAGAGTAATATGAAAGCTATTCATTTTGGTGGAGGAAATATTGGTAGGGGATTTATTGGAGAAGTTTTGTATAATAATGGATTTGATATTACCTTTATTGATGTCAATGTAGAGATTATCAACGCATTGAATCAATATAATGAGTATATAATAGAACTAGCTGAAGAAAGCAAAAAGCATATCATGATAAGAAATGTTTCAGGTATTAATAATGGAACACATCCAGAATTAGTAGTGGAAGCATTTAAAGAGGCCTCTATTATTACAACAGCTATTGGACCAAATATATTACCTTTCATTGCACCATTAATAGCTAAAGGAATTCAGAAGCGTAGAGAGATAAATTCTACTCAAAAGATAGATGTGATAGCTTGTGAAAATATGATTGGTGGGAGTGACTTCCTTAAAAGCGAAGTACTTAAAAACCTATCTAATGACGATATTCGTTACATGGATACTTACATTGGTTTTCCTAACGCAGCTGTTGACCGTATTGTTCCCCTTCAGACGCACGAAGATAAGTTATTCGTTTCTGTTGAACCCTATAAAGAATGGGTGATTGACGAACAAGCTTTGAAAAATAAAGAATTGAAATTAGAGGGTGCTCACTATGCAAAAGAGCTTGAACCTTATATTGAGAGAAAGTTATTCACTGTGAATACTGGGCATGCAACAACTGCTTATAACGGAAAGTATGCTGGACACACAACTATTGATGAAGCATTGAAAGATGAGACAGTAAAAGAACAAGTTGAGCATGTATTGGATGAAACAGGAGCATTGATGATAGAAAAATGGGATTTTGATACAAATGAGCATCAAGCTTATATTGAGAAAATATTGTCTCGTTTTATGAACCCATATATTTCAGATGATATCACACGTGTAGCCAGAACACCGATGAGAAAATTAGGGTATGATGAACGCTTTATTCGTCCGATAAGAGAAGCCTACGAAAGAGACTTATCTATTGATTATTTAGTTGAAACGGTAGCGAAAATATTCGTTTATCATGACGATGAAGATAAAGAAAGTCTAGAGTTAGAAAAAATGATTAAAGAAAATGATATTGAAACAGTTATTAAACAGGTAACCGGATTAACAAACCAAAAGCTTGTTGATCAGATTGCTACGGCTTATAAACGGTTAGAAAGTTAATACAACCTAATTTAATAATTTTAATCAGCAAGCTCAGCATTTCTAAACTGAGCTTGTTTTTTTTTCGTTAATATAGTTTTATTTATTTTTTCTGTTATTTTGATATAACTTTTGATTATACTAGATTGATTATCGGTTTCTTTAAATTTACAATTAACAAGGACTTTTCAATCAGTATTTCCAAACATATCTTTATTACATTATCACCCTATGCGATTTTTGCTATCTCTATGTCTAGTTCGCTATTTAATTTTTCTTAACTAATTAGAGATTTTAGAAATTCGACAGCGCGGCATAAAAAAAACGTCTGTACACTATTTCTAAGGATTTGTAGCGTTCTCTTGGTAAGTAGCGCCATGCGAAGCCACTTCTAGCAAACCATAAAATAGAACTGAACAGGATACGATTATTTTTTGGTCGTCTATCTGTTCAATGCGGTGGAAAGAGATTTTAAATTTGATTCTATTGCCCAGTAATTAATTTATATCGTTTGATACTTACGATAATCACTTTAGGTCTTTTATAACACTAAAGATCAAGACAGTAATCAGTCTTCAGATATACATTAATTATATAAATGAGAATAATTGTTTAGTATAGGTACTCCTTTTTCTTTTAGATATTCACCTAAATTAGATTCACATTCTTTTATATTTTTAATGTTGTTTGGGTCAGCAAAAACCCAAGCCTTACTGTAATAGTTTGTTAGTAAATGATCAAATTTTTCGAATAGCTCATTGCCAAATTCTTTTCTTAAAATAATATTAGCTGAACCAGTAAGTCCTCTTGTATCTAAAAGTTTAAATAAATCTGAATTTTTTAATGTTGATGTCTGACCAACTACCACTACCATACCGTCATTTCTAAATACAACATAGACATATTGTATTGTTTCATCACTATTCTCATTTATTTTTTTATTAATGCTTTCAATATAATTATCTAGATTATTATTGTTATAAAAAATGTTCTTAAAATCTATCTCAACAATAGTTGCTTTTTTCTCATTATCAACAATATTTTGTTCTTTTGCAAAATTAATTATAATTTCTTTAACGTAATCAAAATGAATTTTAAATAAATCATCTTTTTCAGTACAAATAGATTTAACTTTCAAATTAATGTCATTAAATATTTTTTCTTGTATATGAGCCATCTCGCCAAAATAAAACCATTTTTTTATACTATCAGCACTTCGCGAAGGTAGACGACGTTCGCAATCACTATCAACTCTAATAAACTCATGATTATTTTCTTTGTAATTTTCATATGTACTCTTATATAAAGAAGCAATATCTTTAGAACAAACCATTAGTCAAACCCCATTCTACTATATATAATCTTAACTGTATCCTCGAATATAATATGATTTTTAAAACAAACTTAGATAGAAAAATTTCGATAATGTTCTATGATTTCTTAGATTGTAAAATTAAGCTAGATAATTAAGAGCAATCATTGGTACACTCAAAATATATTTTAACCAAAGAAAAAAGAGAGTGAATACGATTAACCTGTACCAATATTACCACCAAATAACTCGTAATAATAGAAGTATATTTCAATCGAAAGTCTTTGTTTTAAAAATTATATCTTCTATTAACAGTTGATGTCAGCCCATTTATACTATCGTTAATTTTCTATAGAAAGGCTATATACTGCTTGTTTTATTAATTTAGAAACGCTATCGTGACGAACTTTAAATGAGCATTCAAATTTTAGCCAAATCGATCAAGTTATACTTCTTTAATAGTTTAAAGAGGGAATGAAATTCCAAAAAAACTTCACAGTATTAAATAGTTATAAAAGTGTTTTTGAGTTATATTGATATGTGAAAACTGTCTAACTTAATTGAAGAGAAATACAATATAAAATAGATACTTTAGTTTACAATAAAAAAGAAAAAGCGTAGCGGATTTCCGTTGCGTTTTTCTATAAGTAAGGGAGTTAAGAAAATGAAAATTTTATCTTCAATCGATTCGTTTAAAGGATCTATATCTAGTCAATTAGCGAATCAAATCGTGAAGGATAGTCTTCCTCAACATGAAGTGACCGTTTTTCCTATATCCGATGGTGGAGAAGGTTTAGTAGAAGCTTTTATTAATTTAGAAGAGGGAGAAAAAATAGTACAGAAGATGACAAATGTAAATGGTCATCTGACTCAAGGACATTGGGGATGGATAGAAAAAGAACAAACAGCAGTTATAGAGGCAGCGGAGGGGGCAGGGCTAGTTTATGCTAATTCAGAAACCCTTCATCCTAAAAACCATACGAGTTATGGAATGGGAGAACAAATACTTCAAGCGCTAGATAAAGGGGCGACGACTCTTATTTTAGGTTTAGGAGGAACGGCAACGATTGATGGTGGAATGGGTATGCTTCAGGCTCTGGGCTGTGTATTTTACAATCAAAATAAGAAAGCTCTTCCAATCCTACCGATCAGTCTAGAAAACGTTGAAAGTATAAATCTAACAGGTTTAGATTCTCGTTTAAATCAAGTCTCTATTATTGTAGCTTCTGATGTAATAAATCCATTGTGTGGAAAAAATGGAGCCGTTCATATATTTGGAGAACAAAAAGGTCTTCCTCTAAATGAAATGGCTTCTTATGATCAAGAAATGAATCATTATAGAAAAGTTGTTGAAAAAACTACTGGAAAAATCAAAGCTAACTATCCTGGTGCAGGTGCTGCAGGTGGAATAGGTTTTGCTCTATTGTCATTTTTTGATTGTCTATTCAAAAGCGGGATAAACGTATTAGCAGAACGCGGAAAGTTAGAAGAAAAAATAAAAGCTTCTGATATAGTGATTACGGGTGAAGGAAAATTTGACTTACAATCATTTCAAGGGAAAGTTCCTGTTGGAATTAGCAGAATAGCAAGTAAATATAGGGTGCCTACAATTTTATTTGTAGGGAAAGTCGAAAATCATTTAGTAGATGTTCCAAAAGAAAATATTGTGGCTATTATTCCAATAGTAGATTCTCCTATGTCACTTAAAGAAGCAATGGATAAGGGACCTTACTTATTAGAGAAGTCCATAAAGCGTTCTTTTAGATTGATCGATTTAAAGCAATAAAAAAATGATGTAAAGTCTAATCGAATATGCTTAAGAGTCTAATCAATGTTCTTAAACATAATGTTTATCTTATCTTTCATGGACACACAAGAACTTGTAAATCTGTTTAAAAGTAATGCAAACATGATGCTAGGCATCGAATAAAAGATAAAAACCTATAGATTGAACACTTTCAAGGTGTTTAATTTATAGGTTTCATTGTAAAAGCTAAAACAATGACCGTTCATTATTTTGCATATTTGATGATGATGTCTCTTAAGGTTCTCGCAGTTTTTTCTCCTGCTCGTTTAGTATAGTAATCCGTAAAACGTTGATCGGTAACATACATCTCTGCTAATTCAATATGGGCTTCTTTTGTGTATGATTTCCATGAATAGGATAACCATCTTTTATGGTTTTTATATACATCTTCAGCAGCTTTGGAATCTAAATCATTTGTCTTCATCACTTCTTTCAACGATTGAAACAAATTATTCTCATCTGCTTGCATTTTTTTGAAATGTTCTTCACTTAAATTCTTAAAGCTTGTATTGGAGTAAGATACTTTTTCTTCACCGTACTTTTCTCTTATTTCTTTGCCATATTTACTTTCATTTTTTGCGATTTCTTCTTTTTTGAATCCTTCGAATTTCTCCGCATTAGTCATTTCTGTCGCTCCTTTATTGTGATCTATTGTTTTTTCAACTGTTGAAATTAATTGATCAAGTTGATTTCTTCTAAAAATAAGTTGTTGATGATGTTCTATCAAAGCTTTAGAGATGTCAAAGCCTGGTTGAGAAATGATTTGCTTAATCTCTTCTAAGCGCATGTCCATTGTACGATAAAATAAAATTTGCTGAAGGATATCAACTTCTTTTTCTGTATATACTCGATAACCAGATGAGTTTATATAGCTAGGGGATAATAAATTAATTTCATCGTAGTACCTTAAAGTTCTTGTAGTAATACTTGCTAAAGCAGCCATTTTCTTTATTGTATATTCCATAGTACCAACTCCTATTCTCTTATTATAAGATATGACGTTACGTTAATGTCAAAAGAAAAGTAATCTTTTTTTAATTGGATTAAAATGAGTAAGATAATAAACGAAAAATAGATATTTTTATACTATAGGAAAAAAGTAGCGAATAAATTTTTTGATAGATACCTATATGGATAAAAAACACATTGATTTAAAGATTATTTTTAAATGAATACAATTTTCTTATTGATTCTTCAAGCAATTAGGCTTAAACTAGTTAGTATGCTAACTAGTTTAAGTGAGGAGATAAAATGAATATCGGTTATGGAATAAACTATTGTTCAAAACTATTAAAAAACAAATTAAATAAAGAGCTTGAAACAGAAGATATCACAGTATCTCAATTTGCAACTATAAAAGATATTGAAAGGAATTCTTTTAAAAATGGAAGCGAAGTGGGCGTTACGGCAGTTGAAATATCTGAAAGATTAGACATGGATAAGCCAACTATATCAGGTATCATAAATAGGCTTATAGATAAAAAATATGTGAGGAAGTATCCAAATCCTAATGATAAAAGGTCATTTATACTGAAGCTAACAAAAGAAGCTAAAAAGAAACTTCCTAAGTTAGAAGAAATAAATGATAAAGTGCTGTCTGACGCAACAGAAGGCCTAACTAATGAAGAAGTTTTACTATTTAAAACTACAATAAGTAAAATAATTAAAAATATGAGGTGAAAAGGATGGATAACTATTTGATAACCGGTGCAAGTGGTAATATTGGTCAATACGTGGTAAATGAGTTAGTTATTCTAAAAAAAAATGTGAAAGCAGCCGTTCATAACGTGGAAAAAGCTGAAAGATTATTTAAAGACAAAGAAAATGTAGAACTAGTAACATTTGATTTTTTAGATAGTAAGACGTTTGAAAAAGCATTAGAAGGAGTTCAAGGTGTTTTTTTGGTAAGGCCTCCTAATCTTTCGGAACCTGAAAATGATATGCTCCCTTTTTTAGAAACGGTTAAAAAAAAGGGAATAAAGAAAATTGTATTTGTTTCTCTTCTTGGAGTTGAAAAGAATCCAATAGTTCCACATAGAAAAATTGAAACCATTATAAAAAATCTGTGCATACCATATGTTTTTTTAAGACCAAGTTTTTTTATGCAAAACTTAAATACGAACCACAGAGAGGAGATAAAAGAACGAGATGAACTATATATACCCGCAGGAAAATCAAAGACAAGCTTTATAGATACAAGAGATATAGCAAGAGCAGCAGCAATTTGCTTAACAGAAGATAAATATAACAACACAGCGATAACCTTAACTGGAAAAGAAGCCATTGATTATAGTGAGGTAGCTAAAATTTTATCAGAAGTACTTGAAAGAAAGATACAATACAAAAATCCAAGTCTTTTAAAGTTCAGAAAAGAAAGAATAAAGAGAGGTACTCCTAAAGAATTCGCAAATGTAATGACCCTTTTGTATCTTATGACAAAACTTGGAACAGCAAAAGGTGTAACGCATGATTTAGAAGAACTTATAAAAAGAGAGCCAACTGGTTTTAAAGAATATGCGATAGATCATAAAGAGTATTGGAATTAATATAGGGGAGGATTAAAATGAGGGCATTATTCAAAAATAATG
>JAGQHW010000007.1 GCA_020431645.1 Carnobacterium sp. | reverse complement strand
TGTTCGTTCGAAAAGAGGAGATTCAAACTCTATTCTCACTTCTTATCATCAGATTCATCTTTAAATAAATCTTTCAAACCGGCAAGACGAGGATCCAATGTTTTAGCTTTTTGTTCTGCTTTTTCTGATATAAAATCATCTTCAGACATCACAACCCAATCGTTTCCACTTGGCATTTTATTTTCCTTTACTTCTTCTTCAGTAAAAACTTGAATCGGAATATTTAACAAAACCGCATCTTCAATTGCTTCAGATAAATCGACCCAATCATTCTCTAGTTGAATAACCGTTCCTTCATCTTCAACAGCTTCGCGACTTGCTGCATTTTCTGGAATATAAATCTCGTCTACCTCTAAAGATAAAGGTATCAATACTGGTTCTAATGACCTTGCGGAAGGCAGTGTCACATCTAATGAAACAACCATATGAAGCAAGATCTCGTTTTCTTGAACAATTAGACTTCCTTCCAAAAGAATAGGAGATACATCTAAAATTTCTTTATCTCTCTTCAACAATGTCTTTTTTAAATCAACTGTTTCAGAAAAGATAAGCGGTTCAAAGCGGTATTTTTGCAATTCGTTTAATGACCATTTCATTTTCCATCACTCCTAAAGCAACAAAGATAATTATACTAGTCTAGCATACCTTTGTCAACGTATTTTACCTTACACTGAAAAGCTTATGATACATGCTTTCATGTATCTTTTCATCAAAAATTAAAAATTAATTGATTATTATTGGTTGTCTTCGATAATCTTGTTGTCGCGTCTCTCTAGTATAACCTAAATTATAAATATCACCTGCTTTAATGTCTAGATCCCATAAAGAAGCGTTCTTTTTATTAATCTGATTGAGTATTGGTAAATCCACTATTTTTTTCACTTCATTTAAATAAATCTGACCAGTTTTATTAAAACCTAACAAATGAATAGCTTTTGGTGAATTTGTTTGTGGATTTATTTCACTTTTTTTCATATTTAATAAAATATAGACACATAATCGTTGCAACCTAACCCAAGTATAGCGTTTATTTTTTACTAATGAAATAAAATCTTTGAAATTCTCGGCTTCTTTCACTTTTTCTTTTAACCGATATTCAATTCCTTCTTTCATTTCATAAATTAATTGCAATTCCCTTATTGATTGGTTTATTAATTGGTATTTGAGAAACGGCCAATAATTTTCCCAAGTTACCCGTTCAACTGCTGACAATAAGTTCTGGCTAGATTTTGGCATCACTTCTTTCAACGTTTCCAAAGAGTTTTCTTGACCTAAACTATTCGTTAATTCTGCACGAATAGCAGTAGCACTGGCTATCTTTTGATTCTCTGCAATACCTTTGTCATGATAATCAGCTTCTATTCGTTTTATAGGAATCAACGCCATTGGATTGGAATAGTTCGCATTTTCTTTAGCATAAGCTAAACCTAAAATTGTATTAGGAGAAGATAAATTCAATAGTGTTTCTGGAAGCAATTCTCGCATAATTTGGTTCATTTGAAAAGCGTAACTTGACCCATCATTTTTTAATTCATTGAAGCGTTCTTCTATTTCTGATTTTTTTTGCTTAAGTTTATCTGTTAATTCATAATAATCAACAGCCCTACCAGTCTCAGCACCAAAGCAGACACTTTGACAACCTAATGCATGAAGCAAAGCTATGCCTCCTTTAGCAAAAAAATCAGCAGGTTGAACACTAAAAGAAACTGGCAACTCAATGACTAAGTCCGCTCCGTTGGATAAAGCCATCTGCGTTCTAGTCCATTTATCTACAATTGCAGGCTCTCCTCGTTGTAAAAAATTCCCACTCATTACTACAATAATAACATCAGCATTTGTTTTCCTTCTTGCTTGTTGAATATGATAAAGATGGCCGTTGTGAAATGGATTGTATTCTACAATAACACCGCAACTTTTCATTTTTCATCCTCACTTCAGTTTGTAACGTTGGCCTCTTTCAAGACTTCTAGAAAGACTGAACCGTATTTTTCCAATTTATTTTCACCCACACCTTTGACTGATAAAAGTTGATTTTCAGTTTGAGGCATTAATTGACACATTTGACGAAGAGTTTCATCTGAAAAAATAACATAAGGCGGAACTTTCTGCAATGTTGCTAATCCTTTTCTTATTTCTCGCAAACGGTCAAATAAACGGTCATCAATAGCTACTTTGTGAGCTTTTTGAGCTTGCTTACGTGTGACGCTACTTTTACCCTTTAATACTGAGGCGCCTTTTTCAGTAATTTTTAATAAAGGGTATTGCCCATCTGTTGGAGTTAAATATTTTTCTGCTGTTAAATAGTCAATCAGCTGTGTGACTTCTTTTTGTGGCATTCCATTCATTAAGCCATAAGTTGATAGTTCTTCAAATTTCCATTGTTTAACTTTTTGGTCTTTTGAGCCAGTTAAAACTTTCATGACCATGGACTTTCCAAAAGTTTCGCCCATCCGTTTGACACAAGACAAGACTTTTTGTGTATCTTTGGTAATATCTATTGCTTCTCTTTCATCTAAACAATTACTACATCGACCACATTCGTTGCATTCATCACCAAAATAGTGAACAATATAGCATTGTAAGCACATTTGTGTTGAAGCATATTGTGCCATTTCTCTTACTTTTGTGTATTCTAGTTTTTTATGCTCTTCATCCATATCTGACTGTTCAACAAAATAATACTGAATTTGAATATCTTGTGGTGAAAACAATAAAATTGCGTCACTTGGCAAACCATCACGGCCTGCACGACCGGCTTCTTGATAATAGGCTTCAATATTTTTTGGTATTTGATAATGAATAACAAAACGAACATTGCTCTTATCTATTCCCATCCCAAAAGCATTCGTTGCTATCATAACCGTCACTTCATCATAAAGAAATTTTTCTTGCCATTCGTTTCGCTCAATTTCTTTCATTCCACCATGGTATTTACCAACTGGGATGTTTTTTGTTTGTAGTAAATCAAAAATTCGTTCGACCTCTTTACGAGTACTTACGTATATAATACCTGATTGCCCTTTATTTATTTCTAAGTAATCCAACAAATAACGATTTCGCTCTTGTCCTTTTACAACTTGAAAGGCTAAGTTATCACGAACAAATCCAGTATTGACATAGTTTTCTTCTTCTATATTTAATAACTGGAGGATATCGTTAGATACTACTGGTGTTGCCGTTGCTGTTAAAGCTAAGATAGTCGGTCGATATGAAAAATGCTGAATTGTCTCACATAAAGATAAATAACTTGGTCTAAAATCATGTCCCCACTGTGAAATACAGTGTGCTTCGTCAATGGCGATAACTGAGACTTTAATGGCTTGCATTAAATAAAAGATTTCTTCTGTTTGAAATCGTTCTGGGGCTACATAGACTAATTTATACTCGCCATTACTAGCACTTCTTAACCGCTCATTCATTTCTTGAGAAGATAGAGTACTATTTAAAAAGGTTGCGGGTATACCTAATTCTGTCAGAGCATCTACTTGATCTTTCATTAAAGAAATTAAAGGAGAAATAACGATAGTAATCCCATCAAAAATTAGTGCCGGTATCTGATAACAGATTGATTTTCCACCACCTGTTGGCATAATAGCTAATGAATCTTTTCCGTCTAAAACATTTTCAATTACTTCCAATTGTCCAGATCTAAACTCATCAAATCCATAGATCTCTTGTAACAATTGTCGGGCTTTATCTAGCATTGGTTAACCCTCCGTTTTTTATTATTTATCTCTATTAAAGTAAAAAACAGAAAAATCAGTTTCGATTCTCCTGTTTTTTCTTCACACAGTCTGCTTTTAGTTGACTCAATCAACTTGATCATCCTACTATTTACTACAAGAAAAAAACCAACGTATCGATTCTTTATCTACATTAGAATCTCCAAAGTCAGAAAAAACCTCAATAGAACTAAAACCTGCTTGTTTGAGCATCTCATAATAGGTTTCCAATGAATAGGTTCGTTCTTTATGTGTTTCATCAAAACGTTCATATAAATCTTTATCTTCATTGTACACAAAAAAAGTTAAATCGTGTTCAATAGAGTGAGGGTGTTCACCTGGATAGCTTTGCCAAAGAAAACTGATTTCTTCTGATTGATCATTATACATATACCCGGGAAAGACCTCGTCAACTTGATAAGTAGAATGAACATCAAAAAGAAATTTACCATTCGCAGTTAAAGTATTGGCTACTTCTTTAAAAACAGCCGTGACAGCTATTTTATCTGGCATGTAACAAATGGAATCTGAAAAACAGGTCACTACTTCAAATTCTCCAGCTTCAGATAAGTCTAACATATCGCCTTCAATCAAAGGCAACTGAATTCCGGCTGCTAAAGCTCGTTCGTTTGCAAGACTAAGCATATTCGCAGACAAGTCTAATCCTGTTACGTTATACCCTCTTTTTTTCAATGTCACTGCTAAAGCACCAGTACCACAAGCTAATTCTAATAATTTCTGACCGTTACTTTGAAGATGCTGATCAACAAAATGACCCCATCGCTCATAAAGCGTGTCATCCATAATCGCATCATACACTTGTGCAAAAGTTTGATAGCTCATTTTTTCTTAAACCATTTCTGTGATGTCAACCAATGGTGCATCACTCCATAATTTTTCAAGGTTATAGAATGCGCGCTCTGAATAATGGAAAACATGAACGACAACGTCACCCAAATCAATTAATAACCATTTTGCTGAATCTTTACCCTCAACGCGTTTTACTTCAAAACCTTGTTTATGTGATTGGCTAATGATTTCATCCGCAATAGCTTGAACTTGTTTTTCACTATTTCCATGCATAACAACAAAATAATCTGCTAAAATGGATACTTCTCTAACATCCATTGCCATAATATCTTCTGCTCTTTTATCGTCTGCAGCCTTTACTACTAATCCTAATATTTTTTCGCTTGTTGCTGTCATGTTGTTCCTCCTAATTTTTCGCTACCCACGTATTATACGTTTCAATAGCCTTTGGATAAATCTTTTTTTGTTTTAAAATTAAATACTGTAATGTATGGGCTGTTTCAAATGAAATAGCCTTAGCTAAATCACTTTTCGCTAATTTTCTAGCCTCATCTACACCTGGAAAATCGCGACTAGGCTCAATATAATCAGCAACATAAATAAGCTGTTCCAATAAACTCATTTCAGAAGAACCAACTGTATGATGACGGACGGCATTTAATATTTCTTCATCTTCTACATACAATTCTTTCTTTGCTAAAATTGCTCCCACTGGACCGTGCCAAATTTCGTTGCCGTATTGTAGTAAGTCTAAATCTAGATTAGCACGGATGATTAAATCATGCATCTCTTGCAACTTTCTTTCCTTAGCATAGTCATGAATCAAGGCAGCTATACTTGCCGCTTCGATTGAAGCACCATATTGTTGTGCTAGCTCTACTGCGACTTTTTCAACCCCAAGTACGTGTTCAAAACGTTCCTGGCTCATCTGTAGTCGCACCTTATCTAAAAGTTCATCTCTAGTGAATGGAATATAATCCTTGCTATAACGTACGTCCGTTGATTTTATCACCATTTTGATACAATCCTTTCTCATGAATGTATTTTAATGTTTGATCTGGAATCAAATACCGTACGGAATCATTCATTTTTAATTTTTCTCTCAATAAAGTTGAACTGATATTCATAGATGGTACATCCACCCAGATAATAGGATACCCAGTTGTAGCTACATATCCAGGACGGTTTACCCCTACAAACTGAACTAAGTCTACTAATTTATCGATTTTATACCACTTAGGTAAATAGTCAACCATATCTCCACCAATGATAAAATAATAATCTATATCTGGATTTTCTCTAACTAATTGAACCATCGTGTCGTAGGTAAAACTTTTTCCACCACGCTTAATTTCAGCTCGCTCAACATCAAAACAACCATTATTTTCAATAGCGGTCTCAACCATTTCTAATCGATAGGACGCAGGAATCGCTTTTTTTCCATTACGATGCGGAGGATTAGCACTAGGCATGAAGTAAAGTTTATCTAAATCAAGTTTTCGGCAAACTTGATCTGCAATTATTAAGTGGCCAACATGAGGTGGATTAAACGTACCGCCTAAAATACCTACTTTTTTTCGTTCAATTTCCAAAGAGATATCATTCGTTAAGCCCTTTGTTTGATTAAAAGAAACTGTTTGCCTTCTCAAAATAATCACCTTTCTTTACACAATTATTGGTTTCTTTTTTTGGGTACTTGTGTTGATATACGTCGGTATTTTTCTTGTGTTGAAGGCTGGAATAAAACGAGTACACGGCCAATGATTTGGACAGCTGTACAGCCTAGCTCTGATTCAATTTTGTTTGCTACTTCTTGAGCTGTTTCATCTGTATTTTGTAACAAGCTTACTTTTAACAATTCTCTTTTTTCAAGAGCTTCACCTATTTGAACAATTACTTCTTTATTTAAGCCATTTTTTCCAATTTGAAAAATAGGGTTTAAGTGATGTGCCTTACTTCTTAAAAAACGCTTTTGTTTTCCTGATAAATCCATTTTCTCACTCCAATTGTATCGATTTCTCGATTCTGATTTTTATTAAATTAACGATTTTCTTATAATAACATCGACGCCTTTTGGAGCCCATCCTGCTACAATCGCTCCAGGTTCGTTAATGGTAACCCATCCCAAGCCAGCAAAAACAATATCTGCTTTTTCTTTAGCTGTAAATTCAAAACGAACCAATTCTGGAAAGCTATCAACTTCATCTTCACGAGGAGGCTGCAATAATTTTCCTACTTGTTTTTGATACAATTCATCAGCTTTTTCTAATTTAGTTCTATGAATTTTCAAGTCATTGGAAGTAAAGCAAGTAAAAGATCTTCTCTCACCTTTCAAGTAATCAAAGCGTGCTACTCCACCAAAGAACAACGTTTGTCCTTCATTTAATTGATAGACCATTGGCTTTATTTCTTTTTTAGGTGCAATCAATTTCAAATCCTTAGCTCCTAGAACATGAGCCATTTGATGGCGATGGATAATTCCGGGAGTATCTATTAAAAATTTCCCATCTTCTAAAGGTATTTCAATTCTATCTAATGTTGTTCCTGGAAATTGAGAAGTGGTAATCAAATCTTCCACTCCTGCAGTTAGATTAATGATTTGATTAATCAATGTTGATTTCCCTACATTTGTTACTCCAACTACAAAAACATCACGACCTTTACGATGTTTTTCAATAATGGCTAGTAAATCTTCCATTTCTTTAGGTTTAACCGCACTCGTTAAAATAACATCTTGTGGGCGCAAGCCCTCCTCAAATGCTCTTTCACGTAGCCATTGAGTCATCTTACCTCGTTTTAAAGACTTTGGTAATAAATCAACTTTATTCCCTACTAAAAGAACAGGATTATTCCCAACAAATCGGTGAAGACCTGGAATCATGCTACCGTTAAAGTCAAAAATATCAATGACGTTTATAATTAACGCATCTTTTGTGCCTAATTCATTTAGTAATTTCAAGAAATCATCATCTGTTAGATTTACATCTTGAATTTCATTATAATGACGCAATCTAAAACATCGCTGGCAATAGACTTCCTCTTTTTCTAATCCTTTTTTCAGTGCGGAATCTGGTGTGTAACCAGATTTTTCTTTGTCTGTTGTTTGAATAATTGCTCCACAGCCAATACAGCGTAATGCTTCCTCATTCATTAATTCTTTCGTCATGTAATGACTTCCTCCATCTCATGTTTGGATCTTTTTTAATCAAGTAATTCATAATATGCAATTCCATATAACGATTAAGCTTTGTGTTCCAAGCATCACTATCAATAATGGGTTTAACTAGTACTGTACGTATGCCGGCTAGATTAGCACCCCATATATCAGTCATAATCTGATCTCCGACCATCAAAATATCTTCTTTTGGAAGATTTAATTTTGCTTCTGCCTTCTTAAATCCAATCAATGTTGGCTTTATCGCTCTAGGAACATAGTCTAAATCCAGAATAGTCGCAACTCTTTCTACGCGAGAAGCACTATTATTGGATAAAATAATAACTGGAATACCCGCAGCTTTCATCGTTTCAATCCACTGTATTAATTCTTGTGTACCATCAGGATTGTTCCAAGCAATTAGCGTGTTATCTAGATCAGCTAAAACTGCTTTTATCTGCTGTTTTTTTAATTGTTCTGGTGTAAGATGATAAATCGCATCTATCATCCAAGTTGGTTTAAATATATTTAGCATAATTTCTCCTTATTCATTAAAATAGGAGTACTCATCCAGTACTCCCTCTAGTTTACTATTTAACCAATTATACGTTAAAAACGTGAAATAGCAATTAAACTCAAATGTTTTTAGCTTACTTCTCATTTTCTAAAAAAGCAGTATGCAAAGAATTAACAGCAACTTTTAAATCTATCTCTGCTACTAAAATCCAAATAGTTGTGTAGCTATCTGCTGATTGATAAATTGATACGTGATTATTTGCTAAAGTGGTTACAATTTTTGAAACGATTCCCGGCACACCGGTGATACCTGCTCCGACAATAGCAACCTTCGCACAATTTTCTATCACTGTATAAGAGACAGCTAACTTTTCAAATAAAATCCGAGCATTTTCTAAGGCTGTTTGTGGCAGTGTAAAAATAATTTGATTCGGAAAGATATTGATAAAATCAACACTAATCTCTCTGTTAGCTAAGGAAGTAAAGATTTTTTGTTGCATTACGGGATCAGCTTCCACTCTAAATTGCACTAAATTTGGAACATGAGCAATTCCAGTAACTAAACGATAATGTTCTATTTGACTTTGAATATGAGTGACCAATGTTCCAGTATTTGTGACAGGTTGATGGGTTGAACGAATTCGTAGCGGTATTCCAGCTTGCATGGCAATCTCGACCGCTCTGGGATCGATTACTTTTGCTCCTTCATGCGCCATATTGCTAACTTCTCGATAACTGACGACTTCTAGAAATTGGGCATGGTCAACTAAACGAGGATCTGCAGTCATCATTCCTGAGACATCTGTAAAAATATCAATACTTTCAGCTTCGAAGGATGCCCCTAAAAAAGCTGCTGTTGTATCACTGCCACCTCGACCAATTGTTGTAATATGCCCACTTTCGCTCACACCTTGAAAACCTGTTACAACAACAACATCATTAAACTTAAAATGACCAGTAATAGCTGTTGGATCAATTCTTTTAACTTTTGCATTGCCAAAATCTTCATTTGTGATAATCCCTGCATCCTGACCGGTTAGACCAACCGCTGCTATCCCGTTTTTCTTTAAACCATTTGTGAAAACAGCTGTCGAAATAGTTTCTCCCACCGAAAGTAGCATATCTTTTTCACGTAAATCTAAGTAACTGCGATTTCCACCAATTAGTGAAAGCAATGAATCAGTGGCATACGGATCTCCTAAACGCCCAATCGCTGAAACAACGACGATTACTTTGTATCCTAAAGAAATAGCATGAGCAATATGTTTTTCTGCTGCTGCACGACTATCTTCATCTTTAACAGATGTCCCACCAAATTTCTGAACTAAAATTTTCATTAGATACCATCCTTTAGATTTAAATCTTTTACTTAATTTTTTTGAATTACATTATTTGAATTGATTATTTTATCGTTTATCTGTTTGATTTTATTATAACGAAGACTTAGTCATTATTCAATAAAGTGATGGCAGGTAAACTAATTTTATTTTTTCATGGTATACTTTAACAAATTAACTGAGAAAATGGAGAGTGAAAGAATGTTTCTAAAAGAAGTTTGTGTTGAAAATTATACAGTCGTTCCTTCTGCAATTGCCAAAGGAGCAACTCGAGTTGAGCTTTGTGATTACTTACCTAGTGGAGGAACAACAGTCAGTAAAGGGGTTATGCAAGAGACAGTAGCTTATTGTAGCGAGCATTCTATTCCATTAATGGTTATCATTCGTCCACGTAGCGGGAATTTTGTTTACAACGATACTGAATTGAAAATTATGGGCCATGATATTATCGAAGCTAAAAATCTAGGGATTGATGGAATTGTAGTCGGATGTTTAACCGAAGAAAATTGGATAGATGAAGACGCTATGGAGCAGATATTAGAAGAAGCATTTGGTTTACAGACGACTTTCCATATGGCTTTTGATTCTATACCAAAAAATCGACAATTTGAAGCAATTGACTGGTTAGTTGAACACGGTATAGACCGCATTTTAACACATGGTGGAATAGCTGATTACTCTATTGAAACAACACTGCCACGGTTAAAAGAATTAGTCGACTATGCTGATGACAAAATTATTATTCTTCCTGGAGGAGGAATAACAGACGAAAATGCGAAACATATTGTAGATTTCTTAGGAGTTAATGAAGTTCATGGTACAAAGATTGTAGGGGAACTAATCTAAAAATTAAAAAAGAATTTCTGCTATTTACAATGCTGAAATTCTTTTTTTATTCTGCTGTTTACATTACCCTTAAACGATTGAACTGATTTGATAAAAATAAAGAACAAGCATAGTCAAACTAGCTTGTTCTTTATTTTTATCAATCTTGCAACAATTCAAAAATCTCAATTGCAACTAAATCTAAATCATCAAATTGATAAACTTGACGTGTTGAGCTATCTTCTAATTCAAAGGTAGTTGTCTTAGCATCATAGGAAATCAGGCAACGTTCATTGCCTTCTTTTTCAAATCTACGTACTTGGACTTCACTATCTTTGTCTTCTAGCATAGCTTCCAATCGGCGAATGATTGCCTGTAATTGTGAAGGTTTCATGATCTCATACCCCTTTCAAACTTGGCTCAGTCACTATTTTAACAGATTTTTCTTTAAAAGACAGTAAAGTTATCTTTTTTTATCAATTTATTTTGAAATAGCCTCTATTTTATTTTAAAATATAATTAGTTATCTTCTTTAGATTAGCCGTTGTACTGCTTTTTAACTATTTCAAGTAACCCTTTAGCCTGTAAGTATGTTTTTGGAGCTAAGAAAGTAACAGTAACCATACCTGGATGACGACCTATTTCAATTGAGCCTGTTATGGTTGCACGATTCATCACTTCAGGAACGGTTATCCCAAATAAGTTTGCTGCTCTTTCAAGGCCATTAGTTGTTGCTTTATTCAAATCAGCTCCGCTTCCTACAAACGAAATAGGGTAACTCTCCTCTATCTTTTCAACTTTCCAAACCTTACTAAGTGAACTGACTTGTTTTTTTTCTTCTTCAGTAAAAGGTTGAGCTAGGTATGGAAGATCTTCCCTAACAGGTAACAAGATAGGTCCATCTATCGTTACCTTTTTTAAAACCGTTACTTGTAGATTAACAATTCCCGACACATCAGCTGTGTGTCCTGCAATTTCTCCATTGCCTTGCATAGCATGCATGTCACCCAAATAAACTCCTCCACCTTCAACTTTCACTGGACAGATTAGAATAGCTCCAGTTCTAACACGATTAATATCCATATGACCATCTGTTCGATCTTCTAATTCTAATTCGGTCATGCCATAATCATGTGGTGCGTCAAGTAAAAATTGTCCGAAATCACCGGCATTATGCGAATCAGGAAAAGCTCTTGCCGGTGTTGTCCCTAGTTGGCCTAAAAAAGGTCTCAATCGTGCGATGACCCCAGGCATATCGTGTGGCGCAAAAGTCAAAATTGAATTCTGAATGGATGCTTCGGGCGTATTCATATAGCGTCTACCATCTTTTGCTACTATTTCTGCAGCTTGTTTATTTAATGTTAGTCCGATACTTTTCTCGTCATTAAAAGCCATTGAATAAGCATGTGTAAAAACAAACGGCGTAATGTCAGCATCGCAGTTGGCACAATGGACGGCTTTTTCACCAATTCCTTTTATAATTGATTTTGGATTGACAATGCCGCAAGTAGGGCACTTCGCATCTACAAAAGGATCACCAATGAAGCGTCCATCAACCGGCTTATCATTTCCAGAACCTGTCACTGTAGAGGTAACATCAATATTTTTAATATGAATAGCAAGTGCGTCCCCAATTTCTGCACCTTCAACGTAAACAGGCTTAGTTACTTCATGTCCACCCTTTAATTCAGGAGTAATCATTGGTCCCCAACAACCTGGCGCTGTGTTTGCTACAATGAATCCACCGTCTTTTACAAAATAATCCATTGGTTTTTCAGGGTCAAGAATGCCATTTGTAAATTGATCAACATAGACTGTTTGTTTAGCTTTCATTTCTAATTCCTCCTATATAATTAATAGTTTCGTCATCACTATTTACTATCCTCATCTAGATAACGCTTTCATTTTTGCTAAATTAAAGGATGATACGAATTACATCTCCTTTAATTTATATCTGTCATTAATTTATTCATTAGACTGGTATTTTTATCTCTTTCCTTCAGGCCACCACAATTTAATAAACGCCTGAGTACCATCATTTCCATATCCATCTGTTTCAAGTTTTTTATACAATTGCTGAGCTAGTGTTGTAGAAGGCAATTCAATGCCTAGTTTTTCAGCCTCACCCAATGCAATAGTTAAATCTTTAACGAAATGTTTTACAAAAAATCCTGGAGTGAAATCTTCACTTAAGATTCGTGGACCATAGTTTATAAGTGACCAGTTAGTTGCACTACCACCACTTACCGTGTCGATGACTTTTTCCAAATTTAAATTAGCCGCCTGTGCATAAACTAACAATTCTGTCATTCCTGTCATTGTGCCTGCTACCATAATCTGATTAGCCATTTTTGTATGCTGACCCTTACCTGCAGAACCTTGTAGATTTACTTTACTTGAAAATACAGTTAAAATCGGTTCGATAGTGCTAAATACATCTTCATCTCCACCAACCATCACAGTCAGTGTTCCTTTTTGTGCTCCTAAATCTCCACCAGAAACCGGTGCATCTAAGACAGCTATCTTTCTTTTTGCTCCTTCTTCATATAATTTAACTGCTAAAGTAGGTGTGCTAGTAGTCATATCAATCAAAATATGATCAGATGTGGCTGTTTTAAAAATCCCGTTTTCTCCTAAATATGTTTCTTCAACGTCATTAGGATAGCCTACAATTGTAATAACCACTTCGCTTTTTTCAGTGACTGCAGCAGGACTTTCATACCAAGTAGCTCCTAAAGAAATTAATTCATCTGTTTTACTTTTTGTTCTATTATAAACATTTACCTCATGACCTGCTTTCAATAAATGCTTAACAATAGAACTGCCCATTACGCCTGTTCCAATAAATCCAATTTTTTTCATTATTCAACCCTCTCCCTTATCCTAATCACTGCTCTTAGTATAACATTTTTAGGTAAAAATCTAATACATTTTGATTTATGAACTGACTCATTTTAAGTTAAAAAAATAAACTATTGAAATCATAGATTCCAACAGTTTATTTCTTATTTTGTGTATTCTGTAACTAAACGTACGACTTCTTCAGCTGTATCACAATCATTGATTGCTTTATCTGCTAATTCTGCCATTTTAGTTGAGTCTAAACGTTTCATTAAGCTACGTGTTTTCAAAATGCTTGACGCACTCATCGAAAACTCATCCAAACCTAGTCCCATTAGTAACGGAACAGCAGTTTGATCTCCAGCCATTTCGCCACACATACCTGTCCATTTGCCCTCTTTATGAGAAGCATCAATTACACCTTTAATTAAACGTAAAATGGATGGATTATATGGTTGGTACAAATAAGAAACTTGTTCATTCATACGGTCCGCTGCCATAGTATATTGAATCAAATCATTGGTTCCAATACTGAAGAAATCTACTTCTTTAGCAAATTTATCGGCAAGTACAGCCGCAGCTGGAATTTCAATCATAATACCAACTTCGATATCATCAGAAACAGCAATGCCTTCATTTTTCAAGTTTTGTTTTTCTTCAAGCAACATAGCTTTCGCTTTACGGAATTCTCCTAAAGTTGCAATCATTGGGAACATGATACGTAATTTACCAAAGACAGAAGCACGCAACAAAGCACGCAATTGTGTTTTGAACATATCTGGTTCTGCTAAACAAATACGGATTGCACGGTATCCTAAAAACGGATTCATCTCATGAGGCAAAGTTAAATAAGGTAACTCTTTGTCTCCTCCAATATCCATCGTTCTAACGACAACTGCTTTGTCACCCATACCTTCTAAAATCGTTTTATAAGCTTCAAATTGTGCGTCTTCAGTTGGAAAATCAGGTGAATCCATATAAAGAAATTCAGTACGGTACAAACCAATAGCTTCTCCACCATTATCTTTAACACCAACTAAGTCTTTAGGTGTTCCGATATTAGCAGCTAATTCAATATGTTTTCCATCAGCAGTGTAGGTTTTTTCGTTTTTCAACTTATTCCATTCTGCTTTTTGATTTTCAAATTGATTGGCTTTATCTTCGTAAAAAGAAATATCTTTTTCTTCTGGATGAACTAATACGTCACCTTCTAGACCATCAACAATAATGATATCTCCTTCTTTAACTAAATCTGTGATTGATTTAGTTCCAACAATTGCTGGAATTTCAAGAGAACGAGCCATAATTGCTGAGTGAGAAGTCCGGCCACCAATGTCTGTGACAAAGGCTTTTACATATTTACGGTTTAATTGTGCTGTATCACTTGGAGTTAAGTCATGTGCGATAACGATTACTTCTTCATCGATCATTGACGGGTTAGGCAATCTTACCCCTAAAAGATGACTCAACACACGTTTTGTAACGTCTTTAATATCAGCTGCACGTTCTTGCATGTAAGGATTGTCTTCCATACCTTCAAAGATACCAATAAACATATCCGTTACTTCTTTAAGTGCGCTTTCAGCATTTACTTTATTATCGCTTATGTTACTTTCGATACTCCCAATTAACTCAGGATCAGAAAGAACCATTAAATGTGCATCAAAAACTTGAGCTTCTTCTTCACCTAAAGCTTCAGCAGCTTTAGTACGAATTAGCCCAAGTTCTTGAGTAGCTTTATTCAAGGCGTTTTTTAAACGGTCTATTTCTGAATCAGAATTATCAACTGAGATTTTGTCGAAAGATAAATTGGGCTGAACAAGAAGATAGGCTTTTGCTGTAGCAATACCATCACTTGCTGCAATCCCTTTTAATTTTTCAACCATTACTCAGCCAAACCTTCTTTCTTCATTGTCTCTTCAATACTTGAGATTGCTTCTGCTTCATCAGTACCATTTGCACTAATAACAACTTCTGCACCTTGGCCAACGCCTAATGACATTACGCCCATGATAGATTTTAAGTTTACAGATTTACCTTTGTACTCAAGGTTGATATCTGAATTAAATTTGCTAGCTGTTTGTACCAATAAAGTTGCAGGACGTGCATGAATCCCTGTTTCAGCTATTACGTGAAAATCGCGTTTTTCCATAATGTTTGATCTCCTTTTAATAAAAAAATTTTGTTAAAGTTCTCTCTAAGTCGTTATTGTCTAAATACTTTTGTACGTAGAACACACTACTTAAAAATAACTTTTTCTTCTTTACAATGTTACCATTTTAAACGAGATTCTACAACTACTTTCTAGCTTTTCTTCATAGAACGTCGTTTATTACTTATTATTCAGTTGATTTGTAATGATAACTAACTTCACCATAATGATTTGCTGTGCCAATGAGAGAATTTTTTTCTGGATGATTTAACCAAACTTCTCTAAATGCCATAAAATCTTCTTTTTTTATAAAGATTTCATCCGTTTTCCCACTTATTAATTTTTCAATATTTTCTGTGATTTGATTACTATCCATCTTAGTTATCATTTCCCCTCTAAAGTGAAAGTAGCTTTATTAAGGATTAAGTGTACTCTAATTTTTTATTAAAAGATAGAGCACTATACTTGAATGTCAGACAAGGTCAGTGTATAATAACTAGAAGGTCAGAGAAGGTCAATGACTTCTTGTGCTCTTAAAAAAATTAATTATCGAAAGGATGTGTGCTATATGTTGTGTCAAAATTGTCAACAACTAGATGCAACCATTCATTTGTACACAAATATGAATGGTCAAAAAGGCCAATTGGATATATGCCAAAATTGTTATCGTTTGTTAAAGAAAGCTAATGGTAAAGGAAATACAAATGACAAGCATCAATTACCTCAAGATCCTTTTGGTTTAGGTAGTTTAGAGGACTTTTTCCAATCTATCCGTTTCCCTGAGATTAGTAATCAAGATGCTCAATCAAATAAAAATAATGACAGTAGTCAAAGTGAGTATCCTCCTACAAGAAAAATAAGCGGTCTTTTAGGAGAGTTTGGAATAAATATAACCGACTTGGCTAGAAATGGTGCTATCGATCCTGTTATAGGAAGAGATAATGAAATTGACCGCGTGATTGAGATACTAAATCGACGGACTAAAAATAATCCTGTTTTAATTGGTGAACCTGGTGTTGGTAAAACAGCTGTAATAGAAGGATTAGCTTTAAAAATTATAAATGCTGAAGTGCCTGAAAAGCTACTAAATAAAGAAGTCATTCAATTGGATGTTGCTTCTTTAGTACAGGGAACAGGTGTCAGAGGACAATTTGAAGAAAGAATGCAACAATTAATGGATGAAATGAAAAAAAATCCTACCATTATTCTTTTCATTGATGAAGTGCATGAAATTGTAGGTGCTGGTAACGCAGAAGGTAGCCTAGATGCAGGAAATATGTTAAAACCAGCTTTAGCTCGTGGCGAACTTCAATTAGTTGGAGCAACTACGCTAAAAGAATATCGTTCTATTGAAAGAGATGCTGCTCTGGAGCGTCGCTTACAGCCTGTCCAAGTAAGCGAACCTTCTGTAGAAGAAACAATTGATATTTTAAAAGGAATTAAAAGTAAATACGAAAACTATCATCAAGTTTCTTATACCGACGAAGCAATAAAGCAGGCCGTTTTATTGTCTAGTCGTTATATCCAAGATCGTTTTTTACCAGATAAAGCGATTGATTTACTTGACGAATCAGGTTCTAAAAAGAACTTGACTATAAAAGTAATGGATCCAAAACTGATTGAAGATAAATTAGCGGAAATTGCTCAACAAAAACAAGCTGCATTAAAAGAAGAAGACTATGAAAAAGCTGCATTCTGTCGAGATCAAGCGATTAAATTTGCAGCTATGCGCGAAAATCAGACCATTCAATCAAAAGAACGACCTATCGTGACTGAAAAAGATATGGTTCATATTATTGAGACAAAGACTAATATTCCAGTAGGTAAACTTAAAATCAAAGAACAAGCTCAACTTAAAAATTTAGAAACAGATTTACGCAAACAGGTTATTGGCCAAAATCAGGCGATTGAAAAAATATCAAAAGCTATTCGTAGAAGTAGAATTGGGTTAAATAAAAAGAATCGCCCAATTGGTTCGTTTTTATTTGTTGGACCAACAGGAGTTGGTAAAACAGAATTAGCTAAACAATTAGCTTTAGAATTATTTGGCAATAAAGAGGCTTATATTCGTTTTGATATGAGTGAATACATGGAGAAACATAGTATTTCTAAGTTAATCGGTTCTCCTCCAGGATATATAGGATACGATGAAGCAGGACAACTTACTGAGAAAGTACGTCGTAATCCTTATAGTATTTTACTCTTAGATGAAATTGAGAAAGCTCATCCTGATGTTTTACACATGTTTTTACAGATTCTAGAAGATGGCCGTTTAACAGATGCGCAAGGTCGTACAGTTAGTTTTAAGGATACTATTATTGTTATGACAAGTAACGCAGGAAGTGGTTCTATAGAGGCAAATGTTGGATTTTCTGCTACTACTAAAGGCAACCAGAAATCTATATTAAATCATTTAACTGATTTCTTTAAACCCGAATTCATTAATCGCTTTGATGCAATCGTTGAATTTAATGCATTAGAACAGGAGCATTTACTCGTCATTGTTGATTTAATGTTACAAGATGTTAACGATATGCTCAAAGATCAAGGAATTAGCATTGCTGCTGATCAACTTACTAAGAATAAATTAGTAGACTTAGGATACGATCCTAAATTAGGCGCTCGCCCATTGCGTCGTGTTATTCAAGAACAAATAGAAGATAGGATTGCTGATTTTTATATCGATTATCCTGAAATAAAAAATCTACTTGCTTCATTGAATGATAAGGGTGATATTATTGTTTCTTCTAAAGAGGAAGTTGCTGCATTTACAAAAGCTAACCAAAGTACTAATTAATTGATTATGGTTTAGTCATTTAAGAGGATGTTTAGAAATTAGTCTAGACATCCTTTTACTTACATACCTTTTCAGCTTATGATTTACCCTATTTCACTAAATTAATATACTTTGAATTTACTACTCATTAATTATATAATAGTCTTAATCTACTAGATTCTAAAAAAAGAGGTGAAAAAATGAAGCTTATTGACGTTACCAATAGCCATATAGATTTAGTAACCGAGCAATTAGGGAGTACTGATGCAAACTTTATAAAAGTTTATACATTAGGTCCGACAACTGTAATTTTTTCGGGAGCTCCTACTCATGAAGATGTCTTATTACTAAACAAGCATCGCAACATAAAAAATGCTGAAATAAAATACGCGGTAGATAATATCTTAGAAACAACTATTGATCAAGTAGATATTTTACATGCGCCGAACATTGTTGAGTTATCTGTATTAATAAAACCCAAATAATCCTTTCTCAATTATTGTATAAAAAATAGTAAAGCTAAAACCCCACACTGAAAAATGTATGAGGTTTTAATTTTACTATTTTTTGTTAAATTATTTTTATAGCAATGACGTTAACTCTACATTTGGATACTTATCTGCAAACCAATGCATAGCAAACTGGTTTTCAAATAAGAATAAGGGTTGATCGAAACGATCTCGAACAAGTAAATTTCTACTAGATGACATACTTGTATCTAATTGCTCCGGTTTAATCCAACGTGCTATCTTATTACCCATTGGAGTCATAATCACTTCTGATTTGTATTCATGAAGCATTCTGTACTGAAAGACTTCAAATTGTAGCTGTCCTACTGCTCCTAGAATATAATCTTCTGTATGGAACGTTTTATACAATTGAATGGCTCCTTCTTGTACTAGTTGTTGAACACCTTTATGAAACGACTTTTGTTTCATAACATTTTTAGCAGAAACTTTCATAAAAATCTCAGGTGTAAACTGCGGTAGTTTTTCAAACTCAACACTTTTCTTACCTTCAAAAATAGTGTCTCCAATTTGAAAGTTCCCTGTATCGTATAAACCAATAATATCTCCGGCAACTGCTCTTTGAACAACCTCTCGGCTCTCAGCCATAAACTGAGTGGAGTTAGATAATTTTATTTTCTTTTTTGTTCTAGCAAGAGTTACGTCCATTCCTCGCTCAAACTCGCCTGAACAAATTCGGATAAAAGCTATACGATCTCGATGAGCGGGATTCATATTCGCTTGTATCTTAAAAATGAAACCTGAAAATTCATCATTTGTTGCTGGTACTTTATTCCCTGCTACATCTTTATGAGACGATGGACTAGGTGCAAAATTCAAGAAAGTATCTAGAAATGTTTGAACGCCAAAATTAGTTAATGCAGAACCAAAAAATACGGGTGTTAATTCTCCATTTATAATTTTCTCCTCAGAAAAATCGTTCCCAGCTTCGTTTAATAATTCAATATCATCCAAGGCTTGATCATATAAAGAAGATTTTTTTATAGGGTGGTCTCCTTCTATTTTGCCTTCTGCATTTAACTCAACAATTTTTTCTCCGTTTATTCCATTTATATCGGGATGATGAATTTCGATTCGTTTATTATAGTTATCATATAATCCTAGCAAACCTCTGCCCATTCCAATAGGCCAATTCATGGGGTAAGAATCAATTTCTAAAACTTCTTCTAATTCTTCTAGTAATTCTAATGGTTCTTTGCCGTCACGATCAAGTTTGTTAATAAATGTAAAAATTGGAATACCACGCATACGACAAACTTGGAAAAGTTTCTTAGTTTGGGGCTCGATTCCTTTTCCGCTATCAATGACCATCACTGCACTATCAACAGCCATTAAGGTTCTATAAGTATCTTCTGAAAAATCCTCGTGCCCAGGTGTATCAAGAATATTAATTTTTTTCCCTTGATATTCGAACTGCATCACTGAACTAGTAACAGAAATCCCACGTTGTTTTTCAATTTCCATCCAGTCAGAAGTAGCAAATTTCCCTGTTTTTTTACCCTTAACTGTCCCTGCTTGGCGAATTGCTCCACCAAATAATAAAAGTTGTTCAGTAATCGTAGTTTTCCCAGCATCTGGATGGGAAATAATCGCAAATGTTTTTCTTGATTCTACTTCGTCTTTTAGCTTTTGTTCCATTTTAGCATCCCTCATTTAAATCATTATTTAATAGTTTTTTTAGTGGTTTTACTTAATGGCATGCATCTACATGTCAACACCCTTTTCTATTGCACTCTTTTTTAACTATAATCTAAATAATTATAGCACACTCACTAAGATTTTTTTATTTATTATTAAAACCATATTTTCCTACGTAATCCTTTATCGACCAAATATTCTTTTTTTCTAACATAGCCGCTTGCTCTGCCTCTTTTAAATCATCAAGATAAATTTCTTGTCCTTTTTCATAGCCCACTCTCGCCAATCCTTCGCGCACTAATTTTTTTTGAACGAGTTCTCCATCAGCAAATAAATAAGCTAATACTCGCCCGTACTGATCTTCCTGATCTTCCTGTTCTTCGGTCTCTTCATATGCTAGTGATAAATTTTTCCCTACTAAATAATCTGTTAAAAATTCTTTTGATTCTTTGCCAAACGGCTGAATTGTACCGCTTTTAGCTGTCGTACTTTCAGGAGTATCTATTAAAAGCAAACGCATTTTTTTACTTTCACCATTTTCAGTGTACACAATTGTATCACCATCGATTACTCTTTCTAGCTCTATCATTACTTTTTGTTCTTCTACTCCTACTGATGAGTTTGTTGAGGAGTTTGTTGAGGAGTCTGATACAACATATCCACCAGTCAAAGCAATAAGCAAAGCTATTAAAGCAGAAACAATTTTTTTGTTTTTTTTCATTTTTCTTCACATCCCTTTAAAAAACTACTAACTTTCTTTCTTATTATTTAACAAAAATAAAAAAGGAAGAAAGGACAACCGCCCTCTCCCCCTTTGAGACACTAAAAGTATCTTCTAAATTATTTTACAGCTAATTTTCTTTCTTGTTCGACTGCTGCTTGGGCTAAAATATTCAAGTAGTTCCAAGGACGATCAAAGTGAGGTTGGAAGAAGAAATCAACATATGCTAGATCTTCAATAGTCATTTTATTTTGAATGGCTAAAGAAAGGGTATTAGCAGATTGAGTAACATCATATTTCGACATCAGTTGTCCACCCACAATGCGATTTGTACCTACTTCATAAACTAATTGCATTAATACTTCTTCAGTTGTTGGCATGAATTCTGGACGATAGTTATCTTTAACTAAAACAGAGCGAACATCTAGATCAAAGTGTGGTGCACCACTTGTTGTCACACCTGTTGATCCAATATTAAAACCGAACAAATACAAACCTGATGTTGATTGAGTCCCTCTATATCTTACCTTAGGCTCTATTATATTTTTACCTACTAATGTGCCCATACGAACAGCATTTGTAGCTAAAGGAATATAAGCATGTCCACCATTAGGATTGTAGTTTACTGCACAGCTATCTCCTGCAGCATAAATATCAGGATTGCTTGTTCTCATGTAATCATCCACAATGATTGCTCCATTTGGTAACATATCGACTTGACCTTTTAATAAATCGTTATTAGGACGGAATCCTACACACATAACGACTAAATCTGCTTCATATTCACCTTGTGCCGTCATAACAGAAACAACTTCACCAGCTTCGTTAGCGTTAAATCCATTAACTGATTGATTCAATGCTAACTTAATTCCACGCTCTTGTAAGTCTGCTTCTAGTACATCTGTAAATTCTTTATCAAGATATTTATTTAAAATACGGTCTAAACCATCAATTAACGTTACTTCTTTGCCAGACTCAGCAAAAGCTTCAACTAATTCAATCCCAATATAACCACCACCAACAATTGTGATTTTTTTAGCATCTTTTGATTTAGCAATTAATTCATTTGCTTGGTTATAATTTTTACACAATAAGATATTTTTATGATCAATGCCTGGAATCGGTGGAATAATTGGCCAAGAACCTGTCGTATTAACTAATTTATCATATGACTCTTCAAATACTTCACCAGTTAAAATATTCTCAACGATTACTTTTTTAGCAACTGTATCAATTTCTTTAACATTGTGTTCCATTTTGACTGTTGCACCCATAGATGCTAGTTCTTCAGGATTTGAGTAAAATAGTCCTGCAGGATCTTTTACTACACCACCTACGTATAATGCTATTCCACAAGATAAAAAAGAAATATTGTCATTTCGTTCGAAAACTGCTACCTCTACTGAAGGGTTATCATTTAAAATTGTTTTTACCGCGGACGTTCCTGCATGAGTACAGCCAATTACGATTACTTTCATGTTGTAATTCCCCCTATTATTAACTTTTTATTGGATTCGTTTAATAAAATTGGCACCACTTAGCTGGTATTATTATTCACTAAACACTCGTTTACTATATCACAATAATAAAAGAAAAGAAAACATAAAGATTCATTTCACTTAGACTTATCATTTTTCATATAATAAATCAGAATTTCTTTTTTAAAAAATAAGCCTCTAGAAAGTAGAAAAATCTCCTTCTAAATGCTTATTTAAAATCGCTATATATACTATTTTTCTCCCGTTTGAACTGTATTACTTTCTGACTTCTTCAAGCTGCGAACTTTGGTGTCTTTTTTTTATATTTATCATATCATGTAGATAAACCACTATTGTCTTTACTACTGCATAAAATGGAACACCCAAAATCATGCCTAGTAGTCCTGCTAAATTACCTGCAACAAGTAAAATAACAATAATCGTTAACGGATGGATATCTAACGTTTTCCCAATAACGTTTGGAGAAATAAAGTTTCCATCTATCTGTTGAACAACTAAGACTACTAGTGCTACCAAGATTGCTTTTGTTGGAGAAATAGTAAGCCCAATAATAACTGCAGGAGCTGCCCCTATATATGGACCAACATAAGGAATAATATTCGTAACGCCTGCTATAATCCCCAACAATAATGCATAAGGCATACCTGTAATCATATAGCCAATAAATGTAAAGATTCCAACCATCAGACACACTAATGATTGACCACTAATATAAGAAGCAATTGTTTTATTCATTTGTCCAAGTAGCTCAATCAACTGTCCTCTAAATTCTTTTGGAAAAAATTTTGCTACTGCCGGTCTAAATTGTTGACCGTCTTTGAACATATAAAATAAAATAATAGGAGCTGTAAAAATAACGATTGTCGTATTCGCAACTGCTCCAAATATTGAACCTACGCTATTTGTGATACCTGAAAAAACAATATTAGCAACATTACCAATAGATAAATCTAATTCATTCATCGATTTTTCTATATTGAAATCTTTTAACCATGGTTGTCTAATAATTTCCCTAGAGTAAGCTTCTAGCGCTTTTATCAAATCAGGAATATTAGCAATAAATTCTCCTATCTGGCTCACTAACACAGGTAAAACTGAAACAATTAAAACCACTAGAATCCCTATGAATAATAGTAAAATAATTAGGATACTATATTTACGTTTTATATTAGTTTTCTCCATTATATTGACAATTGGATTCAAGAGATAGTATAAAAATCCAGCTACTAATATCGGCGTAAACAACGTTGAAACAAATGTTGTAATGGGTTGAAATATAAAGTCAATTTTTGTAGACATAAAGATCAAAGTAGCTATAACTAATAACCAGATAGACCAAAACATCAATTTTGATTTCTTGAAGAGTTCCATTTTTTCATCTCCTATTTTGTAATTAATCCATCATAGAACTAAGTAAATAGCTCTCTATTAATTTTTCTGTTGCTTCTATTGACGATAAATGAGTTCTCTCGTAAGCGTGACTGGCATCAATTCCTGCACCAATTAATGCGTGGCGAACATCCGCTCCTGCTTTCATTGCTGCCGAAGCATCACTACCATAAAAAGGATAAATATCCAATCGATAAGGAATAGAATTTTCAATGCAAAGGTTGGTTAATTGTTTTCTTAGCATGTAGTGATAAGGTCCACTGCTATCTTTTACGCAGATAGAAACAGAGTACTCATCTGTTTGTTGGTCATCGCCTATTGCACCCATATCTACTGCTAAATAGTCTACTACTTTTTCAGATATATTTGAGTTTCCACCATAACCAATTTCTTCATTATTAGAAATAAAAAACTGAGTAGTATAAGGTAATTTAACTTTATCTCTTTTTATTTTTTCTAAAAAAGTTATCAATATAGCCACGCTTACTTTGTCGTCAAGATGACGAGATTTTATAAATCCACTTTCGGTTACTTCTGTACGAGGATCAAAACTAATAAAGTCTCCTACTTCAATTCCCAATTGCATTGTTTCTTCTTTATTTTGAGTTTTTTCATCAACACGTATTTCCATATTCTCTTGATTTCTTTCAGCTGTTCCAGCTTCTTTGTAGACATGCACACTTGTTTGGTGCAAAAGAATAGTGCCTGTGTACGTTTTTCCTTTTGACGTGTGGATAGTGCAGTACTCACCCTCTATAGCATTGTATCGAAATCCTCCAATTAAATCCATTTTTAATCGGCCATCTGGCTTTATAATACGTACCATCGCTCCAAGTGTGTCAACATGGGCAGTAACAAATCGTTGTCTTCTACTATCTGCTCCATCAACTGTTACGATTAAGCTACCTTTATTGTTCTCACGAATTTCATAGCCTAGTGCTGAAATAATTTTCTTTATTTCTTTTATAATTTCACTTGTATTACCTGTTGGAGAAGGGATATTGGTTAAATACTTTATCCACTCTAATGTTTGATTAGCCATTTTTTTACCTCCATATAATTACTATAATTGCTTTTTTATTAAAGTTTATTAACTGTAGGAAAATAGTAGAATACATTCTACTCATTATTCTTATAGAAACATCCTACCTTATATGGTACTCTTAAAACCACAATAAGGCAGAAAGAGGGTTAATGTATGAATTATTCTTGGTCAACTAATCTAGATTCTTCTATCTATAAAGACTCATTATCTATTCGAAACAAAGTTTTTGTAGAGGAACAACAAGTCCCTAAGGAAATGGAAGTAGACGAATTTGAAGATTTAACCACTTACGTAGTTGGATACTTAGACGCTATTCCTGTTGTTACAGCCAGACTTTTACCAACAAACCAACACACCTATAAGGTACAACGTGTTGCCGTTTTAAAGGAGTATCGTGATAGACAAATTGGGAAAAAAATCATGCTTGAGATAGAACGATTTGCAATTGAGCACAATCGAAATTCTTTAGTTTTAGGCGCTCAAGACCAAGCTATTGGATTTTATTCTTCTTTAGGTTATTTGATTGATAGTGAAGGGTATCTTGATGCTGGCATGCCTCACCATAATATGATTAAACACTTGGTTTAACTGTTACTAATAAAGAACTAACGAGAGCCGCTTTCACGTTAAAAAAAGTGCTCTACGTTATTTTTTTATTTCTTTAATTCAACTAATTGATCAATAAATTTTTCAACAAAAAGCATCACTAATTCTGGTACAAAGTCTATATTTTTCTCGAAATTCTCACCAGCATTTTCACCAGCTATATCAGATAAAATCCTGATATTAATAAATGGAATACCATAATGGTAAGCAGTTTGATGGATAGCGGCCCCTTCCATTTCTGCAGCTTTAGCTTTAGGGAATTGCTTTTTGATTTTTTCTACTCTTTCTTTATCGTTCATAAAAGAATCTGCTGTAAGAATTAAACCCTCTACTATATTTGAATTTGTATCTATCTCAGTGAAGACATTGAGCGCAAGGTTATTATATTTTCTCTCTACATGATAGCTAGCTGGCATTTCTGGAACTTGCCCTAAGGCATAATCAAATATCGTTGCATCAACATCACTAAAAATAGATTCCGTTGAGATAATAATATCCCCAATTGATAGAGAGCGATCCATTCCTCCTGCTGAACCCGTATTCAAAATGAAATCAGGAGCAAAACGTTCGACTAAAATAGCAGTAGACATTGCAGCATTGGCCTTACCAATTCTAGACTGAACTAACACAACATCATGTCCATTCAATAAACCTTGTTCAAATACTGCATTGGCAACTGTTGTTGTTGTTTTGTTTTTTAACTTTTCTCTAAACGGTCTAACTTCTTCAGCCATTGCAGCTACTATTGCAACTCTCATTTTTTTGTCTCTCCTTTTTATTTTACATAAGCAATTTGTAAGTTTACTTATTATCTTTTGTTCTTCTAAGTAGAGATTCACGTTTTAATTTCACTTTCTCTAAACGTCTTATTCTTTCATTTGGAACCAAATAAATTTTTTCGATGATTTGTCGATCACATTTATAATAAATTTCAAAAACATCACCTAATATTGCTTCATCAGGTAATTCGCACCTTTTAATTTCAATCGGATTACCGCCATCATCAGGAATTAATCGAGCAATATCATTTTCTAATTCTTCAAAAATTGCTCGCATATCTTATTCCTCCTTTTCCGTTTCAATAATAAAGGTTCCATCATTATTAGCCTTGACTGTAACTGTACCATTTTTACTTGTCCCGTAAATAGGAATAGAACTTTTTTTTAATCGATCAATAGCTTCTTTTCCAGGATGGTCGTATCCATTATTTTTTCCTGTTGAATAAACACTAATTTTTGGTTGTACAGCTTTTATCCATTCTTCACTTGTACTTGTTTCTGAACCATGGTGCCCCATCAAGAGTAAATCAGCAGTTAAATCGCTATTCTTTTCTTCAATGATATCTTTTTCAACACGTGTAGAAGCATCTCCACTAAACAATCCACTAAAATCAGCGAAAGAAATTTTTGTTACTATAGAATCATCATTTGGATTATTTCTTGATTCTACTGTAGGATTGAGAACTTCTAGTTCAAAAGGACCAACTTGATAGGATTCCCCACTTTTAGGTTCAACATAGCGTGCTTGACTATTTTCAATAGCATCCAAAACGCGTTCATACACTTTACTGGTCGAATCGTAACCATTCATCCAAATTTCTTGAACGTCATAATATTGTAAAATTAAATCACCATACCCAATATGATCAGAATCATTATGAGTAAAAATTAATAAATCAATTTTTCCGCCTATTCCAACATAATGATCTAAATAAGTTAATATTTTTTTATTTTTATCTTCATATCTACCTGAATCGATTAAGATAGTTGTTCCATCTTCTGACTGAAGCAAAGTTGAAGAACCTTGCCCTACATCTAATATACGAAAGTATGCACTTTTCGAACCAACTAGATTTTCATCATTTTTTTTTGATGAAAAATCTTTAAATATTGCTGTCCATTCTTCTTTAATGTGATTAATCTTATCCCTAAGATTAATTCTTGACTGATTATTTCCACCTAAAAATAAGCCCATTGAGAAAGACAAAAGAATAATTGCAACGAATAAAGTTAATCTAGTTTGTTGTTTTTTTTGTTTTTTTGTCAGCTTTTTCTTTTTTTTTCGATAGGCCACTCTATTTCAGTCCTTTCTTATCAAAAGACAACTTTCTTAAAAAAGAAAGTTGTCTTTTGTAATTTATTTCAACTTCTCTATTTTATAATGAATGACTCAAATAAAAAAATTCATAAAATAAGCTGCAATATTAAAATAAATTAACACACTTGTTAAATCACTTAGTGTTGATATAAACGGTCCGCTTGCAACAGCAGGATCAAAACCTATACGATCCATTAAAATGGGAATCAAACTTCCTGCCAAATTAGCAACAATAATCGCAAAAAGCATAGCTGTTCCAATAACAAAACCTAAAATAAAATTATGCTTCCATATCCCAATTACTAAGAAGATAGTAATTCCTGTTGTTAATCCTGTGATCACGCCCGTTAAGACCTCGCTAATAACGAGACGAGTAAAGTTTTTATTTTTATCATCGTTATCTGCTAATTTTCTGACCGCTACCGCTAAAGATTGGGTTCCTGCATTACCGGCAGTACCAGTAATTAAAGATATAAAAACCGCTAGAATACTTGCCTCACTGACCAATACTTCATATCGACTAATCAATGTAGCTGTTCCCATCCCTAGAAATAACAATGTAATTAACCAAGGCAGTCTCTTAGAAGCTGCTACAAAAGGATTTTCGGATTGTTCACCGACATCCACCCCGGCCAAACCAGAGTAATCACTAGCCGCTTCTTCATCGATGACATCAATAATATCATCAACTGTGATAATTCCCAAAAGATGCTCTTCTTTGTCTGTTACCGGAACAGCCAAAAAGTTATAATCTCGAATAGTTTTAGCGACATCATTTTGATCATCTGCTACATTTACTGAGATTGGACGGTCACCCATTACATCAGAAACTAATTCATCATCACCGCGGGTAATTAAATCTCTTAGAGAAATAACACCTACAAGTTTTCCATCTATATCGATGACATAAACATAATAAATCGTTTCTGCATCTAATGCCTTACTCTTTAAAATATGCATAGCCTCTGAAATAGTTTGTGTCGCAGCTACTGAAACATACTCGGTCGTCATAATTGAGCCAGCCGTTTCATCTTCATAGTGAAGCAACTCTTTTATTTCATCTGCATTATCAACAGTCATCATATTCAGATACTTACGTAAATCAGTTTTATCTAGTTGATTTAAAATATCTACCGCATTATCTGTGTACATCTCACTCAACATATCAGCAGCATATTGTGGATCCATTTCTTTTAAGTAAATTTCAACAGATTCTTCATCTTCTTCAAGAATTTCAAACATATCCGCCATTTCTCTTGGTGAGAGATAAAAATATATTTGCTGTCTTTCCTCTTGTGTTAAGGACAAATAATATTGACTTTGCTCGTAAACGTGTAAAGATAAGAATTCTAAACGGAAATTTTCTATTTTTTCTTCTTCTAAATAGAGCTTTAATAAAGCTAATTTTTCTTCCATTTCCAATTGTGCTTCATTCAAGAATAGCGCTCCTTTCTAAAAGAGTATATTATTTAATATTGTATTTAAGCCATTCAGAAATATCTTCAGGGTAGTTTGATTTTAAGATAATTTTTTCTTGTGTGAAAGGATGAATGAAATCTAATTCGCAACAATGTAATGCTTGTCTTTTGATCCATTCATTTTTTTCTCCACCATAAAGATCATCTCCCATTAGCGGGTAGCCAATATGAGAAAAATGCACGCGTATTTGATGCGTTCTACCTGTGTGTAACTGAATAGATACTAACGTTGTATTAGCGAATCTTTCTCTTACCCAATACTCTGTTAGGGCTGACTTACCTTTTGGATCAACAATCCTTCTAACAATAGAATCTTGCGGCATTCCAATGGGTGCGTCTATCATCCCGTGTAAGTTATTATCTAAGTCTCCTGTCACTAAAGCAATGTATTTTTTGTGTAACTGCTTTAATTTTAATGCCTTATCCAACATAGCATGAGCATAACCATGTTTTGCGAAAAGCATTAATCCAGTTGTATCACGATCTAAACGAGTCACGATATGGATGACTTGATCAATATAATTTTCACGTACATAGTAACCTTTTACACGGTTGGCCATGGTATTTTTAGGATGGATTTTTGAAGGAATCGAGGCTACTCCGTAAGGCTTATTAACAACTAGATAATGAGCATCTTCATAAATAATTTCGATTGGAATATCTATCGGAACTGTTGTCTCGTATCCTTTTTCATCTGGTATAGTTATTTCTACCCTGTCCATATCTTTAAGATAATAGACCGCATTTTCTTCACGCTGATTCACTTCTATTTTTCCACCTTGAAACTTTATCTTTGCTAATAGCCCTCTCGAAATTCCTTTACTTCTTAAAAAAGTTTTTACTTGCTGTTTTTCTGATGATTCATATATCCAATTAAATTTCATATTTATTTTTTGCTCCAATAAATGCGTCTTCTACTCTACTCCAAAAATGGGTATGCCTATATCGAGCAAAATGAATTCGCTCTTTTGCTATACAGTAGTGTAATTCGACGATATTTTTTTCCGATGAGGACAGTTGATCAATAGTCAAAACTAACCCTTCTGCTGTAATTGGTTTTATTCTAATCCATTCATCTGGTGCTACAATCATTGGCGAACTTAATGTCCTAAAAACGCGATTATTAATAGATGCTATCTCTGCTAACTGAATAGCTTCAAGTCTAGGATGAATAACAGCCCCACCAGCTGATTTATTGTATCCTGTTGACCCAGTAGGAGTGGATATACAAAGACCATCACCTCTAAACCTTTCAAAGAGCTCATCTTTGACGAACACATCACAAACCATTGTTCCATCCACTCTTTTCATAGTTGATTCATTCAAAGCTAAAAAATGCGCGGACTCTTTATTTCCTTGATACATCACTTTTATATCTAATAAAGGATAACTAATACTTTCACCTTTATCTTCCATCAAACTTGCTACTAAATCTGAAAGTTCATAATCACGCCAGTCTGTATAAAAACCAAGATGTCCCGTATGTACTCCAACAAAGCGTATTTGGTTTAACAGATGTGCATAACGGTGAAAAGCAGATAGTAATGTTCCATCACCACCTATTGTGATAACTAGATTAGGATTTTCATTATCGAGCTGGATAGCCTTTTCTTCTAACATTGCCTTCAACTCTCCTACTAGTATTAGAGATCTTTCATTATTATTATGAACAATAGCTATTCTCACAGCCCTTTCCTCCTATCTTAAAACAATCAAGATGATTTTTATTTTAAATTTCCATGATCATTTTTTCTAGATTTATCTCGTTGATTATAAGAAAACATCTGTTGAGCTTCTTGGATTTCTTCTCTGATTTGAGACATTTCTTCATCCAATTGAAAAACAGCTTCTGCCGCTCTTTTTAAGCGAATCTTAATATCTTCTGGAAATTCTCCTTGGTACTTATAGTTCAATGAATGCTCAATCGTTGCCCAAAAATTCATAGAAAGAGTTCTTATCTGAACCTCTGCTAAAATAATTTTTTCGCCTTCAATAACTTGGACAGGGTATTCAAATACAATATGATAAGAGCGATAACCACTCTCTTTCTTATTTGTGATATAATCTCGTTCTTCTATAATTTTAATATCATTTCGATTTCTCAATAATCGAACAACTTCATGAATATCTTCCACAAATTGACACATAATTCTTAAGCCAGCTATATCTTGCATATCTGTCTCTAAATGTTTTAATGGTACATTACGCAGTGTTGCTTTAGCTAAGATACTCTCTACGGGCTTTACTCGTCCAGTAACAAATTCAATTGGCGTGTGTAAATTTTCTTTTCCGAATTGTTTTCGTATCCCTTTTAATTTAATTTTTAATTCTTCCACTGCTTGTTCGTAAGGAATTAAAAATTCTTTCCAATTTATCTCTTCATCCATAATTTCAACCTTCTTTATCAATCATTTTAAAGTTTCTTACTTAAAGATTGCATATTTACTTATTTTAACATATACCGGTTAAAATAAGAACTATTCGAAGTTTATATAAAAAAATCAAATATGTGCTATTCTAATGATAACTTGAATGTTTAAGTATGAGCATTAAATAAATTATACTAATCTAATTTACTAAAGGAGTGAAGAAATATGAGTGAAGAACTGGAAATAGAGTTTAAGAATACATTATCGGCTAAAGAGTACCATCAACTACTGGAGTATTTTAACGCTCAAGAAAACGATTTTTTCACACAAGAAAACCATTACTTTGATTCTGATTTATGGGAATTAAAAACTATTCAAGCTGGTTTAAGAATTAGAGTTCTTAAAGATTCGGCTGAATTGACACTTAAAACACCGTTTAATCATCATTTATTAGAAACAACCGATTATTTATCACTAACTGAATCCAAACAATTACTAGTAGAAAATAAAATTAATTTTACTGGTCAAGTAGCTAAAAAACTTAGAGAATTAGCTATCGAACCAATGAACGTCCATTTGATTGGATCGCTAATTACTAAACGATTTGAAGTTAAAATTCCAACAGGTTTAATCGTTTTAGATCAAAGTTTTTATGGAGAAAAAGTAGACTTTGAAGTAGAATTTGAAGTCCAAGAAGCTAAAACTGGAGAAATTAATTTTGATAGCTTTTTAAAAAAACATAACCTGAAAAGAATACCTTCGGAAAATAAAATTGCCAGAATGATTAAGGAATTACAAAGAATTAGTAGTCTAAATTGATTGGATTATGGCAAAACTGTGACCACTAGTCAGTTTTTAAAAATTGACATAAGTCTTTTTGGTACTATTTTCTATTTTTTTTTGATAGAGTAAAGATATTACAAAAATACTATAGTAATGGTTTTAAAATATTATAAAAAGTAAAGGTGAAATAAAATGATAACAAGTACGCATTCCAGTAAAGGGAATCAATACAAACAAGTCACTGAAATTTATCTATTTATCAACCCAATTGGTTCTGCATGTTATCAAGCGGAAAAAGGATTGTTGGACTTTATTGATTCAAGCGAAAATAAAATTCATTTCCACTTTATTCCTGTCCATAATTTCAAGACATTTTCTGATTATATGAAAGCAAAAAAAATACCTAAAAATGATTTAGATTTAAGAAATAAACACTTCTTCCAAATCTATGAAGCTTGTTTAGCTTATGCTGCTGCTTCAATGCAGGGTAAGAAGAAGGGGCGCATGTTTTTAATGGGTCTACAACAAGCTATCAATATTGATGAAAAGCTTTTTTCACAGAAATTAGTTATAGAGATAGCTAAACAGTCTAATTTAGATATTGAAATGTTTTCTGAAGACAAAAAATCAGAATTTGCTAAAACCGCTTTTGAGGCAGATCAGAAAGTCGCCCGAGAGATGCACGTTCTCTCTAACCCATCATGTGTTGTTTTTAATGATCAAAGTTCCAATCACGGATTTCTAATAGAAGAAGATATTAATTTCGAAACGTTACAATCGCTATGTAGTGAAAATATAGATGAAAACAATTCAGTATTCTCTAATAGAAATGAAAAAAAAAATCACCTATACATTCTTTGAATTATTTCATAGACACATCATTTTATTGGATAAATTAATAGCTATTAGCAAACCCTTAGCCCTCATTTATATTTGAGGGCTCTTTAATGATTTGAGTATAAAAAAAGATGTTGACAGCTTTTAAGCCATCAACACCACTGATTATTCGTTACTTTTAGCAATTTTTTCTAATTCCTCTAATCTTAGTTTAAAAACAATCATAGCCTCTTCTAGATAAGTCTTTTGAGTCATATCTACACCAGCTTTTTTCATGACATCGATTGGGTAATCACTGCTTCCTGATTTAAGATAAATCAAAAATTTTTCTAAAGATTTACTAGATTTATCTTTTAAAATATTATCAGCAAGTGCTGTAGCAGCTGAAAAACCTGTCGAATATTGATAGACATAATAGTTATAATAAAAATGTGGAATTCTAGACCACTCATAGCCAATTTCTGGGTCTTGTGAAACAGAAGGGCCATAATACTTAGCATTTAATTTTTTATAGGCTTGATTTAAAAAATCTGCCGTTAAAGGTGTTTCTTTTGCAGATTCTTCATGTATAAAATGCTCAAATTCAGCAAATTGTGTTTGTCTAAATATTGTTCCTTTAAATCCATCTAGATAATGATTTAAAATATATGAACGTATTTCTGGTTTAGTTTGAGTTTTCAATAAATACTCAGTTAAAAGATTTTCATTTGTTGTCGAGGCTATTTCTGCTAAAAATATAGAATAATCTCCATAAACATACGGTTGATTTTTTCGTGTGAAATAACTGTGAACACTGTGTCCTAACTCATGTGCTAATGTATAAAGATGATTTAATGAATCGTGCCAGTTTAACAAAATATACGGTTTTGTATTATATGCTCCAGAGGAATAAGCTCCACTTCTTTTCCCTTCATTCTCCACAACGTCTATCCAACGGTCATCAAAAGCCTGTTTTAATACTGCCTGATACTCTTCACCTAAAGGTTCTAGTGCTTTTAAAACAGTTTCTTTTGCTTCATTATAAGTAAATTCAATAGTAGCTTCCCCCATGATTGGTGTATACATATCATACATATGCAACTCACCAACCGAAAGAAGTTTTTTTCTTAATGCAACGTAACGATGAAGTAGGTGAATATTTTCATCTACTACTGATAGCAAAGTATCGTATACTGCCTCTGGTATATGGCCAGCTGATAAAGCTGCTTCACGTGCTGATCCGTAGTGATGGACAGCGGCGTTGTAGTTGTGGTATTTAATATGAGAAGATAAAGTGCTTGCAAAAGTATTATTTAACCCTTGATAAACTTTGTATAGCGATTTAAATCCTGCTTCTCGGAGTAAACGATCTGTACTTTCCATTACTTGCCCATAAACCCCATGAGATAATTGTATTGTATTCCCGTCTTTGTCTTCTATCGTCGGGAACTGAATATCGGCATTATTTAGAATGTTAAACGTTCGACTTGAAGCCCCGAATAGTTCACCCGCACCTGCTAACAACGACTCTGATTCAGCTGTTAAAACATGTTTCCTCAAAGCTGTTAGCTTATCAATAAAATGTTGATAAGCAGCTAGTTCCTTGTTATCTTTTAAGAATTTCGATAACGTCTCTTCTGATATTTCTAATACTTCTGGTTCAAACCACGATATAGACTCACTTATTTTGGTTGCTAAAAGTGAAGCTTGTTCAAACATTGCTTGGTAGACAGTATTGGTTGTATCTTGATCATTCTTCAAATGAGCATACACATAAATTGTTTCTAATTGATTAGAAACTTCTAAAATCGATTGGATACTGTTTAATAACATCTCCGAACTGTTGCTCAGCTTTCCTTGGAATGATTTAATTTCAGTTATTTTGCTTTCTAAATCTCGATAAGAAACAAAAAAATCTTCATCTGTTTTGAAAATAACTTCTAAGTTCCATGTTAATTTTTTAGGTACTTCTTCACGTTTTAGCAATTTTTTAAATTCGCTCATTTTATTGTCCCCCTTTGATTTAAACACTTTCAATTTTACCATACAATTTACTTCAGTAAAGAGAGTTCCTTTGAAAAACTCGTTAATTTTTCTTGTTCATTTTTATAATAATACGGTTTTCTTTTCAAAATCCATTGTTCAGAATTTTTTTCCTCTAAGATAGCTACTTTTATTAATAAACGAATATAAGAATAGAGTGGCTTTTTCTGTTCCTTTAATGAAATTAAGGGCATTTCATAAAAAATTATTTCCCTATTATCTATCATTTCGTTTATCTGTTCATCCAGTTGTTTCAGAGTGATTACTGAATCAATAGTCTTTTTTGAAAGCCATTTAAGTAAAATATATTTCCAAAAATGGGGAAGTGTTTTAATCATCATCTGATTTGTTACTTTTAAATAAACTTCTTTCGGCAATGAAATCAAAGAGTCGCCTCTACAATAAATATATTTTTGAAATAATATTAATTCTGGCGTTTGATACATCCTTCCTTGGTTAAGATAATGATGACTTTGCATTAATTCATTGGATTTAGCTAAAATATCGCTTTCTTTACCTCTTTTTTTAGCAGAAAGTTTCTTTATTAGAACTGGCACATCAACTAGGGTAAATTTATCTAACTTTACTAAACATTTGTCATAGACTATTTTTTGTGTTGCATTTTGCTGTTGAATATTTGAATAAGAATAAAGAGTTTTCTTTATCACATCTAAGAAAAAAAAACTTGATTTAATTTTATCATTACTATAAATAAAAAGTCGTTGAAAAGCTGAAATTTTATCATCTAGCTTAAATTGTTTCCCAACTATCCAAAAAACATCATATCCCTTACTTTTATACCCAATTGTCCTTTCTATCATTCTTTTTAGGGGCAATGAGCTACATTGAAATTCGATAGCTACTGCATCAGTTCGATTTATCCAGACAAGTACATCAGGACGTTGGTTTAAGTCAGGCAGGTAAGCTTCTAATTGGCAAACGAGGCCTTGTTTAGTAAACCATTCGTACAATAATTGCTTCCCCTCTAGATGCTCTCTTGTTTCACCTTCTGAAAATGAAGAACAATTTGTTTGATTAAAATGTGAAAAGTGGGCTACTTTCAGACTTCCTTTTTTCAAAAATACACTATCTTTACAATTAGGACAGTAATAATGACTCGTTATCTTTGTGACTTCTTTTAATGAATGAGCATAAATCAGTTCATTTTTTTCATCTAAAGCTACCAACATTAGGAACACTTCCATTCATACGGTTTTATTTACTATCCGCAAAATGTTTCTTTATTTAATAAAAAAATAAAAAACAATGGTCAGAAATAGTAATTTCTAACCATTGTTTTTTAAAGTATTCATTTAAAATAAAAACGAGTCAACTCTAATGCATTAGTTTCCATTATTAGACTACCATGTTCTGTTAAGATACCTTGTGTAATAGGAGTTCGTTGAGCAAATTCTAATGCTACAGTGATTTGGTCTTCTACACTTCGTTCCGTTATTTCTTCTGTGAAAAATATCATATGAATAAAATAACTATTTTTATACAAAAAAAGTTTAGACGTAGCATTTTCTAAATAGAGTTGTTTGGATAAAGAAACCATATCTTCGAACTCGTTCAATCTCAACACAACTTCTTGAGTTGTCTTACTTGAATCCTTTAGATAATTCTCTTCTTTTTCGTCATCGTCTACTAACTGTTTTTTGATAAGTTTAGAGAATTCATTTGCTTCAAAATTTCCAGAAGTTGAAGAGAAATCAATATCTTCACTTAAAGAACCACCCTTACTAATAAATAGTTCTAGTCCACTTCCACTTGGCAAAACTTGAAATGTGATAGCATCAGATTCATGGAACTTTTCATCTACATCTACTTCTTCTAAAATACTATAAAAGAAATCTTCAATTTGTTTATGATTTCCCAAAAGATCTAAAAAAGTTATTCCTCTTTCTTCTAGATCCGTACTTTCAATAAGCACACGAATTGTGTTCTCATTAATATGCTCCATTTCCATAGTTCTACACCTCACTTCTTAATTCCTTACTAAAATCAACTATAGCAAAGAATATTCATACTAACTATTTTAAAGCAAATATTTAGAATGTAAAGATAAATGTACTTACGTGAAAGCATTTTAAACTATTGAAAAAAGGATTAAAAAAAAGCTATCACTAAAATAAATATAAGTGACAGACTTTTTCAAAATTAAATTTAAACTTTAATAGCCAACGATTCTTTGAGCTCTCAATAACTCAATTGCACGTACTTCTCTTGGTAAGAAACGACGTATCTCGTCTTCGTTATAACCAACTTGTAGTCTCTTCTCATCTACCATAATCGGACGACGCAATAATCCAGGATTATTTTGAATGAGAACAAATAAGTCTTGAAGTGGCAGTTCTTCTAAATCGATGTTTAGTTCTTGGAAAGCTTTAGATCTTGTAGAAATAATTTCTTCTGTTCCATCTTCTGTCATTCTTAAAATAGATTTAATTTCAGGAATATCTAGTGGTTCTGAAAAAATATTTCGTTCTTTGTAAGTAATGTTGTTTTCTTCTAGCCAAGCTCGTGCTTTACGACATGAAGTACAACTAGGTGATGTGTAAATTGTTACCATATGTTATTCTCCCCTTTTCTAGTCGAATTAATTTAGTAAGCGTTTATAAAAGTAAAATATAACTTTATTTTACTTCCTTACATAACCTATTATATATCATATTAAAAAGAAATGCTATAGTTTTTGTCATTTTTTTGTCACTTTTAAAAAATAAACAGGTCTTTAAACTTGATATTTTTTATTTAGTGTTATTTCAAATAGTAAAAACATTGGTAAAGTGATATCTATCATTTTATAATGAATTAATCTAGTATAATAAGTTATTAAAAAGTACATGCTAGCGTGAGATTTTTTTCCTCAAATAGCATGTACTTTTTTATAGTATTTTATTTTGTATAGTTTGCTTTCTTTTCTTTTAAAGCAGGAATATCTGACTCACGACAATAAACAAAATGTCCAGGAGTTATTTCTCTTAGTGCCTCTGGTTCATCTGTTTCTTCTCTGCGAATATATGGTGTGCGAATACGATTACGTTCATACTCTGGATCTGGTAAAGGAACAGCGGATAATAAACTTTCAGTATACGGATGTAGTGGTCTGTTGTAAACATCATCAGCTGCTGCTAACTCAAGTAATTTACCGCTATTCATTACCCCTATACGATCACTAATGTATTTAACCATAGACAAATCATGTGCAATAAATAAGAATGTTAAGTCTTTTGTTTTTTGTAATTCCATCAATAAATTTACTACTTGTGCTTGAATGGAAACATCTAGCGCAGAAATAGGCTCATCTGCAATAATAAACTTAGGTTTTACAGCTAGTGCTCTTGCAATACCAATACGCTGACGTTGCCCCCCTGAAAACTCATGTGGGTAACGAGAAGCGTGATCTGGATTCAATCCAACCGTTTTAAGTAAGTCATCTACTTGTTGATTACGGTCTTCTTTTGATGAAGCTAAACCGTGAATATCTATTCCTTCAGCAATAATATCACGAATCTTCATTTTAGGATTTAAAGATGCATATGGGTCTTGAAAGATCATTTGCATATCTCTTCTAAATTTCAGCATATCTTTTTTGCCTTTGATACTATGGACTTTTGTTCCTTCGAAGTCAATTTCTCCGTCTGTAGGATTATAAAGTCTAATAATTGAACGCCCTGTTGTAGATTTACCTGAACCAGACTCTCCAACTAAACCAAACGTCTCACCTTTAAAAATATCAAATGTGATATCATCAACCGCACGTACTTCATTTTTAGTGCCTTCATTAAAATATTGCTTTAAATTTTTAACTTCTAATATTTTTTCTCTTTGCTCCATTTTTATAAGCCTCCTTTTACTTCGTTTTCAGAACTAAAAACGGAGGTTTCATTTTTACCATAATAGTTGGCAAATTTCTCTTTGTAAAGAGCTTGTCTTGCTCTAATTTCAGCAGGTGGAGTAACTGCTGGAGCATCAGGATGCAATAACCATGTAGCTGCAGAATGTGTATCAGAAACTTCAAAGAAAGGAGGTTCAAGTTCTGTGTCGATTTTCATTGCGAATTCATTTCTAGGTGCAAACGCATCTCCTACCGGCGGATCTAATAAATCTGGAGGTGTTCCTGGAATAGCATATAGAGTTTTTTCTGTTTCAAGAGTTGGCATAGAACTAATTAGTCCCCATGTATAAGGATGTTGAGGATTATAAAATATTTCATCTACAGTCCCTACTTCAACAATTTTCCCTGCATACATTACAGCTACACGATCAGCTACGTTGGCTACTACTCCTAAATCATGTGTAATAAAAATAATTGAAGTCGATATTTTCTTTTGTAATTCCTTCATCAAGTCAAGAATTTGAGCTTGAATCGTTACATCTAATGCCGTTGTTGGCTCATCTGCAATCAATATTTCTGGATTGCAAGCTAATGCTATTGCTATAACGATCCTTTGTCGTTGCCCACCTGAAAATTGATGTGGATATTGCTTCATTCGTTTTTCAGCTTGCGGCAATCCTACTAAATTTAATAATTCAAGAGCTCTATTAGTAGCTTCTTCTTTATTCAATTTTTGATGTAAACGGATTGGTTCAGATATTTGTTTTCCAATTGTCATTGTTGGATTAAGTGACGTCATTGGATCTTGGAAAATCATTGCGATATCTTTTCCACGAATTTTTTGCATTTCTTTTTCAGTCTTTTTAATTAAATCATCACCATTATATAGGATTGTGCCATCTTCGACATTTGCGTTTTGAGAAAGTAAGCGCATGATGCTACGAGTCGTTACTGATTTTCCAGAACCTGACTCCCCTACGATTGCCAAAGTTTCACCTTTTTTCAGATTGAAACTGACACCACGGATAGCTTTTACTTTACCAGCGTAGGTGTCGAATGTGATATTTAAATTTTTAACTTCTAATACATTATTCATTCGGTTTCACCTCGCTAATCTTTCATTTTTGGATCAAATGCATCTCGTAAACCATCAGCTAACAAGTTAAATGAAATCATTAAGATACAGATAACTGCTGCCGGATACCACATTAAATGAGGTAAGAAGCGGAAAGTTTTGTATCCATCATTAATCAGTGTTCCTAATGATGCTGTAGGAGCTGGAATTCCTATACCGATGAAACTCAAGAAAGCTTCAAAGAAAATTGCAGCTGGAATTGAAAACATTGTTTGAATGATGATGATTCCTGATAGGTTCGGAATTAAATGCTTGAATGCAATTTTAATGGGTGATTCGCCCAATGTTTTTGCAGCTAAAACATATTCTTGATTTTTTAATTTTAACGTTTGAGCTCTAATAACACGTGCCATAGAAATCCAGCCCGTAATAGCTAACGCAATGATAATTGACTTAATACCTGGATCTAAAACTAACAACATAAGTATAACAACTACTAAGTTTGGTACTCCAGATAAAATTTCTAAAACACGTTGCATCCCATTATCTACTTTACCACCGGACCAGCCAGAGACTAAACCGTAGATAACACCAATCGTTAAATCAAAAAACGCTGCTACAAATGCAATAAGTAGCGAAACACGTGTACCATGTAAAATACGAGATAATAAATCTCTTCCTAACCCGTCAGTTCCTAAATAGTAACTTACACCTTCAGGTACACCTTGTTGCTCGTACTTATCAACACGTGTATCTCCAAGGGCTTGTGTTCCATTTAAGCCATTAATAGTTAGACCTGGTATTTTGGGCGGTAAGTTCGCATGTGAAACGATTTGGAAATCAGGATCATGAGGCGAAACAATTGGTGCAAAAACACTTAGCATAATAAAGATGATTAAGATAAACAAGCTAATTACAGCAGCTTTATTCTTCTTTAACCTTCTCCACGAGTCTTCTAAAAAGCTAAGTGAAGGTGCAGATATTCTCTCATTATCAACTTTATCAGAGCTATCAGCAGGATTGAACATGTCAGGAGACAGTTTTATTGTTTCGTCAACCGTTTGTTTTGAGTTGTTCATTTATTCGTCTCCTCCTTCATTTGTTACACGAATACGAGGATCAATAATCCCGTATAAGACATCAACAACTAAAATAATCCCTACTAACATTGCTGAGTATAATATTGTCACACCCATAATAGTTGGGTAATCATTAGTCAAAATTGATTTTACAAATTGTTCACCAATTCCTGGTATTGCAAATATATTTTCTACTACTAATGATCCAGTCATTAATGCAACAGCCATCGGTCCCAATATCGTAACCAAAGGAATTAACGCATTACGTACTCCGTGTTTAAACGCTACTGTCAAACGACTTAATCCTTTAGCACGTGCTAATTCAACATAATCACTGCTAAGTACTTCTACCATTTCAGTACGGATAAAACGTGCAGAGTCGGCGAGTGGTGCAATAGCTAAGGCCAGTGTTGGTAAAACTGATGAACTAAATCCATTATTCCAAAGAGCAATAGGGAACCATTTTAGATAAACTCCAAAAATTAATTGTAATAATACGGCGATAACAAAGTTAGGTATAGATCGACCAAGAATGGCCGTGAAAGTCGCTGTTGTATCTATCCATGTATTCTGATTCATAGCCGCTATAACGCCTAGAATAATTCCCAGGGTTGTGCCTAAGACAACAGCTTGAATTCCGAGCTGCAGTGAGGGGCCTACTCTGGTTGATAATAATTCCGTTACAGGAGTATTATTAAACTGGAAAGATGTCCCTAAATCTCCTCCCAACAAGCGTGACATATAGACTACATATTGAACCGGAAGCGGTTCATTTAATCCATATTTTTCATTCATTATAAAAATTTGTTCTTCCGAAAGCTTGTCCTGGTTACTATATGGTGTTCCAGGTAAAAGCTTCATTAAGAAAAACGTGATCGATGCAATTAAGAATAATGTCAAAAACATATACAGGATACGTTTCCCAAGATATTTAGCATAACTTTTCATCGATTTGAGCACCTCCAGTGATTTATTTATATTTTATTCGAAAAGAGAATATACTATATAGAATAGCTTGTTACAGGGATAAATGCAAAAGTTTTTTTAAAAATTTTATTTCTAAAAAACTTAAAATTAGAAAACAATGGCGGAATTACAGGTTTTCTAGCCAATTTATCATCAAGTTTTTAACTAGATTTTATTATTGTATTTTATTTCAATATACTGTAAATTAAAACTTATCATCCAATATGAGGAGGTTTTGAAATGAAGAGAATCACCCCTATTAAAATAACCGGCATAATTTTAACTATATGTTTTATTTTAGAGTTAATTAGTTATCAAAAAATTAGCTTTCTACAGACAACAAATAATACTTTCGCAGCTGCAAGCTTCTTCCTAATCGTTAGTCTCTTATGGGCTGTATTTTATTCAGG
>JAGQHW010000079.1 GCA_020431645.1 Carnobacterium sp. | reverse complement strand
TTCTTCTTCTTCTCCAACTAATGATATATCAGTATTGATTTTATGTGGTAAAATGTTAATAATAAGTAACAAAAAAAGGTGGATATTGTATGGATACTGGAAAAGTGATTAAGTCTATCAGGTTATCTAAGAAGTTGAAATCAAAAAACGTCTATAGTGATATTTTAAGTCGTCCTGCACGTTCAAGATTTGAAAAAGGACTAAGTGACACTACTTCTAAAAAATTATTTGAAATATTATCTAATTTAAATATTTCTTTAGAAGAATTTTATTTCACCTACAACAATTATAAGATAGAAGATAACCATGATTTTATTACTCAATATTCAAAATATTTTTACTCAAACGACATAGAAAGTTTAAGAAAATTAGAAAAAAGTACTATAGAGAAATATTGGACTACGAATCAAATAAAATTTTGCCATTACTCAGCATTAACAAGTTTAACAATAAGCTCTATTTTAGAAGAAAAACCTAATTTAAAAAATGTAGAATTATTAAAAGAATACCTTCTAAATTGCGAAGAGTGGACTTACTATGAGCTTGTTTTGTTTACTAACTCATTAGACTTTTTTTCTGAAGAACTATTATTGTTACTTTACAAGCATGCCAAAAATAAATTAGAACACTTTAGCTTATTAAGGAGATACAACAATGAAGTGTTTTCTTTACTGTCTAATATTTTAGTACTATTTATTACAAAAAATAATGTTAGCCAATCTGTCTTTTTTTACCAGGAACTTAAAAATAGTGTCTCTGAAACGATTAATAAGATGTATGAGAAAACAATGTTAATTTTTTTCAAAGAATTAATCAACATAATGAATTCAACAGAATATGATGATCAAAATATAGTGAAAATTATTTCCCTATTTAATTATTTAGATATGCCTTTTAAAAGAAAACAGTGTATCTCGTTAGTTAAAGTAGTAAAAAGTAACAATCCTAGGACCTTGATTTAAAAAGGTTTAGTATAGACGAATCTATGTCATTTCATGTATGCCAAAATATAAATTTAGTTTGTCTTAAGTGTAATTAAGTGAAATTCAAATAAAGGAGACTAAATAATGCCAAACTATGAAAATAAAAAAGAATTAATTCTAGAAATAGAAAAAACAGCCAATTTATTTATCAATGAGTTTAAAGATTTGAATGATAAGGATAGAGATCTTTTGGTTGAAGGAATTGACCGTACACCTTCTCAAATGATTGCTTATCAATTAGGCTGGCTCAATTTACTGATGACTTGGGACAAAGATGAACTTAAAGGTAAAGATGTTGTTACACCTGCTCTAAGTTATAAATGGAATGAGTTAGGTGGCTTGTATCAAAGTTTTTATACTGAATATAAAAACCTTTCCTTATCAGAATTAAAAAATGAGTATATGAATACTGTCAAAAACTTTATTAAATGGGTTAATTCATTTACTGAAAAAGAACTTTTTGAACAAGATGTTAGAAGATGGGCTTCATCTACTCCTACTAAATGGCCAATATGGAAATGGGTTCATATTAATAGTGTCTCTCCTTTCAAATCATTTCGTACAAAAATTAGAAAATGGAAAAAATTAAATTTTTGAGAAAGTTAGTAATACTTAGCTGAGTTTGTCTTATTCTAAAGTATGAAAAACCAACAAATAGAGAAAAAGAACCTTAGTTTAATAAGGCTCTAGGCACGCGTCTATAAGTATCTTCATACATTCATTGATAACTATCTTTTCTATGCCCAATTTCTAGTATTAAAATAGTAACTGTTTCATCGTAAATATCCGCTATTAAACCTTCAACATATCTTCAAAGGAGTTACTTTGAGGATACTCTTTGTGCTCCTTCATAGATTGGTGACATAAATCCAAATCAATGTCATCTTCTATTTTTTCTAAAACAAAGTTTCTAAATAGAGCAGAAACGGTAATATTTTTAGATTTAGCGTATTCTTTAAGTGGTTTTTCTTCTTGAGAATCAATTCTTAATGATAGAACAGTCATTAAAATCAACCTCCTTTTTTGTATATACAGTGTAATACGAAAGTAAGAGGTCTTCAAGTTTTTACTCTGTACAATTTTATATATCAATAGACAGAAATGTTCCTAAATATATTATTTATGATGGTGTAAAATAACACGATCCTATTGAAATTCGAGGAGACTAATAGTATGGATTTTAGATTAGCAGTTATGAATGATTTACCTCAGATTAAAAATGTGTACAAAGAAATAATTAAAAGTATGAATGATAATCAAATTCAGATATGGGACGATGTTTATCCTTGCTCTTTTTTCAAAGAGGATATAAAAAATAATAAATTGTACTTGTTATTAAACGATGATGAAATTGTAGCTGCGTTTGCCTTATGTGATACAAACTCAGGTGAGAGAAGTGTGGAATGGAAATATAAGGGTGAAAAAAATTTATATTTAGATCGTTTAGGAGTAAATGTGAATTATTCAAGAAAAGGAATCGCCAGTTTAATGCTTACTAAGGCAAAAGAAACAGCAAAAAAATTAGGAGTAAAGCATCTGCGACTTTTTGTTGTTGATACAAATAAACCTGCTATTCGTCTGTATAGTAAGAGTGGATTTGTAAGGGCTACAGGAATTTACGATGAGATTATTGCTGATGATTTTATTTTACATGAATATGGATATGAAATAAAACTTTGATTATCTCAATGAATGTTATTATCTTTTCTCATAACTTCTAAAAAAATTTAGGACAACAATATTATCTTATCTACTATTTTTCAAAATAAAGAAAGGTTGTGGTTTTATCAAAAAGAAACGACTATTTTTTACTGCTGGTATTTTATTAGCACTTTTTCTTATTTTATCAAAGGTTATGGAGTCTGATAAACTAATACAGGTTGGAAGCCAAGTAGATGAAACAAGTTACAAATTTTCTAGAGAAATAAAGGATAAAAAAAGATAGCTGAATTTGAAAATTGGTTTGATGAAATTATATTTACTGAGGGACTAGACGAAACGAATGGGTATGCAGATATAATAGTACTAATACGTCATGATAACGACGGTACATTTACAAACCCTATTAGTGTCTGGTTTGACGAAGATGAATCAACAGTAGTAAATGGCATAGGTTCCGAAGGTAGAACAGGTAAACTATCTAGTTCTCAGTTAAAAGATTTACGGAATATCATAGATTTAAAGTGATTTAACTAGATTCTAGATACACATAGTTACAAGCAATTTCATGAGTTTACTACGTCATTTATCTGTATCGAGTAACTCAACTAATTTTCTAACTAATTTTATTAATTAGAAAAAGGTCTTCTCACCTCATGTATAAGGTGAGAAGACCTTTTTTAAAAAACTAATTTCCTTAACACTGGACTGTTACAAAACATCATTTTTTATATTACTAATTATTTTAGAAATTAGTGAATTATGATAGTCTAACGAATCTATAAAAAAGATTTGCGGTAGTTTATCTTTTAAGATTATTTTTTTTTGCAGTCCAGGAGTACAAATGACAAAATCATACTGACGAGAAATTATTTCTTCTAAATCAGCTCGAGTATCATCCTTTACAACACTAACCGGATAGTCTAATTTTACTAATTCAGCTTTTAATGTATCTAGATATCGTTTCCCTTTTCCAATACCCAAGAATGAAAAATCCGTGAAATCATAGTCTTCGGCGAAAATAGTTCTGTCGGTCATTGCGGGTACTTGATAAATGAGTATGCCATGTTTCATAAACTAACTCCCTTATTCTTTTGACATAATTATATGCGTTTATAATACACAATACAAGTATGACTAAAAAGGTGTTCTCCAAAATAGTTAGGCAATACAAAGATTTCTTATTTTAAATAAAGTCTCTTCTAAAGAAAGTGGCAAAGAAAATAGCTAGTTTTTACATTATAAAGCTTAACCAAAATTTGTGTTGGTATACTAAATTATGCCAAATCTTTACTAGCACGCTCTCAGATTTTGTCTAATCTTTTCAGACACTTTTTCACTAAATTAAAAAATAAGATAGCCATGTACTTAATTTCTTGTTGACAAGTAAACTTGGTATAAATATACTTAGATTGCAAACAAAACTTGGCGAGGTGAATAAATGGAAAAAGAAGAGATTTTGAAAAGGTATCGTAAAACAGGAGAAGATGAAGGGAAGACAGATGTAAATACTCAGTCAGATTTACAAGGGTTTTATGGATTAAGCTTTTTATCTTTACTAATAATGGGATATCAGATTTACCGAGAGTTACCATTTGGAGATATTCCAGCTTTATTATTTGTTTTTTTATCAGTAGGGGCTTTCTTTCGCTATAAAGCGAGCAAAGAAAACCATTATCTTTGGATGAGTATCGTTACAGGTCTACTTTGTATTAGTCTTCTCGTATGGTATATCATTCAAACATGGTGAATGGAGGATTTTATGGAAACAGATGAATTGATCCTTCAAAATCACTTGAAAGAAGTAAGAAAAGCTGCTAACTTATCGCAACGGGAATTAGCAGAAATAGTAGGAGTCTCTCGTAACACAATCAGTTCTGTAGAAACGGGACAATTTAATCCAACAGCTAAATTAGCGTTAATTTTATGTGTTGCTTTAGATAAAAAATTCGAAGAATTATTTTACTTTTAAGTATGATGATATAAAAAATTAGGATACATTTAATAGAATTGGGTAGTTTTGATGGAAGTATATCTAGAAAACGTAGTCTAAAAAACGTAGTCTAAAAAACAGCATTAGTTGATATGAATGAAACGTTGTCAGATTTAAGTGCATTAAAAGTAAACTCCAAAGATAAGTCGAGGATAAGGATGTCCTCAGAGACTGGTTTGCTAAGTCGCTTTTTGTCGTTCGGTTTTACTGGTATCCTTTATTAAAAATTAAAAGAGAACCTCAATTATGGGTTCTCTCTACATTCTATTTAGTTAATAATCTAATTGTCTCAAATATAAGAGAAGATTTTTATCATTATCTAATTTAAAATTATATTGACGGATTTTACTTTCTAGTTTCTTATCTATTCTAGATTGTTTGCTAAATAAGTTGAGAATAAGATAGATTAATTCAGAGAAAAGAGATAGTGATCCACCCGAGCCTAGCTCTACTCCAATTAACTCATCGTCGGTTAATTTTGTTTTGACTAGTTTTTTAACTTTATCGTTGTATTCCCCTTTAATAAGAATGTAGAATTCTCTTTTACGTAAGGCCTCCAACAACTCTTCATCATTACGAACGTCATGGTAAACCATAGTATCCTTCTTCACATCATTTCCCCCTCTAATTGTTTAATCAACTAGTCTTCTTGTCTGTTTAATTGTAACCGAATTCACATGAGAGAACAATAGAATAACGAATTAAAGTCTTCTTCATTTTTATGGACTAAAAGCGTACCAGACAAAAACAGCATAAATCATAAAAAGAATAGAAGGAACATAGGCTATAAAAAGTAAAACAGAAGACTATTTAATCTTTTTATAAGCAATAAAAATGAAGTTCTTTACATGAAGGACTAAAAAGAATAAAGCCACAAGCAATAAAATAAATTGAGCTATTCCAATTGGATAATATCCAAAATAGATAGGAAAAGTTAAATAAATAAAGTAGGTTCCCAAAAATAAACAATTTAGGATAGCTAGGATGAAATAATTTTTCTTAATACTCAAAACAATTGATTCCTCCTTTTTAATTCTACAAACTAGATTTTAAGACACTCACTGGATTAAGTATACTCAATAGAAAGAAATAAAGAAGTTTTTTTAAATTTATTAGAGACTAATCGTATCTTTAGTTGAATTGTTAAGAACAAAAGATTAAAATGAAACCGTATTTACAACTAGATAGCAGCTAGATATAAAGAAGGAAAAATAATGAGCAAACAAATTCCAAAAGCTATAAAGGTAGAAATGGTTGCAAGTATCCTAAAAATTGAATTTGATAATGGTAAGGTCAAATTTCTCAGATCTCACTATAATAAAGATATAGTGGATTCTTTTTCTCTTAAAAAAGGAAAAAAGAAAAGATTTAATCTTCTTTTAGCAGCATATAATAGTTGGTTAGGTAGTGAGACAGCTATTGAAAGTGATGGAACCGTTATTTTGAATGGAAAAGATAGTTACACACGAAAAGAGCTATGGAATGAAAGCAAAGTTCATATCGCTGATTTAGCCGAATAATTCATTCTGTTACATTCTAGTCTGACACGGATAAACATTCTCACTTTATCTATCTTACGCTGAGTTTTAAAAGAGGTTAGAGGCTAGTTTTAACTAGTCTATTTTTAGTATTTTTTATTTTAATGGTATACTTAATCAGAAAATAACATAAAATGAATAGAGAAAATAATGGAAAGAATTAAAAGGGGCGATTAAGAATGGGACAAGAAAAATTAAAAAATAGAGCAGATGTTCTTGAAGAATTAACGTGGGACTTAACGGCTCTTTACGAAACAACGGAAGATTTTCAGAAGGCTATCGAAGAAATGAAAGCAGCAACAGATAAATTTTGTCGCGAGTATGAGGAACAGTTGAATGATGCTAAGACTATCGAATCAGCTTTAAAAGAGTATGAACAAATTATGCAATCAGCTTCTTTAATCAATCATTATGCTTTTTTACCAGAAGCCGCAGATATTACGAATCCAGCTAATACAGAGCTTTCTCGTTTTGTAAATAATTTGTTAGCAGAGATAAATACTCAATTATCATTCTTTGATTCTGAATTAATGGCAAATGATTCAGATATTCTTCAGCAAGTTGTACAAATAGAGCCATCCTTTGCCGCTTACATTCGACACATTAAAGAAAAAAAGAGCATTCAATTAGATCCCTCAGTAGAAAAAGCACTAGCGCAACTTGGTCCAGTATTAAATGCACCTGAATCTATTTATGAGCAAGCTCGCTTAGCAGATATGGATTTTGGTAATTTTACTGTTGATGGCAAAGAATATCCATTAAGCTTTGTTTCTTACGAAGAATATTACATGTATCATAGTGATACAGCTATTCGCCGTGCAGCTTTTGATAAATTTTCAGCCGTTTTAGCAAATTATCAAAATGCAGTAGCAGAAACGTATTATACACAAGTACAAAAAGAAAAAACGTTAGCTACCATGCGAGGTTTTGATTCAGTATTTGATTACTTATTATTTGATCAAGAAGTAGACCGTGACTTATATAATCGTCAAATCGATACGATTATGGATGATTTAGCTCCAATTATGCAAAAATACATTACACATGTTAAAGAAGAAAATAAGTTAGATAAAATGACGTACGCTGATTTAAAAATTGATTTAGATTCAACGTATTCATTAAATGTAACGGTTGAGGAGTCTAAAGAATTAGTCGCTGATGCTTTAAGTGTTTTAGGTCAAGACTATGTAGACTTAATTTTAAAAGCTTACCCAGAACGCTGGGTAGATTTTGTTCAAAATAAAGGGAAATCAACAGGTGGTTTTTGTACTAATCCTTACGGTAAGCATCCTTATGTTCTAATGTCTTGGACAAATCAACTGTCTGATGTGTATACGTTGATTCATGAATTTGGCCATGCCGGACAAGCGATATTATCTGCAAATGCTAACTCTATTTTAGGTGAAGAGCCATCGCTTTATTTAATAGAAGCACCGTCTACCTTCAATGAACTGTTGCTAACTGATTTATTGAAACGAAACAGTACGGATGCTCGCAAAGAACGATTTGCTTTAACAAACATGTTAACAAATACGTATTTCCACAACTTTATTACGCATTTATTGGAAGCAGCCTACCAGAGAGAAGTTTATCAATTGGTAGATGCAGGGAAAAGTTTTGATGCGGCTAAATTGAGTGAGATTAAAAAAGCTGTTTTGACTAAATTCTGGGGTGATGCTGTTGAAATCAATCCTGGTGCAGAGTTGACGTGGATGCGACAAAGTCATTATTACATGGGACTTTATTCTTATACGTATTCAGCAGGATTAACGATAGCAACGCAAGCTTTCTTGCGAATTAAAAAAGAAGGTCAGCCGGCCATTCAAGAGTGGCTAGAATTTTTAGCACTAGGCGATCAATACGAACCTGCAAAAGCAGCGTTAGTCGCAGGGGTAGACATTACAACAACGAAACCATTAGATGATACAATCAACTATTTAGCTGATTCTGTAGATAGAATTATTGAATTGAGTAAAGAAATAAAGCAGTAATTAAAACGACTGGTGCAATCAGAGAAAAACGATAAAAACTAGCTAAACCTCTTTTATTTCTTAACAAAACTTGTTAAACTAATTTAAATTGAAAGGGGATGGCGTATGAAACGTTTATTTTCTTCTATAGTGCTCATAATCGTGGCATTAATAATAGGTTTCTGGCTAGGTAAGACAGATGCACTAAAAGGTACTTGGGTCGGAGATACTCTTTCTGATACTGTAGAAAAATTTCCTGCTTTTGAATCAATTCAATCTACTATAGAAGGTGAAGGTTCTTTTAAAAAAGGGAAACCAACTCCTGAAAGTCAAGTACAAGAATCAGTAGCGGTAGCTAAACCAGAAGTAGAAATCAACGAAAAAACAGCGACGATTGATTATCAACTGCTAGAAAACACTATTTTTGATTTATTAAATCAAGTTCGCCGTGAAAATAATGTAGCTGAATTAACACCGAATGCTCAATTAAAAAAAGCTGCTCGAAAACGAGCGAAAGAAACAGAGCAATCTTTTTCTCATACGAGACCAGACGGTAGAGATACGTTTACCATTCTTGAAGAAGCAGACTACCAGTACATCTATCAATTAGCTGGTGAAAATCTAGGAATGGCTACGAATTATCTAGATGAAACAGGGATGGCGGAGTTATTGTCTGATGGTTGGGTAGATAGCCCAGGACATTATGAAAATATGATTCATAAAGACTTTGAGGAAATAGGGATCGGCGTTTCTTTTGATGGAGAAAATATTTACGCTGTTCAACTTTTTGGAACACCAATGGCGAATTGAAACTCATTTTAACTTGTTTGTATTCCTATGAAAATAGTGATATAAGCAAGTTTTTTTATTAAGTAAATATTTTTACTTAATAATTGATTTGAAGTTTACTAAACGAATAGACTATGGTATATTTCACTTGGTAAGCGATTCCAAAAAGGTGAAAAGGAAGTATACATAGAAAAGGGGTAAATCAATATGAAAAGTCGTGAAAAAAAACAAGTGACGAGAGCCAATACTCTATTGCATGGTGGAGACTATAATCCTGATCAATGGTTAAATCGACCTGATATTTTAGCAGATGACTTAAAATTAATGAAATTAGCGCACACAAACACCTATTCCATCGGTATTTTTGCGTGGAGTGCATTAGAGCCTGAAGAAGGTGTCTATACATTTGATTGGCTAGATACTATTTTTGAAACAATCCATCAAAATGGTGGCACGATTATTTTAGCAACACCAAGTGGTGCAAGGCCGGCTTGGTTATCCCAAAAGTATCCAGAAGTATTGCGTACCAATGAATTACGATTAAAACACCTCCAAGGTGCACGTCACAACCATTGTTTTAGCTCACCCGTTTATCGAGAAAAGACACAACACATTAATCGATTATTAGCAGAACGTTATGGCAATCATCCAGCCTTATT
>JAGQHW010000078.1 GCA_020431645.1 Carnobacterium sp. | reverse complement strand
AAAAAAGTTTACGTTAAAAAAACAACTTAGAAAAATAGAGTAGTAACCAAACTAATCTATTTTATTTTTTGAAAAATAAACTCCCGTACGTTATTAACTTGTCTAAAGTTGAGACGATACTCGACTAGTCGTACTTTTAGAAAAAATAAAAACAAGACTACCCAATCCAATGAACGATTAGGTAGTCTTGTTTTTATTTTGATTAATGGCTTTTATTTCTATCTACAAAAATAGTATCGAAAAGAATGAGAATACTCCTATTTATTTCACATAGCCAAAGCAAGTGCAAGTGTCATAAATAATAATGAAAGAATGATACTAGCGGAAGATAAAAAACCTGAAAGAGATTCTTTATTGCCGTAAACGACCATATTAATTGTAGAAACCGTTGCTATAGGAGCAAGTGCTAAAAGAACTAAAGATAAACGAACAATCTCTGGTAAAGGCAATAAAAAGTAAGAGACTAATGCAAATAAAATTCCGATAGTATAACGCGTGAAAAGAAGCTGTGTTACTTTTTTTAAATCGCTTCGAGAAATAGTAAGTTCTAGATATAGACCAATCATAAACATTGATAAGAAGGCATTACCACTAGCGAATAATTTGACTACTGAAAGAATAGTGTCTGGAATAGTGATGTTGACTAAGGCTAATAAAATCATAACACTATATGTTGTGAATGCTGGAGAACGAAAAAGTCGGAAAATAACTTCTCCAATCCCTCTTGCACCACGATTTTGCCCAGTGAGTTTATCTGCTAGGATAGGAGTCCCTCCAAAAAGCATTAACGCATTTCCCGTATCAAAACTTCCAATAAATGGAATAGCTTGTGGGAAGAAACCTTGTACAAATGGTATGGTAAAATTTCCAATATTGTATCCACCTTGACTGAAAATCATCAACGCTTGGTCAGATGTTTTTCTTTTGCGCCAGATCAGTCCCCCAAACGTTATAAAAATAATATTCGCTAATAATCCTAATCCAATCATAATGAATACTATCTTATCCAATTCTACTGAGTTAAATCCAATAATAATTGTTGCGGGTAAAGTTAAGTTTAATATAATTTTTGAAATAGTACGTCCATCTTTTCCTTCTAATATATTTGCAACTTTAAAAAGATAAGCTACCATAATAACTAATAAAAAACTAAACGCTTGTATAAGTACAGCCCCCATAAATGATTTTCTCCCTTTTATTTCAAATTAATTTTATATTTTTGGTATCTATCTTTTAAGTTCGAAATTGTTCCCTTTATCTATTATGACAAATTTAAAAAGATAAATCAAAAAAGGCTATCACGTTAGTTTTGCAATCTATTCAGAATTTTTTTATTATCGAATAAATAAAATGGGCTATTCGTCCTATCATTGCTGTTATCGCTAGTACGATTTTGACTATCCAAGTGGCTTTTTATATGGAGACAAAATTAACAGTCTGTCCTTATGATACAATCACATCAATTATACTTACTCGAACAGCTGAAAATCACACCCTATTCGAGTAGGACAAGATTTACTTGCTTAATCTGATAGAATTTCTACTATCATTCTATTATATTTGATGATTTATTGATTGAGATATCTTTTTAGTTAAGTCATAATGGTTTTGAAGACGTATTTGGCTATACCTTTAATCACTCATCTAAGGATAGAAAGCAGGTTTGAAAATGGAAGAATATGAAGCTTTACAAGCAAAACTAAGAGCTCTTTCAAAAAAAGAGATATCTGCAAAGATAAGATACCAGAAAAATAGTGAACGCTTTACGCTCGCAGAGACAAACTTAAAAAAAGAAAGTCGAGATGTCGAGAAATTACAATCAGAATCTTTAGCTAACTTTATAAAACAATTGATGGGTCATTATGACAAAAAACTTGATAAAGAACTACAAGAGAAACTTGCTGCAAAAGTTGAATTAGATCTATCCTCAACTTTATTAGTGGAAGCTCAAAAAGATTTAACTGCTATTCAATTAGCTAGTGAAGAAACCAGTAACCAAATCAGCCAGTTAAAAGATAGTCTCTACAGTAAGGATCCACATTTCAGAGATAAAATTGCTAATGAAGAAATAAACCGTGCTCAATTAAAGCAAGAATTGATAGAGCTGGACGAAGCTTCTGCTGCTGGAGATAAAGTTTTAGCAGGAATTAGCGAGGCACTAGACGACTTGGAGTCTGCGGATTCTTATTCCACTTGGGATATGTTTACAAACAATAGCTTTATACTAGATATGTTAAAATATGATAAAATTAATACGGCTGAAGCTAAAATGAACCAAATGGAAAAGCTACTAGAAAATTATGATAAAGAATTGAAAGATCTCTCTTTAGATACTTATCTCAACTATGAAACGTTTGGTGGGATGAGTAAAACTTTTGATATTTTCTTTGATAATTTCTTTTCAGATTGGGATACGAAGGAAAAAATTAAACGAAATAGCCGTATGCTTAAAACCCTTGGTAGCTCTGTTCTGGATTTACAAGATAAACTTGAAGCGAATAAACAAGAACTACACCAACAAATAGAAGATTCAGAGCTCTTTTTTTAAGATGAAACAAGCCTCTTTTTCGACTAAAGGATACGTAAAAATAAAATCTAAAAAAGCTCTGTACAAAAGGCGATAGTCTACCTTCTGCACGGAGCTTTTTGAACTTTATTTAGTCTAATGCTTATAATGGATTGCTTTTATTTTTTAGCCCAAGGGAAAAGCATTGGAACTTTTTTTGTGTATTCTTCCCATGAATCATATTTCTCCATATTTTTCTCTAATAATGGAGTGGATATTTTTATCAATACCGTACTCATTAAAATAGGTGAGATGATTAGAGCAATGTAATACCATGGATTTACAGAACCAGTAAAGAACAATGTAATCCCACTAGCATACAATCCAACCCATATTAATATTTCCCCAAAATAGTTTGGATGACGTGTGATAGACCATAGCCCTGTTTGTAAAAGTTTACCTGAGCCTTTACTAATGTGTTGTCTTAACTGTTCGTCACCGACTACTTCAAAGAATAATCCTACTAATGAAACAAGCAATGCCGCATAAACAAAATACTGGTGACCTGAGTTAAAACTAAATTCATTGTACTTGATTACAGAATAACTTGCAGACCCAACAACAAAGTTGATAATGCCTTGGACCATAAAGACTCTAAAGAAAGCAATGATAACAACTTTATCGCCCCACTCTTTACGCCATTGTGCATATCTGAAATCTTCGGGTTTTCCATAATTTCTTTTTAGTAAACGTAAAGACAATCTCAATCCCCATACAGTAATAAGTCCAACAATAGCATAAGATAATATTGTAGGGTCTTCTGTTACAAATAATGTAAGCCAACTTCCAACAACAAAGCCCATACCCCATCCGATATCGACAATCGAATTATTTTTAATAATCGTTGCTATAATAAAGATTGTTGTAAAATAAACAAAGGTAAAAATTAACGGAACTAATAAACCATCTAAGCCTATATTAGTAAACCCTTGTGTTGCAATTGCTAATGTCGCAAAAAATAAAATAGTATAAATAACAATTCTTCTTTTATCCATGATGCACCTCTTTCCATTTTAGTAAAGTATACCATACCCTTAAGTAAAGTAAATTTATGTGCTTACTACTCTACAGCACCATTTACTAAATGAATTTTTAGCTGCTATTCTTAAAAAACCAATTAGTCTTCTACTACTATTTTTCGTAAAACCTCAAAATAATAATCCGTTGATCCATCATCACTAGTATTTTTCACATTTAAGTCACCATACGATGCTGCAGAAGCTAAGCTAGCTTCATTATCTAGGTTAACGTTTGCATCCAATAGTAGATTTAAGGATAGTAAGTAATAGTAATCTCCATGATTAACTGAAATAACGGTATCTATTTTATCTCCATTTGGAGTACGTTCAATAATATCGTATGTTGGGTGACCTTTATACGATTTTTTTGTCTATAGTCGCGAACTTGCAGTAATTCATTTACGACATTTTTATCTTTTTCTCCCATTTCAACTATGGAACTAGTAGTAAAATAGCTATCACTAACTACTACCAGTTTAGAAGGTCTGTTCATTTTACTATTTTCTTCGAGTTTTTCTTTTGTCGATCCAGTATAAAATTCATTTCCTTTTACAAAAATAGTTTCGTCAGTGATGCTGTCACAGCCTACTAATACGAAAAACAACAGAGTATGAACTACTAAATAAAGTTTTTTCATAAAAATCTCCTTTTATAGGTGAGTATATGACTTTAAGTTGCTTTTGTACAGACTTTAAATAACAACTAGAATAATAGACCATGACGGAAAATATAAATGCCTACAGTGAGACTAAGTCGTTTATTTTGCAATCACTCTTTGTTATTGCTTTGACAATTGACTGTTTAAATAGTATTCTATATAGAATTAAGTTGAGAATGGAGGAGTTAGTATAGATAAACAAAAGAAAGTTAAAATTGGACTTGTACCAAAACTGTTAATTGCCATTGGTTTGGGAGTGTTAGTGGGACAATTAACCTTTGTACCAGAATTCTTACTTCAAATCCCTGTTACTTTGTCTGCTTTATTTAGCCAATTGTTGGCCTTTATTATTCCTTTAATGATTGTTGGTTATGTTATCAAAGGTATCTCTGATTTAACAGATGGGGCTGGAAAGTTACTTGGCCTTAATGTTTTGATGGCCTATTCTAATACTCTGATTGGCGGATTTATTGCTTATTTCTTAGCTTCAAGTCTTTTCCCTTTGTTTATTGACGCTTCTATAAGAGAAACCGTTCAAACTGAAGGGACTGAACTAACTCCACTCTTTACTCTACCACTGGAGCCTTTATTTGGAGTCACATCAGCAATTGTCTTTGCTTTCTTATTTGGAGTCTTTATTTCTTGGTTGCGTAAAGAGAAAAAGGGCGAAGTCATGTATCATTTCTTCACTGAATTTGGTGAAATTATTACTCAAATTTTAAAAACACTTATTATTCCAGGTCTACCGATTTATATTTTTGGGAATTTTTTAAATTTAAGTTACAGTGGTGCAGTATTTTCTCTTCTATCTGTTTTTTGGAGAGTATTCATCGTCGTGATTGGTTTGCAATTATTGCTTCTTATTCTATTATTTGTACTAGCTGGGCTTTACACTGGAAAAAATCCGCTTACTTTATTAAAAAATCAATTACCTGGCTACTTCACAGCTTTAGGTACGCAATCTTCTGCCGCTACTATTCCTGTTAATATGGAATGTGCTCGCAAAAATGGGGTCTCAAAAGAAATCAGAGAATTTGTTATCCCGCTAAGTGCGACTATTCATCTTATGGGAAGTGTCGTTACTATTACTTCATGTGTAACGGCTGTACTCTTGATGTTTGATATGCCTCATAGTTTTGGAATGATGGCTGGTTTTATTGCTACTTTAGGTGTCGCACTTGTTGCTGCTCCCGGTGCTCCTGGAGGGGCAATTATGAGTGCAATTCCATTTGTTTATATGGTCGGTATTGATCCAACTGGTTCATTGGGCAATCTGCTTATCTCTCTTTATATTACTCAAGATAGTTTCGGGACAGCAGCGAACGTTTCTGGCGATAACGCTATTGCACTCGTAATCGATAAAGTCTATAGTAAATATATTGTGAATAAAGAAGAACTTATTGAAGACACCACGTTTAGTCGAGTTAATCATTAACTTATTTTAATAAAAAGGAGGCTAGGAATTCTTCTAGCCTCCTCTTTATTCTCCTTTTAACTCGCTTGTTCTTGTTATTCCTTTTCCAAACCGTTTCATTAACTCAATTAATGCTACTTTATCTTCTTCCGTAAATTCTTTCAGCAATTCGTCCAAGTACTCCATATGCTTTGAATGAACGGCTTCAAATCTTTTTTTTCCCTCTTTTGTAATCTGAATCCAAAAAATGCGTTTATCTTGTTCATCTTGTATTTTTTCTACATAGGTTAACTTAAGTAATTTATTGACTGTATGAGTGATTGTTCCACTACTAATAACAGCTACTTCACCAAGTTTTTGAGTTTTAGCCCTCTCAACTTCATTTAAATAGGCCAAAATAGGATACAAGCTGAATGGCATACCTAACTCTTCAAGATTTTTACTTAAATTTTCTTGAAGTGCATGAGCCATTTTTCCAAATACAACCATTAATTTAATATTTGTTGTCATTATTTTCCCTCCACTAGATAATTAAATGCTTATTTTCTATCTTTTTTAATATCTTTATGTTAAGATAAATATACCATAAAAACATCTTAATATAAAGATATTTCTATGCTTCATTAATAAGCACGATCACCTGAGGAGGAATACAGTATATGGAAAATCAATACGTTGATTTATTAAAAGAACGCCGCTCTATTTATACACTAGGTAAAAATGTTTCTTTATCTAACGAAAAGATCATGGAATTAGTAAAAAAATCTATCAAAGAAAGCCCTTCTTCATTCAATTCACAAACTTCACGTGCAGTTGTCTTGTTTGGAGACTCTCATGAAACCTTATGGGATTTAACAGAAGCTGCTTTGAAAGAAGTCATTCCTGAAGGACAAGATTTTGCTCCAACAGTAGGAAAATTAAATTCTTTTCGTGCTGGATATGGAACGATTTTATTCTTTGAAGAAATGAGTACGGTTAGAAAACTACAGGAACAATTTGCATTATATGCAGATAACTTCCCAATCTGGTCAGAACAAGCTTCTGGAATAGCACAGCACTCTGTCTGGACTACATTAGCAACCGTAAATATCGGAGCTAGTTTGCAACACTACAATCCATTGATTGATGATGCTGTTCGTTCGCAATGGAATTTATCTGCTGACTGGAAGTTGCGTGCCCAAATGCCATTTGGTTCCATTGAAGCACCTGCTCAAGATAAAGAGTACATGGATGATGACGAACGCGTTCTTTCTTTTAACTAATAATTGGTTAAAGAGTCAAACACTCGCTAATTAAGGCTTGTGTTTGGCTCTTTATTTTGTCTAAGCTACAAATAAAACCGATCTCTCCAAACATTTTTTACAGTTTAATCTAGTGTATTACATTTATGTGAATGACTTGTCTACTAATGTACAGCCAATAACAGTAAATGATAAAATACTGGTGGAAAATAATGCTATATATTTCAGATTTTTTATAAAAGTAGATGAGTCTGATAAAAAATCTGTCTACTAGACATACTAGTACAAAGAAAAATTCAAGAATAAATGGCTAAAAAACGGCTGTTAAACACAGCGAAAATCTTTAACAGTATAAATCGATAATAGTCCTTGCATTAGAACCTTGTAAATTCAAGGTTCTTTTTACTATTTTGGTATATAGTGTGATTAATATGTATGTTTTTTATACAACCTATTCTAAAGGTCATCGTTTTAAAAGTATTCTAGTTCACTTATTTATTCTGTTTGAGTCACCTCACCGGCTATTTATTGACTGGATATTCTTCTTTTTAAGAGTTCTATTTCTTTTTTCAAATTATTATTTTCTTCTTTTAATTTCACTATACATAAGCTATTAAAGACTACACTTGCTAATATAAGAAATACTATCAATGTAGTAATAGACATATTTATCACCTCTCTTTAAATGAATAGTTAACCAATCATTTCACCTTAGAAAAACCGTTTATTTCCATTAGCCTTGTTAACGATTTCATTATCTCTTAAAGATCATAAGAAAACAAGTTATTGCAAGTATTCATCACCAAATGACCACTCCTCTATTCTACTAAAAAATTAAAAAGCAACGACTAAATGAGCAGAGTAACTTTTACTCCTGCGCAATTTTAGTTGCTGCTTTTTATCCTATAATGTCGAATGGTTGTTTTTACTATGCCATCTTTTATGATAATAATAAACAGTCAAAAGTACAATAAATTCTGATGCTGGAACGGCAAGCCATAAACCTGTCAAACCAAATAATTCAGGCAGAATCATAAGCATTATCAGTAACACAATTATGCCACGTGCTGCAGTAATCCATGTTGCCATTCGAATTTGTCCGATAGATTGATAATAAGTCATCATGACAAAGTTTGTTCCCATAAAGAGATAGGCAATGAAAAATAATTTAATCCCTGATACTGCTAATACTACGACTTCTTCAGGGAAGTCACCGAACAATCTGACAATTTGTGTGGCAGCAAACTGCCCAATAAGCATAAATAAAATACCAGCTATCAGGGCTGTTCCAATTGCGAGTTGAATTGTTTTTTGTATCTTCTTTTCATCCTTAGCGCCTTTATAATAACTGATTAACGGTTGAATAGCTGATCCCATTCCTAAAAACAACAATAACATGACGCTATGAACGTAATTCAATACTGCAAAAGCAGATACACCAACTGTTCCTGCAAGATTTTCGGATACAATATTGTGTGAAACTGTAAAAAATGAAATACCTACTTCTGCAAGAAAACTTGGAAAGCCGATAACTAAAATGAGACCGATCAACTTTTTATCAATAGTAAAACGTACAAAACGTAAATTATTATTTTTCTTAAAAAAATGCGTACTGAGGATAATAAGACCCACTAACGCACCAATAAGTGTCGCAGTGGCCGTACCTTTTACTCCAAAGTCAAAAATAAATAAAAATACATAGTTTAGAATGATATTAACAACCGAGGTAGCAATAAGTGCAGTCATTGCTGTATTCGGACCACCATCATTACGAACTAAAATACTAAAAGCATTTTCTGCTGTAAAGATAAATCCAAAAAGCAATAAAATATTTAGATAATCTGATGTATACCCAATTGTATCTGCATTCGCGCCCAATAAATAAGCAAGTTCTGTTCTAAAAATAAATGCAGAAAATCCAATCATTATCGTTAAAACTAGTATTAAACTAATCGCTTGTGAAAAAATAATCCGTGCTTGATCTGGCCGTTTGGAACCCATCATAACAGAATAACGAGTTGCCGCACCTACACCTATCCATAGCGACATCGCTACGAAAATACTATAAACAGGTGCAGCAATACCTACACCTGCAAGAGCAACTGATCCAAGTTTATTGCCGACCATAATTCCATCAATAATAATATTAACAGCCATTAACAACATCCCAACAACAGAAGGAACTAGATACCTTATGAATGATTTCCCTACTGATTCCGTATCTAAACTAGTTACTGTTTCTTTTTTTCCCATTGTTACTTCAAATCCTTTTCTACTTATTTTATTAAAGATATCGGACTATTTCTAGGTTGAAGTAAGTGAATCCATTATTTTTTAGTTCCAATTAAAAATAGAGCTAAATGACTAGTTTATGTCAAGCAACACCGCATTAAATCTCATTAAATGGATACTAAAATGACTTTATTTGTGAGAGTTTCAGATTTCTATTTGATAATTTATGTAAGTTTTCCAATAAAATTACGCCCACTTTTTTTAGTCTTAGTAGTGTGATAGTAATACAGCTCTAGTATTAAGTCAACTTGAATGCTTAACTATTAGCCAAATTATAAACGTACTCTCTTTATCCAGCAAAAAAACTACTGAAAATAAATCAGTAGTTTTTTTAGGTTCTATAATATTTAGTGTTGGTGAATAAAAATCACTAGCACTATTTTTTTACAAAAAATAGAAACAAGTGAAAAT